>JBARRR010000086.1:0-15265 GCA_049644325.1 Candidatus Dormiibacterota bacterium
GACGCGTTTTTCTTGCCGCCCGGGGTGGCCGTTGTTAGAATCGGAAAAACCCCCCAAGGAGAGCACGTTGCCGAAGTTCGTTTTTGTCACAGGGGGGGTGGTTTCGAGCCTGGGGAAGGGCATCACCGCAGCTTCCATCGGGACCATCCTCAAAGCCCGAGGGCTCAAAGTCTCTCTCCAGAAGCTCGACCCGTACATCAACGTGGACCCGGGCACCATGCGCCCGCAGGAGCACGGCGAGGTCTTCGTGACCGATGACGGGGCCGAAACCGACCTCGACCTCGGCCACTACGAGCGCTTCACCGACGCCACCCTGTCCAAGGCCAGCAACGTCACCACCGGCAAGATCTACCAGGAGGTGATCGCCAAGGAGCGGCGCGGCGACTACCTCGGGGCCACCGTCCAGGTCATTCCCCACATCACCAACGAGATCAAGGAGCGCGTCACCCGGGTGGCATGGGAGAGCAACGCCGACGTCGTCATCGTCGAGGTCGGCGGCACGGTTGGCGACATCGAGTCACTGCCCTTCCTCGAGGCGATCCGCCAGCTCAAGAACGACCTGGGCCGGAAGAACGTCTTCTACGTCCACGTCACCCTGGTCCCATATATCGCCGTCAGCGAGGAGTTCAAGACCAAGCCGACCCAGCACAGCGTGTCTTCGCTCCGGAGCATCGGCGTCCAGCCCGACGCCATCTGCCTGCGCTCGGAGCAGCCGGTGGCCAAGGCGTTGCGCGAGAAGATCGCTGGCTTCACCGACGTCGACAGCCGAGCAGTGATCTCGCTGCCCGATGTGGACTCCATATACAAGGTGCCGCTACTGCTGGAAGATGCCAGGCTGGCCGATGTCATCGGCGAGGAGCTCGACATCGACTTCGAGGCGCCCGACCTGGAGGCCTGGCGCGAGCTCTGCCGCCGCATCGACGAGCCCCGGGGCACGGTCACGGTGGCGCTGGTCGGCAAGTACATCACCATGCCGGACGCCTACATGAGCGTCACCGAGTCGCTGCGGCACGCCGGCTTCTTCCATGGCGTCAAGGTCGACGTCAAGTGGGTCAGCTCCGAGACGCTGGAGCAGGGCGATCTCTCGCCGCTCGATGGCGTTGACGGGATCCTGGTCCCCGGGGGCTTTGGACACCGGGGAATCGAGGGCAAGATCGAGGCGTCGCGATTCGCCCGCGTCAACCGCGTTCCATACCTAGGGCTCTGCCTGGGGATGCAGTGCGCTGTCGTCGGTTTCGCCCGCGACATGCTCGAAGCTCCGGATGCCAACTCCACAGAGTTCAATTTCGCCACCGCCCACCCCGTCATCGACCTTCTCCCGGAGCAGCGCGACGTGGCGGACAAGGGCGGAACCATGCGCCTCGGGCTCTACCCATGCACCCTCCAGCCGCGGACCCGGGCCCAGGCAGCGTACGACGAGAAGATCGTCTACGAGCGACACCGCCACCGCTACGAGTTCAACAACGCCTACCGCGAGCAGCTGGAGGCGGCGGGCATGGTCTTTTCCGGCGAGTACAAGGCCAAGAAGCTGGTGGAGATCATCGAGCTCAAGGACCATCCCTTCTTCGTTGCTTCGCAGTTTCATCCGGAGTTCCGGTCGCGGCCCAACAAGCCTCACCCCTTGTTCCGCGAGTTCGTCGCGGCGGCGGTGGACGGGGCTGGCATCTCATCCCTGGATGGGGCTGGCTCCCAGGCTGAGCCGGCGCGGCGACGCTCGGCCGATCGGCCCACGGTAGTGAGCGCGGAGGACTCCACGGTCACAATCTAGGCCCCATCCCTTGCCTGGCTGCTCAGGACTGCCAGCAGTAGAACTGGTACGCGCCAGTCGCATCCGATTTACCCCCATCTCTGGTCAATCGGCATAGGCTATTGGCCGTGATTCAGGACACAGAGATCTCCCAGAAGAACCTCGGCATGGAGCTGGTCCGGGTCACAGAGGCCGCCGCCCTCGCATGCGGCCGGCTAATGGGCCGGGGGGACCAGGAGGAGGTGCGCAGCTCAGCCGCCGCCGCCATGGGCCAGGCGCTGCGCATGGTCAACATGGACGCCGACATCAAGGTCGTGGTGGGCACGCCCCAGCCTGGCGAGGACCTGGTCAGCGGCCTGCACTGCGGCCAGGGACACGGCCCCCGGGTCGACCTGGCGATTGGTCCCCTCGATGGAATCAGCCTGGTGGCCCGCGGACTCACCGGCGCGATGGCGGTGCTGGCCGCCACCGAGCGCGGCCGGATGCGCCTGCCCGGCAGCCTGCTCCTGGAGAAGATCGCCGTTGGCCCGCGGGTCAAGGGCGCGGTCGATATCACCGATACCGTCGAGAACAACCTCAACCGGATCGCCTTCGCCAAGAAGGTCCGGGTTAGCGACTTGACCATCGTCATCCTCGACCGGCCTCGCCACCAGCAAATCCTCGAGGAGGCGCGTAACGCCGGCGCCCGGGTCACCCTGATCAGTGATGGCGAGGTCTCCGCCGCCATCCGCGTGGCGATGGAGGACTCCGGGGTGGACGCCGTCATGGGAATCGGCGGCGCCGAGGACGCCACCGTGGCGGCCTGCGCCCTCAAGTGCCTGGCCGGGGAGCTGGTGGCCCGGCCCTGGCTGCGCAACGAGGAGGCGGCGGGTGAGCTGGAGGCGGCAGGTGTCGATCCCCACCGCGCGGTGACCTCCGACGACCTTGCCGGCGGGGACGAGGTGGTCTTCGCCGCCACGGGGGTGACCGATGGCCTGCTTCTCCGCGGCGTGCACTACCACGACCGCTGGGCCGAGAGCCAGTCGCTGGTCATGCGCAGCGCCAGCGGTACGGTGCGCAAGATCGAGACCCAACACCACTACGCTCGCGCCCTGGCGGAGGCGCTCCAGAGCTAGCCTCGCCGTCGACTTGAAACTGTCCGGAGCAGCCAATACACCAGGCATCCGGCGACGATCACGACCAATTCGACCAGCAGCACCGCTCCCACCGTCGATTCGCCGGTGCTGAGGTAGAAGACCAGGATCAGGATCCAGACACCGATCATGCCCGCCAGGAACCACGAGAGCCACCGGGCGGCCTCCTTGGCGCTCATGGGGTTAGCGTAGCCTTCTGCTCATGCTTGCCCTCGCCTATGCCGATCCCCGTGGACGGCTTATCGAAGAAGCCGACCTCGGCGCCATGGCTCGCTCAGGCTGGGAGGTCGGCGACGCTGAGGATGTGATCCGCGACACCACCTGGATGCCGTTGCCGGGCGGCGCCACGATTGCCAGCCTCCCGGGGCGCATGGCGCTGGCGCGGGATCGCGATGGCGAGGTCATCCGCCTCAGCCCCAACGCCGGCTGGGCTGTTGGCGCGGTGCTGCCGCCCGGGTACACGCGCACCCTGCTGCCGGCCTATGAGGAGGACGAAGACGTAGAGGTCCTGCCCATCTTCGGCTATGCCGCCCTGGCCTTCCGTCGTGGCCGGCCGGTGGTGGCGGCGGTCCGAACCGATCCCCTCGACTGGTGGCAGTCCGACCAGTTCCGCGGCCATGACATCGGCGCCGCGATCGAGGCCGCCGGACGCAACATGCCCGCCAACCGGCTGGTCGGGCACCTGGCCCGCTGTGCCACCGACTACAACTGCTACACCGCCCAGAACACCTTCTATCGAAGATGGGAGGGGTCGCTGCCCACGTCCGGGCCGTGCAACGCGATGTGCGTCGGCTGCATCTCGGAGCAGTGGGGCGAGGTGAAATCGCCCCAGGACAGGATCGGTTTCCGTCCGACGCCGGACGAGGTCGTGGAGCTGGCCCTGTGGCACCTGGGCGGAGAGGGGAGCGCCATTGTCAGCTTCGGTCAGGGCTGCGAGGGCGAGCCGCTGATGCGCGCGGACCTGCCCGAGATCGTGGCCGGCATCAAGGCCGAACGCCCCGACGCGTTTGTCAACATCAACACCAACGGCAGCCGGCCCGAGGTGATTCGCGCCATGGTTGAGGCCGGCCTGGATGGAGCCAGGGTCAGCATCTTCAGCTTCAGTGACGACCTCTTCCGCGCCTACTACCGGCCCAAGGACTATGGCCTGGAGCAGATCCACGAGACCCTTGGCATGCTCCGGGCGGGCGGCTGCCAGGTGGCCATCAACCTCCTCAGCCTGCCGGGGGTGAGCGATGACGAGGGCGAGGTCGCGGCGCTCACCGACGCCATCGATCGGCATGGCATCGACCAGGTGCAGATGCGAGCTCTCAATACCGATCCGCTGTGGATGCTGCGACAGCTACCCCGGCGCACCCGGGGGATGGGCCTGGAAACCATGATGGCCCGGCTCACGGCCCGCTTTCCCGAACTCAGAATCGGGAATTTCACGGTGCCAAAGTCGCGTTCTACATCTCAAGCGGGATAACTCCACGGGCCGCCCCCGGAGGGTCGCCCGTCCTAACCCGAATCTCAAAAATGGCTACCTATACTCAAGGCGTGGACTACGACGGAGGCAATCCGCCACCGGCGTACGGCCGTGCCGGCAACCAACAGAACCCGAACCTGGAGTCACCCACCGCCGCGCCGCCACCCCCACCGCCGGCGGACCCGGGTGCCCAGTGGTCCCAGGGCCATTACCAGGAGAACCCCGACGGGTCGCGCACCGACGTGCCCTTGGAGCGGGTTGGCAAGAACGGCAAGCGAACCGGCATCCTCGGCGGCCTCGCCAGCCTGGGCCTGCTGCTGCTCAAGCTCGGCGCCAGCCTGAAGTTCATCCTCATCCCCCTGGCCAAGGCCCCATTCCTGATCTCGATCGTGATCAACATCGGGGTCTACGCTCTCTTCTTCGGCGCTCAGAACCCGCTCTACGGCCTCGCCTTCGCCACCGGCTTCGTGGCCCTGATCTTCGTCCACGAGATGGGTCACCTGATCGCGGCGCGATACGAGGGCGTCAACGCCACCGTGCCGTTCTTTATCCCGTTCATGGGGGCGGCCATCTTCCTCCGCAGTAACCCACGTGACGCTCGCAGCGAGGCCATCATCGGCATCGGCGGCCCCATCACCGGTACCCTCGGCGCCCTGGCCATGTTCGGTGCCGCCCAGACCATCGGCGCCGCCGGCGATCCCCTGCTGGGCCTGCTTTTCGCCCGACTCGCGTTCTACGGCTTCCTGATCAACCTCTTCAACATGATCCCGCTGAGCCCGCTGGACGGCGGCCGCATCCTGGGGGCCGTGTCCAAGTGGTTCAACGTCGTCGGACTTGGCCTGCTGGTGCTGGGCGTGATCACCGGTTACCTGGCGAGCCCCATCATCCTGCTCATCCTGGTCTTCGGAGCCTTCGGGCTGTACCGCCGCTTCACCCAGCCCGAGCATCCTGGTTACTACCAGGTCAGCGGCAGCGCCCGGGCGGTCATCGGTCTCTCCTACCTGACGCTGCTGGCGGTGCTGATCGCCGGCATCGTGGCCACCGAGCCATTCGTCACAGCCGGCAACTTCTAGCGCAAAATTCGAACTACACGACCACCAGAGAGACGAGGAGAATCATGCTAAAGGACATCAGGTCCCACACGACCCTGCCTGCCGCGGACATGGACCGGGCCAAGGCCTTCTACCGCCAGAAGCTGGGGTTGGAGCCGGCTGCTGAGGCGCCAGGCGGCGTCTTTTTCGAAACCGCTGGCGGCACCCGATTTTCCCTCTATCCGACGCCCAATACCAACCGGGGCGGGCACACCCAGCTGGGGTTCACTGTCAGCGATATCCAGGCCGAGGTTGATGGGCTCAAGGAGCGTGGGGTTGTCTTCGAGGAGTACGACTTCCCTGGCCTCAAGACCGAGAACGGCATCGCCGTGACCGGGCCCAGCCGGGCGGCCTGGTTCAAAGACAGCGAGGGCAACACAATCGGCCTGGTAGAGCTGGAGGAGAGCCTGAGGTGAACTTGGGCTCCGATATAATCCCCGGGCGATGAAAGCCGAAATCCACCCCACCTGGTACCCCGACGCGGTGGTGCACTGCCTCTGCGGCAACACCTTCCGGACGGGTTCCACCATGCCCGAGCTCAAGACCGAAGTTTGCTCTGTCTGCCACCCGTTCTTCACGGGACAGCAGCGCATCGTGGACACGGGCGGCCAGGTGGAGCGCTTCCAGAAGCGCCTGACCAAGAGCCGGAAGACTCTGCGTTAGCTATGGCTGCGGCTTCCCCCGCCGGGACCGCAGCTTCATCGCCCCCGGCGGCTTCGCGATGAGCATCTCCCCTCACACCGGGGCTGTGGCCGCGCCCGCCTCTCGGCCGGCAACACCATTCTTCTATGGCGGCCAGGCGGTTATCGAGGGCGTGCTGATGCGCGGCCCCACCGGCTGGGCCGTCGCCGCCCGCCGTCCCGACGGTCAGATCGCCCTGCGCAAGGACAAGCTGAAGAGCGTTGTGTACCGCGGCAGGTTCTTCCGCCTGCCCTTCATCCGCGGCGTGGTCGGGCTGGTCGAGATGCTGCACCTGGGGACCTCGGCGATGATGTGGTCGGCCAACGTCAAGGCCAAGGCCGACGACATCGAGATCGGGCGGGGCGCGATCATCATCACGATCATCGCGTCGCTGTGCTTCAGCGGGCTGATCTTCTTCGGCCTGCCGCTGCTGGCCGGCGGCGCGCTGCAGCGTCGCGGTGGCTCCCTGGCCTTCACCGCGGTGGAGGGCGTCACCCGTGCGCTGCTGCTGATCGCCTACCTGTGGTTGATCTCGTTTATCCCCGACATCCGTCGCCTGTTCCAGTACCACGGCGCCGAGCACAAGACCATCAACGCCTTCGAGGCCGGCGAGCCGCTGACCACCGACGACGTGGGCGCCCAGAGCCGGTTGCACCCGCGCTGCGGCACCGGCTTCCTGGTGGTCGTGGTGGCGGTCAGCATCGTGGTCTTCACCTTTGTCGGCCGGCCGTCACTGCCACTTCTGATCGCTTCCCGGATCCTGCTGATCCCGGTGATCGCGGGCATCAGCTACGAGATCATCAAGCTCGGCGCCCGCCACAGCGCCAACCCGGTGGTGAAGCGCCTGCTGTGGCCGGTGCTGGCGGCGCAGTACCTCACAACCCGGGAGCCCGACGCGTCGCAGATGGAGGTGGCGATAACCGCCTTCACCAACGTCCGCGAGGACGAGCGGGTGGAGCAGGAGATGCTGCGGTGACCGAGGCATCCCGTCTCGACGGGATCCTGACGCGCTACCAGGAGGTCGACGACCAGCTCTCGGACCCATCGGTGCAGCGCGACATGGAGGCGCTGCAGAAGCTGGGCAAGGAGCAGAAGAGCCTCCGCCCGGTGGTCGAGGCCAACCGTCGGCTGACCCAGGCACGGTCGGCGATGGCCGAGGCCCGACAGCTGCTGGAGGGCGAGACCGACGCCGAGATGATCGAGTACCTGAAGGAGGAGGCGGCCCGACAGGCCGAAATCGTCGACGAGCTGGAGGCCGAGCTGCCGGCGCTGCTGCTGCCGCAGGATCCCAATGACGAACGCTCGGTCATCGTCGAGATCCGCGCGGGAACTGGCGGCGACGAGGCGGCCTTGTTCGCTGGCGACCTGTTCCGCATGTACCAGCGCTACGCCGAGCAGCGCAAATGGAAGATCGACGTCATCAGCATGTCCGCCACCGAGGGCAATGGCATCAAGGAGGTCATCTTCGAGGTCAGCGGCGACGGCGCCTACTCCCGGCTCAAGTTCGAGTCCGGCGTGCACCGGGTGCAGCGTGTGCCCGCCACCGAGTCACAGGGCAGGGTCCACACGTCGGCGGCCTCGGTGGCGGTCTTCCCCGAGCCGGACGAGGTGGAGGTGGAGATCCGCGATGAGGACATCGAGGTCGACGTCTACCGTTCAACCGGCCCCGGGGGCCAGTCGGTCAACACCACCGACTCGGCGGTGCGTATCACCCACAAGCCTTCCGGGTTGGTGGTGACCCAGCAGGACGAGAAATCGCAGCACAAGAACAAGGCCAAGGCGCTCAAGGTGCTGGCGGCACGGCTGTACGAGCGAAAGCGGGCCGAGCAGGAGGAGGCGATCGGCGCCGAGCGGCGGGCGATGGTGGGCTCCGGTGACCGGAGCGAGAAGGTGCGGACCTACAACTTCAAGGAGAATCGCATCAGCGACATCCGCCTGGACGGCCCCATCTATCGCCTCGAGGAGGTCATGGCCGGGAACCTGGAGCAGGTCGTTGAGCCGCTGCGGGTGGCCCAGCGGAGCAGGCAGCTCGCCGGTGAGGATGGCGCCGCCGCCGGCGCCAGGTGACGTCCGAGAAGATTCTCGACCTGGTGGCGCGGGCTGCGCCGTACCTGGCCAAGCACGGCTCGTCCAGCCCCAGGCTTGACGCCGAGCTGCTGTTGGCGGAGGTGCTGGGCATCGACCGCATGGACCTCTACCTACAGTTCGAGAGGCCTTTGACCGTCGCCGAGGTGGACTCTTTTCGAGCCCTCTGCCGGCGGCGCGCGGGAGGCGAGCCGGTCGCCTACATCCGTGGCAGGCGGGAGTTCATGTCCCTCGATCTGCTGGTCACGCCGGCGGTGATGATCCCGCGGCCGGAGACCGAGGTGCTGGTCGAAGAGGGGCTGCGGCGACTGAAGGCACGCGCCGGCGAGGGTCATCGACCGCGGGCCCTGGACGTGGGCACGGGCTCGGGTGCAATCGCGGTGGCGCTCGCCGCCCACTGCCCCGAGGCGCTCGTGGTCGCCACGGAGCGCTCGGAGCGCGCACTCGAGGTGGCGCGCCGCAACGTCGAGCGGCTGGAGGTCAAGGACCGGGTCGAGCTGGTTGCCGCCGACCTGGTCGACGGCGTCGAGGGGCCCTTCGACCTGGTGGCCGCCAACCTGCCCTACATCGACCCCGACTGGGACGGCGCGGTCTCGCCGGAAGTTTTGGCCAGCGAGCCCGAGGAGGCGCTCTTCGCCGGCCGCGACGGCCTCGACGTAATCGGCCGGCTACTCCCGGAGCTGCCCCGCCTGCTGGCGGCCGACGGGGTCGCCTTGCTCGAGTTCGACCCCCGGGCGCGGAAGGCCCTCGACGCCCTGGTGGCCGGCCAGCCATCGCGTGGCACCGTACTGCCCGACCTGGCCGGGCTGGACCGTGTCCTGGTGCTGGAGCCTTGACCGTGCTGCTGCCGGCGACGCCGGAGGGCATCGCGCGAGCGGTTGGGATCCTGGCTGCGGACGGCCTGGTTTGCTTCCCGACAGACACCGTGTATGGCCTTGCATGCCTGGCGCAGAGCGCGGCCGCGCGGGAGCGCTTCTACCGGGCGAAGGCGCGCGACCGCGCGCAGCCGGCGATTGTAATGGCCGCCGACGCGGCGGCGCTGGACCCATGGGTCGAGTTCGGCGAGGCCGGAGATGAGCAGGCGCGCCGGCACTGGCCGGGTCCACTGACCCTGGTGCTGCCGGCGACCGCGGCTGCGGTGGAGAGCTTCGGCCATGTGGTTCTCGACGGGACCCTGGGGGTGCGCATCCCCGGACACCAGACCGCGCTGGCGCTGCTTGCCGCGGTGGCCGGCCCGCTGGCGACAAGCAGCGCCAATGTCGCGGGCGGGGCGCCTCCGCGTACCACCGTCGAGGCGATGGCGGAAATGGAGGGGAGGGTGGAGGCGGTCATCGATGGCGCCTGCCCGCTCGGTTTGCCCTCTTCTATACTCGATCTCACCGGTCCCCAGCCGCGGGTCATCCGCGAGGGTGCCATCCCCGCCCCGAGGTTGCTCAGCTGAATTCATCCGCCGCCGAACCCCACGGGAGGCCGGAACTGGTCCCCGATCGCATTCCTCTCGAAGAGGTGTACATGCGCCTGGCCGAAGAGCTGGCTCGTCGCAGCACCTGCCGCCGCCGCTCCGTCGGCGCCGTCATCACCAGCGGCGACCTGACCAGGGTGCTGGGCGTCGGCTACAACGGTGGCGCCAAAGGCGTGAACAATGAATGCCTCGGACCCGCTGGCCCTGACCAACCCTGCACCACCTGCATCCACGCCGAGACCAACGCCGTGGCCAAGGCGGGCTCCACCGAGACGGGCAAGTGGGCTTTCTTGACCCACAGTCCATGCCTGCTCTGCGCCACCCTGCTGATCAACTCAAATGTCGCCCACGTGCTCTACCGGCGTGAGTATCGCGATACGACCGGGGTCGACCTGCTCCACCGCGCCGGGATTGACGCCCGCCCCTACAACCAGCTCATAGACGAGTTCCGCGGGCCGCTACCACAGGACCCCGGGTGATAGTACCCGGCATGATCCCCGCCGTCCTCAATCCAGCCGACAACCCCCTGTCGATCGAGTTCTATCGGATCCTGGTGCAGAACTTCGCGCCGGCGGTCGCGCCCGGGCTGGTGGCGATGGCGGTCACGGTGGCGCTGGTCTGGCCCGTGCGCTGGCTCTCCTTCAAGCTCGGCGCCGTGGCTCAGCCGGGAGGTCGCAACATCCACGACCGGCCGACTGCCCGCCTCGGCGGGCTCGCCCTGGCCGCCGGGTTCTCCGTCTCCGCGGTGGTCTTCACGCTCCTCTGGCCCCAGGGTCGAGACACCGGCTTCAACCCCATCCAGGTCGTGATCCTGGTGGGGCTGGGGCTGGCTACCACCGCGATCATGGCCTTCGACGACGCGCGCCAGATGCGCGCCGCACTCAAGTTCGGGCTCCAGGCCCTGATCGCGGTAGCGGCGGTGGTCCTGGGCATCGCCATCACCTCGGTGAACCTCGGCGGCGGCCACGTCGTCCAGCTGGGGCTGCTGGCCATCCCCGTGACCATCATCTGGCTGGTGGGGATGCAGAACACCATGAACCTGCTTGACGGTGTTGATGGCCTCGCCGGCGGGGTGGCCGTGATTGTTGCCATCGCCCTGCTCCTGGCGGCGGTCAACCGCGAGCAGCACGAGCCCAGCCAGTTCACCATCGTCCTCCTCTCGGCCGCGTTCATCGGAGCCTGCGTGGGATTCCTGGTGTTCAACTTCAACCCCGCGCGGATCTTCATGGGCGACAGCGGGAGCCACTTCCTGGGCGTGACCCTCGCGATTCTCAGCGTCTTCGGCATCGCCAAGGGTGAGGTGGTGTTCGCCCTGCTGGTACCGGTTGCGGCGCTGGCCGTTCCCATCATCGACACCGGATGGGCGATCGTGCGGCGACAGCGGCAGCGCATATCCATCGGGCACCCCGACACCGCCCACATCCATCATCAGCTCCTTGACTTCGGCCTCAGCCAGCGGCAGACCTGCCTGGTCTTCTACTCCGCCACCGGGATCACCTCGGGGCTCGGCCTGATGCTGTACGGCCACCGCAAGATCCTGGCCGTGGTGGTCGTGCTGCTGGTGGTGGCGCTGTCGACCCTGCTCGGCGACCGTCTCCACGAGATCGAGCAGCAGCGCGCGCTGATGCCGCCGGGCGAGCCCGAGCCGAGATCAGGCGATACGGGTGTTTTGCTAGAATCCTGACCGCTGCCGAAGGTTTCTAATGACAGTCTGGCAGTCGTTTGCGCGTTTATCCGGAGTTGCTTTCCAGGTTTTCGCGGCCGTTGGGCTGGGGATCCTGGCGGGATTAGGAGTAGATCGCCTTGTACCAGCGATACAGCCTGCGGGAGTCCTGGTCGGGGCTGCGATCGGCTTCGCGGGGGCGATCTATTTGATGGTCAGGGGGATGCGCGCCTACATCGCCGCTGAGGACGAAGACTCGTGACCCTGGCGTTCGTCGCGGCCCAGCTGGTGCCGTTCTTCCCCGACGTCAAGGCGCCGCCAATCCGGGCCGAGCCGGTGTTCCAGGTGGGCCCCGTAGAGGTCACCAACTCGATGCTGGCGTCATTGGTGGCCCTGGTCGTGGTGGTACTCCTGGTCCGCCTTGCCACCAGCCAGCTGGCGGCGCGCCCGAGCAGGCGCCAGGCGGCGGTGGAGTACATCGTCGGCGGCCTCTACAGCTTCTCCAAGGGGGCGGGCGGCGCCGTCGGGGGGGCGCTCTTCCCACTCTTTGCCGGGCTGCTGATATGGCTCCTGGTCAACAACTGGATCGCGCTCATCCCGGGCTTCGGCCAGGTCCTGGTCAAGCACGGCGCGGACGAGTTCCCCCTCTTCCGGGCGATGAACGCCGACTACAACTCGACCCTGGCCCTGGCGCTGATGGTGTTCGTCCTGATCCATGTCTATGGCGTGCGAACCCATGGCATCGGCTACTTCGCCGAGTTCATCAATATCCCGGCGCTGCTGAAGGGGAGGGTGATCGACTTCGTGGTGGGCATCTTCCACACCATCGGCGAGTTCGCCAAGATCATCTCCCTGAGCTTCAGGCTCTTCGCCAACATCTACGGAGGTGAGATCCTGATCGCGGTCATCGTTGGCCTAGCCGGCCCGGTGGCGGTGGTCTTCTACGGCCTCGAGGTGGTCCTCGTCGCCGTGATCCAGTCGTTCATCTTCGGGCTCCTGGCCCTGATATACATCAGCCTGGTTTCGGAGCCCGCCGAGCACTCTGGTGAAAGCGGCGAGCCGGCGCCTGAGAGCGCCGACAAACATCAATCAAGGTAAGGAGGCACCCCACTTGGACGCACACGCAGCACAGCTACTGGGCGCGGGCCTGGCCATCGGCCTGGGCGCGGTCGGCGCGGGCATCGGCATCGGCAACGTCTCGGGCAAGGCGGTTGAGGGCATAGCCCGGCAGCCCGAGCTTCGCAACCAGCTCCAGCAGGTCATGATCCTGGGCATCGTGTTCTGCGAGACCGTCGCCATCTACGCCCTGGTCGTATCGCTGATCCTGCTCTTCGTCGCCAAGTAGCGGCTGCTAGTTGAGACCCGGACCCACAGGTAGCAGGTAGATGCAGGCTTTCTTCGACAGCTTCGGCGTCAACTACATCAGCCTGATCTGGTACCTGGTGCTCTTCGGCCTGGTGCTCTGGCTGCTGTCGCGCTATGCGTTTAAGCCGATCCTGAGGACGATCGAGGAGCGGCAGCGCAGCATCAACCAGGCCCTCGATGAGGCCGAAGACGCCGCCAAGTCGATCAGGCAGAGCCACGACAAGGCCGAGAAGATCCTCTGGGACGCCTCCGCCGAGGCCCAGGAGATCATCCGCCGCGCCGAGAAGGTGGGCCAGGACATCCAGGACCGGGCCCGTGAGGTTGCCCGGGCCGAGACCGACGCCCAGCTGGCCAAGGCCAAAGTCGAGATCGACCGGGAGCGGCTGGCGGCGATCCAGGACATCCGCCGGACCGCGGTCGACCTGGCCCTGTTCGCCGCCGGGCACGTCATCGAGAAGAACCTCGACAACGCCGACAACATGAAGCTGGCCGAGGAGGCCATCCAGCAGGCCGAGCTGCGAGCTTGACCGAGCAGAGCCGCGCCGCCGCTCGCAGCTATGCCAGGGCCGCCTTCGAGGTGGCCACCGAGAAGCACGAAATCGGCGACTGGCGCAAAGACCTGGAGCGCCTGGCGGCCATCTTCACCGATCCCGACGTTGCCGGCGCCTTCGACAACCCGCGGCTGGACGACGGCAAGCGCATCGGCATCGCGCTGGGCCTGGTGCCGGATGACCTAGGCGACGATCGCTCGAACTTCGTCAAGCTGCTGGTGCTGGCTCACCGGACCGACATGCTGCCGGTGATCCGGGAGGAGTTCGAGGCGTCGGTGGCGGAGGCGGAGGGCCGCACCGAGCTCCAGGTCACCCTTGCCAGCGAGGCGACCGACGAGGGCCGTGCTCGGCTGGCCCAGCTGCTCGCCCAAAAGCTTGGCCGTGATGTCGAGCTCGAGGTGCTCGTCGACCCCAGCATCATCGGCGGCGTCATCGTCCGCCAGGGGGACAGGGTCGCCGATGGCAGCGTGCGCCGGCGCCTCAACGAGATGCGCGAAGAACTGCTCGCCAGTTAGGAGTACAGATGGGAATCAAGAGCCAGGAAATCACCGAGCTGCTGAAGCGGAAGATCCAGAAGTTCGACGTGCCCATCTTCTCCGAGGACGTCGGTGTCGTCACCGACATCGGCGACGGAATCGCCCACGTCTACGGCTTGGCGGGCGTCCGGGCGGGCGAGATCGTGGAGTTCAAGAACGGGGTCAAGGGCCTGGCCCTGAACCTGGAGCGGGACTCTGTCGGCATCATCATCATGGGCCCCTACGACGAGATCGAGGAGGGGGACGAGGTCCGTACCACCGGCAAGATCGCCGAGGTACCGGTGGGCGAAGAACTGGTCGGCCGGGTGGTCAACGCGCTGGGCGAGCCGATCGACGGCAAGGGGCCGATCTCGTCCAGCGAGAACATGCCGGTTGAGCTGGTGGCGCCCGGTGTCATCACCCGCAAGCCCGTCGACACCCCGGTTCAGACAGGTCTCAAGGCGGTCGACGCCATGGTGCCAATCGGACGGGGACAGCGCGAGCTGATCATCGGCGACCGCCAGCGCGGCAAGTCGGCGATCGCCATCGACACCGTGATCAACCAGAAGGGCGGGGACCTGGTCTGTATCTACGTCTGTGTCGGCCAGAACGCGCAGTTCGTTGCCCGCCTGGCGGCCACCCTCGACGAGTACGGGGCCCTCGACCACACCATCATCGTTGCGGCAACCAGCTCCGAACCGGCGGCGCTCTGGTTCCTGGCACCCTTCGCCGGCTGCGCCATGGGTGAGTACTTCCGTGACAAGGGCAAGGAGGCGCTGGTGGTCTATGACGACCTCAGCAAGCACGCCTGGGCCTATCGCCAGATCTCCCTGCTGCTGCGTCGGCCGCCTGGCCGCGAGGCATATCCCGGTGATGTCTTCTACCTCCACAGCCGGCTGCTCGAGCGCGCCGCCAAGATGAACGACGACAACGGTGGCGGGTCGCTGACCGCGCTGCCCATCATCGAGACGCTCGAGGGCGACGTCTCCGGCTACATCCCCACCAACGTCATCTCCATCACCGACGGCCAGATCTTCGTCGAGTCGGACCTCTTCAACTCCGGCATCCGACCAGCGGTCAACGCCGGAACGTCGGTCTCCCGCGTCGGCGGCGCGGCCCAGATCAAGGCGATGCGACAGGTTGCCGGCCAGCTCCGGCTCGACCTGGCCCAGTTCCGGGAGCTCGCGGCCTTTGCCCAGTTCAGCTCCGACCTCGACAAGCAGACCCTGCAACAGCTACAGCGGGGACAGCGCATGACCGAGCTGCTCAAGCAGGACCAGTACCAGCCGCTGCGTGTCGAGCAGCAGGTCACCATCCTGTTCGCCGGCAGCCGCGGCCTGCTCGACGACGTCGAGGTCGACAAGCTGCGCGACTTCGAAAAGGGCTTCCACCAGTACATGTCCTCCAGCGGCAAGGATGTCCTCGACCGCATCGCCGACAAGAAGGAGCTGGATGATGCCCTTGAGGCGGACCTGACCAAGGCGATCGAGGACTTCAAGCACAC
>JBARRR010000087.1:0-15953 GCA_049644325.1 Candidatus Dormiibacterota bacterium
ATCATCAAGGCGTCGGATGAGGAGAACACCGGGCCGGTCGGCGTCATCGACCAGCCTGACTTTCTCAACCAGGTCGTGGAGGTGGACACCGAGCTGGAGCCTCGCCCCCTGCTGCGCACCTGCAAGACGATCGAGGTGGAGGCCGGCCGCAACCAGAACGGACTTCGCTGGGGACCGCGCGAGCTGGACATCGACATCCTGATCTACCGCGACCTCAACGTCGACGACAGCGACCTGGTGATTCCCCACCCGATGCTGCCCGACCGACGTTTCGTCCAGCGCGAGCTGGCCCAGGTGGCGCCGGTGTTGATGGCCGACGCCGTGGTGCTGATGCCTTACGACCCCACCTGGCCGGAGCAGTTCGAAGCCGAGGCCACGCGGCTGCGTGAGGCGCTGGGCCCGAGGTGTGTCCGCGTCGACCACGTCGGCTCGACGGCGGTTCCCGGCCTGGTGGCCAAGGACATCCTTGACATCCAGGTCTCGGTCGACGCGCTCGAGCCCGCCGAGGCCTTCGTCGACCCGCTCGTGGAGCTGGGATACGCCTACGTTCCCGACCCGCGTTTCCCGACCTACCCCTTCTTTCGGTACCCCGCCGAAGGCCCGCGTCGCGTCCACCTCCACGTCGCTTTGGCGGGCAGCGCCGAGGAGAATGACCACGTTGACTTCCGTGACCGGCTGCGCGAGGACCAGACCCTCGCCGACCTCTACGTCGAGCTCAAGCGCCACCTGGCGCGACGCTACTTCACCAACCGGATCGCCTACAGCAACTCCAAGGGCCAGTTCATCGGGGCGGCGCTGTCCGACTGAGCCGGCGCCGCCAGGCCGGCTTCGCCGGTCTCGCACTCGGGGCCGTGCTGGTCCTGGTCCTGGCGCCGTTCAACCTTCTCAACGACAGGTTGATCGAGGCGCTGCTCGACGTGGCGGTTGGCGGCGCTTGCGCCTGGGGCGCCTTCCGGCTGGCGTTCCCGCCCCGGTCCGACCGGGACTAGTTGGCGGCCGCGGTTGCCGAGCTGGTGAAGCGGTAGCCGATCCCGGGTACTGCCAGGATGAAGAAAGGCCGGCCTGGGTCCTCCTCGATCTTGCGCCGCAGATTCCGCACATGGACGTCGATGACCCGCGTTTCGATGGGGTACTCATAGCCCCACACGTGGTTGAGGATCTTTTCCCGCGACAGCACCTTGCCCGCGTTGGTGGCCAGGAAGGCCAGCAGGTCGAACTCGGTGTGGGTCAGCTCCACCTCCCGCTCGCCGCGGAAGACGCGCCGCTCGTTGAGGTTGATCGACATGTCCTTGAAGCTGAGGCGCCCATCAGCGCCCTGCTCCTCCTGGCGGGCGCGGCGAAGGTGGGCGGCGACGCGGGCCAGCAGCTCTCGCGCTCGGAAGGGCTTGGTGATGTAGTCGTCGGCGCCGATCTCCAGGCCGACGACGATGTCGATCTCCTCGGTCTTGGCGGAGAGGATGACGATCGGGATCCGCGAGCCCGACTTGCGGATCTCGCGACAGACGTCGAAGCCGGAGATGTCGGGCAGCATCAGATCGAGAAGAATCAGGTCGGGGCGCCCGGAGTCGGATTGCTTGAGCCCCTCGGTGCCGTTCTCGGCCTCGATGACCTCGTAGCCCTCCTTCTCGCACGCCATCCGGATGGCCTTCCGGATGACCGCCTCGTCTTCGATGATCAGGATCCGGCGCAGGGCCTCCGTCATCGACGGCTCCCGGCCGCGCTGGCTTCCTTGGCGGGCGCGACCGGTTCCGCCACCGGCAGGGTGAAGGAGAAGGTGCTGCCCTTGCCGTGGGTGCTGCTCACCTCGACCTCACCGCCGTGCAGCTCGACCAGGCCCTTGACGATGTAAAGACCAAGCCCGGTGCCGGCGGTGTTGCGATTGCCGGGGTCCGGGATCCGTTGGAACCTCTTGAACAGTCGCTCGCGGTCTTCCTTCTTGATTCCAATTCCGTGGTCCTTGATCGATACACGTACCCAGTCCTCGGTTGCTGTGGCCTGGATCATCACCCCCGTTGAATCCGGCGAGTACTTTATCGCATTGGAGATCAGGTTCACGAGGATCTGACGGAGCTTGGCCGGGTCGGCCTTGACGTGGGGCAGGCCGCGACCGAGCTTGACGCTCAGCTTTCGACCGTTGATCTGGGTCTCGAGGTCGTCGAAGGCCTCGGCCAGCGCCGCTCCCAGGTCCAGCTCGAACATGTCGACCTGCACCCGGCCGGAATCGAGCTGGCTGGCGTCGAGGATTTCCTTGATCAGGGTCTCCAGGCGCTCCGCCTGCTTGTAGATGTCGCCGATCATCTCGCGCCGCTCCTCGGCACCGAGCTCGTAAGCAAGCAGCAGCTCGGACATCGCCTTGATCGCCGTCAGCGGGGTCTTCAGCTCGTGGCTGGTGACGCTGACGAGGGCATCGTGGGCATCGAGGACCTCGCGAACCGCGGCCACGTCTGAGACCAGCACCAGTGCTCCGCCCCAGCTCATGCGGCGAAGCTGGATGTTGATGAAGCGCGAACCGTCGGGGGTCTCCGCCCGCAGGCCGCTGATGGGGCCGTTGAACTCCGCGCCGGTCTCCAAGCACCGCTGCAGCACCGACTCCGGTCCCTCGAAGATCGCGTTCTCCATCCCCGTGAGGCGCACCACCTTGGAGATGTGCTTGCCCGCGGCCTGCCGCTCGGTCATGCCCAGCAGCTCGAGCGCCCTCGAACCAAGGGCGACGACTGCCCCATTGGCGTTGACCAGCAGGTAACCCTGGGCGAAAGCCTCGACAATATCGGGCAGGTTGTTGGCGTCCATGGGGGTGTTAAGGCCCTTCATCGGCGTAGCTTTGATCTCACCCGCCGTACGTTACCTTTGATTTTGGCAACGGCTAGATCGGCGCGCCACATTGTTACGTTCGAGACATATGTGTACGCGCTGGCGTAGACGACGCGCCGGCCATTCCACCCGCTCTTGAACTGCCACAGCCCGGCCCAGGGGTGGTCAGGGGACTCGTCCGGTGGAATCCCCCAGAGGTCGTACTCCACGTCACCGGTCGCCTTGAGGTCCTGGATCGCCTGCCAGTGCAGCAGGTAGGCCGGCATCAGTTGACGGCCGGTCCTGGCCGATGCCCCGAAAAGGTAAATGGCGCGGCCGCGGAAGCGGGTGACGACGATGCCGGCCAACGGCGTCGCCTCCTGGTAGGCGATGTAGAGGCGCGCCATGTCGGCGGGTCCGAGGAGCTCGAGCACGGCGCGGTAGTACGGCTCCTCGGCCAGCTGGATCCGGTGTCGCGACGACGTGACCTGGGCCATTTCGGCGAAGGCGCCGACGTCATCGCTGCGCTCGACCCGCACGCCCTTCTTCATCGCCAGCCGGATGTTGTAGCGCGTCTTGGGCTTGAAGCCGGCCAGCAGCTCGTCGGCGCCCGGCCGGAGGTCGATGATCGACGTGTGCTCCGGCTGCGTGGTGGCGCCGGGGCGCCACCCCTCGGGTGGATCGTAGGGGGCCTCGATGTCGGGTTCGACCCGGATGTAGGCCAGGCCCTGGTCTTCAGCAAGGCGGGCCAGCGCGGCCATCGCCTCCGCCATTTGCGGCCGGGGAATGGCGGGGCCGCGAGGGACATAGGCGTGGCGGCCACCGGGGGTGCTGGTGGCCGCGGTCAGCAAGGAGACCGGCACCTCGTCACCGCCCACGTTAATAGTGGTGCGCTCGACGTCCCAGCCGAAGCGCGACTGCAGCTCGCCCCATCGGTACGACTGCAGCAGGTGGGCGCTCTCGGGCAGGCTGTCGTCCCAGCCGGTCGGGGTCGTCCGGGTTTGACTCAATGCCGAGCTCATGCGGGAACCATCTTCATGTGGGCGTTGTCGTTGATGGCGACAACCGCGACGTCACCGCCGCGCCATGCGCTGAAATCGGCGCGGCTGTCGATGCTGCAGAGGGAGGTGTTGTGGATTGCCCAGCGCCAGCGCATGTTGTTGCGCTGGGTCCCGGCGATCACCGTCAGCAGCAGACGGATGACGCCGATATGGGTGACCACGGCCACCGTGTCGTCTTCGGCGGCGGCGCCGAGGATGTCGGTCATGACGGCAGACACGCGAGTCTCGAAGGCGTCCTCGCCCTCGCCACCGGGGACCAGGTCCCACGAAGGGCTCTGCAGCCAGGCCTTAAAGAGCTCGGGATAGTCCTGCTCCAGCCCCGCGCTGGTCGCCCCCTCCCACTCGCCGAGGTCGACCTCGCGGAGGCGCGGTTCGAGGATGGGCGCGGGTCGATCGCCAGCGACGGCCTCCGCGGTGCGGCGGGCCCGCTCCAGGTCGGAGGTGTAGACGCGCGACAGGCTGGTGTCACGCATGCGCTCGCCGAGCAGCTGACATTGCACCCAGCCTTCTTGGCTGAGCGCGGGGTCGGCCTGGCCCTGGATTCGCGACGAAGCGTTCCATACCGTTTGCGCATGTCGAATCAGGAGCGTCCTCAAGTCACAGGCACGCGCTATTGGTTGTGACGTGAGGTCCCAATCGTCGCCGTCTGACGCTCCTGCGCGAATTCGCAAAAATCAACTTCTGAACTCGCAGGACCATGTGTTAATGTATTAAACCCTTCGGCCATGCAGCGTCACTCGGCGTTTTTCATGGGTCGACCCGCTTGTTGAAAAGGTATAGGTCGAGTGCAGAACAGCGGCAACCTTGCGGAACTTCCACTGGAGGGGATCCTGGAGACGGTCCAACGAGACCGCGCTACAGGCACCCTTCACCTTACCGCTGACCAGGGACAGGCGACCCTGTTCTTCCTCTTCGGCCATCTCTTTCACGCCATCGACGGCGAGCGTGAGGGAGAGCCCGTAGTCTACGAAGCGCTCAACTGGCGCGAGGGTGAGTTCACCTTCGACTCCAAGGCCAAGCTCCCGGCCGAGGAGACCATCAAGGTTTCCACCTCCGAGCTCCTGGCCAACCGGCAGCACCAGAACGGCGGCTCACCGGCCGGCGCCATCGCTCCCGTCGCCGACCCCGAGGCAACCGTCGTCCAGCCGCCCGCGGCCGCCGAGGCTGAGGAGGAAGAGGCGGAGGTAGCGGAGGAGCAGCCCGAGGAGGAGGCGCCCCAGCCGGTCGCCGAGGCCGAGCCAGAGCCCGAGCCTGAGCCCGAGCCCGAGCCCGTCGCCGAGGCGGAGCCCGAGCCCGAGCCGGAAGCAGCGCCCCAGCCGGTTGCCGCCGCCGCGGAACACCCGATGCGGCGCGCCACCGACGTTCGGCCCGAGACCCGCGCCCCGGAGACGATGCAGCTCTACCCCGTCCCCCTGGGCCAGCTGATCTACGAGTCCCTGTCCGCGGGCTTCGTGGACTTCCCCAAGCTGCTCCGCAGCCTGGGCAAGGACGGCCACAACGGCTACGTTCGCCTCAACGGCGACGGCTTCAGCTCCGTCCTCCTGTTCTCGGAGGGCAACGTGGTCGAGGCGATCTACGACGCCGAGGGGGAGGTGGCGACCAGCGAGCGCGCCTTCCGCGCCTTTGGCGACCACATCGATGAGGGCGACGGCGTCCTCGACGTCATCAGCCTGACTCCCGAGATGGTGACCGGCATCTACCAGTTGCTCACCGGCACGTCGTTGTTCGAGGGGCTGCTGGCCCGCTTCGTCAAGGCCGAGGCTTTGATCGAGTACCTCGGCGAGGTCGGCCACAGCGGCGCCATGATCGCGCGCAACGACGTTCGGTCCGGCATCGTCATCTTCCGCGACGGTCAGATCCTGGGCTGCTACACCGACGCCTTCCGCGAGACCGAGCTCGACCCGGTCAAGGTCTTGGCCGTGTGCAAGGAGCCGACCACCAGCATCGAGGTCCGCGGCGGCGACGTCCCTTCGATACTGCCCACGATGGACCCCCAGGGCCGTCCCCTGCCGGCTGAGGCCGGGGTCCCGGTTGCACCTGCGCCGGCCACCGGTCCGCCGAATGCCCCGGCGGTGGTACAGCAACCCACCTTCGAGCCCACCGCCGTCAACGGCGTCGCCGCCGAGGACGTCGACTGGCCGAGCCTTATCAACGAGATGGCGGGCCGCGCCGACGCCGTCCTGGGCACCCGGTCGAAGAAGGTCAAGGAGCTGCTCTACGCCACCAACCACAGCCGGGAAGACGTGGAGAGCACCATCGACCGGATCTCCGAACTCTCGATCATGTTCGTCGACCCGTCCAAGCTGACGGCGCTGGCCGACGACATGCGCCGCATCGCCGCCGCGGCCTAGCCGCAAGCACCGCTTAACCAAAGCGGATTACCCTCCTCGGGTGAATAGCCCGAGGATGGGTCGCGCCCTGGAGACGGCGAGGCACGCCGTGGC
The DNA here is from genome assembly GCA_049644325.1 of Candidatus Dormiibacterota bacterium. GTDB lineage: Bacteria > Chloroflexota > Dormibacteria > DASZGP01 > DASZGP01 > DASZHA01. The sequence goes on from JBARRR010000087.1 coordinate 6,296, forward strand.
GGTGCTGCTCGGCGGCATCGCGCTCAGCGCCTGCCTGCCATCGGCGCCCGCGATCGAGAACGTCTCCCCGTTCAAGGGCCAGGGAGGTGTCGCCGGCGACGCCCCGGTGTCGGTCACCTTCGATCGACCCATGGACCGGGACAGCGTGGAGACTCGCTTCGAGTTGAAGCCCTCGGTCGAGGGCTGCGACCGGGTGGCCTGCCCGGTCAGCTGGACCGGCTCGACCTTCTCCATGACCCACCCGGGTCACCCCTTCAGCAACGACACCAAGTACCGCGTTTTCATCCACCCGGGGTACAAGGACGCCGGTGGCCAGGTCAACACCGTGGAGCACGTCTGGGAGTTCCAGACCGAAGCCGCCCCCATGCTGCGGACGGCCACCCCTGCGACCGGGGCCACTGGGGTCGCCGCCGACGCCGACCTGGTGCTGCAGTTCTCGCGCCCGATCCAGGCCCCGACGACGGCGCAGCTGACCCTTCGCCCAACCGGCTCGGCGACCGACCTCAACGTCGACTACCACCTCAGCAGCGCCAGCAACGACCCCGGCCTGGTGACCGTCTCGCCACTGCGGCCGCTGCGACCCAACACCACGTACCGCCTCAGCATCAGCCCCGATATCGAGGACCTCCACCACAACCGCCTCGGCAAGCGCACCGACATCGACTTCACCACCGGGTCGGGTGGACTGGGTCGGAGCCTTGGCTTCGCCGTGCTCGACGTACAGGGCCGGGCCACCCGGATCGCCCAGCTGCGGCCCCCGGCCAGCCTCAACGCGCCGGCGCCGAGCCTCCGGGTCGTCTACCAGGCCCAGAGCTCGATCCAGGCGTGGGGCTGGAGCCCTGACGCCTCCCACCTCTACACCCTCGAGGGCACCGATGGCACCGTGATGTCGGTCAGCGTGGCCAGCGGCGCCCCGGTGCGGCTGCCGTTCCGCGCTACCTCGATCGCGGTTTCGCCGGCCAGCGACGAGGTCGCTTACGTCAATGCCGACCGCGTCCTCCACCTCTGGACGGCCGAGGGCGGCGACGTCGCCGTGCCCCAGGCGGGGGCCGTGGTGGCGACGCCGGCGTGGAGCGGCGACGGCCACCGGCTGGCGACCGCGATCGACCAGGGTGCCGGCCGGACCGGCCTCGGCATCGTTGACCGGGGGACCTTGAGCCGCTACCTGGTCCCCCAGGTGGAGATGGCCGCGGGTCCGATGAGCTGGTCTTTCGATGGCGCCAGCCTGGCCTTCATGCGCAACCCCGGGCCGACCAAACCGGCGGAGGTCTGGATCTTCCGAGCGCTCGCGGCGGACCCGCCCGCGCTGCAGAGGGTCGACGCAATCGCCGCCACCAGCCTGACCTGGGCGTCGGACGGGGGGTCGATCTATGCTGCCACCGCCGCCGGCACCGGCCAGGGGGGTCTGCAGAGGGCACCCGCTCGGCCCGTGCCCGGCCAATCGACCGGGTTCACTGCGGTGCGCAACACCCAGGGCGCGGCCGTTTTCCCGGTGACGCCGTCCTTCGACCGGCGGGTCGCGTTCGTCCGCGTCGCCGACGGCCAACCCCAGCTATGGCTGGTCAACAACGACGGCAGCGGCCTGACCCAGTTGACCTCCACCGCGTACGACCCCACCGACCAGCTGGTGACATATGGTGTCGCCATGCCGCAGTGGGCACCGGCGACGACCGGTGGCTGAGATCCTCCTGGGACACGGGGCCTCCGGCGATGCCTCGAGCATGAAGCCCTACGTCGAAGGCCTCCGCCAGCGAGGCGTCGAGGCCGCCAGCGTGCCGGCGGTGGGCAAGCTGCCGATGCGGGCGGAACGCGCCATGGAGGTGTTCGACGCGATGCTGGCCGAGCACGCCGGCGCTGCCCTCGGCGGTAACTCCTACGGCGGCCGGGTGGCGAGCATGCTGGCGGCGAAGCGCGGCGACGTCGCCGGCCTGGTGCTCTTCAGCTACCCCCTGCACCGGCCAGGCCACCCGGACGAGCTGCGCACCGAGCACTGGGCGAGCATCCGCTGCCCGGTCCTAATGCTGTCTGGCGAGTCCGACGGCTTTGCCCGCGTCGACCTGCTGCAAAAGGCGGTAGCCGGCTGGAAGAACGCCGAGCTGGCCACGTACCCGGGCGTCGGCCACGGGCTCCACCGCAACGCTGCCGCGTTCGCCGACGCCCTCGACCGCACGGCGGCATTCCTCAAGGGCCTGGGATAGGCCGGCGCTGCGCGGCGCCGGCACTCAGGTTGCCGCCGGCGCCTCCGTCAGCCGGAAGGTGACCTGCTTCTGCTGGCCCTGCGCCAGCGCCACCGGCTGCTCGATGCGCTCAGCGCCGGGGGCCAGGCAGATCACAGTCCAGTCGCCGGGGGCGACATAGAAGCGGAAGCTGCCGTCGCCCTTGGAGGGAAGCTCGGCGACGAACTCGTCGCCGGTCCCCAGGAGCCGAACGTAGGCGCCTTCCACCGGCTCGCCAGCGCGCAGGACCTTGCCCTGGATGCCGGTATCGGTGGAGTAGTCGTCCGGGGCGTCGACGCAGTCGCTGCTCACGGCTGAACCGCGGTCATACCTTGGCCTCCTCCTTGTAGTCCAGCTGGATGGGCACGCCTACCAGCGACCCGTACTCGGTCCAGCTGCCGTCGTAGTTCTTCACCCTGGGGAAGCCGAGCAGCTCCCTGAGCACAAACCAGGTGTGTGAGCTGCGCTCGCCGATGCGGCAGTAGGCGATGGTCTCGTCCTCGGGGACCAGGCCCTGCTCCTCCTGGTAGAGCGCCTTGAGCTCGTCGATCGACTTGAAGGTGCCGTCCTCGTTGGCCGCCTTGGACCAGGGGACGTTCTTGGCGCCGGGAATGTGGCCCTTGCGCTGCGCCTGCTCCTGGGGCAGGTGAGCCGGGGCGGCCAGCTTGCCGCTGAACTCATCAGGGGAGCGGACATCGATCATCGGCTTGTTGCCAACCGCGGCGATGACCTCGTCGCGGAGCGCCCTGATGCTGGGATCGGCGTCCTTGGCGGTGTACGAGGTGGCGGCGACGTTGGGCCCGTCGCTGGTCAGTTCGCGGCCCTCGAGCTCCCACTTCTTGCGGCCGCCGTTCATCAGCTTGACGTTGTCGTGGCCGTAGACCTTGAGATACCAGTAGGCGTAGGCGGCGAACCAGTTGTTGTTGCCGCCGTACAGCACGACCAGGTCGTCGTTGCCGATGCCCTTCTTACTCAGCAGCTGCTCGAAGTGGGCCTTGTCGACGAAGTCGCGGTTGACCGGGTCCTGCAGCTCGTTGCGCCAGTGGAAAGAGTTGGCGCCGGGGATGTGGCCCTTCTCATAGGCCTCGGTGTCCTCGTCGACCTCGACCAGCTTGATGCTGCCGTCGGTGAGGTGCTCGGCAACCCAGTCGGTGGTTACCAGGGCATCGGGGTTGGCGTATTCGCCCATGTGGTTATCTGCCTCCATCGCCGCCGGGGTTGGCCGGCCAAGAAATCGCCTTGTCCACTATTCCTACCGATTAGGTAGGAGTTAGGGATTATGCCTCAGCCGCCATGATGCGCGCAAGTTGAGGCGGCTTGCCGCCGCGGCAGACCAAAACACCAGGGGTGGGTATTTGACCACCGGGTGGCGTACGATGAGCAAAGGCGGCACGTGTACTGCGGGGCGCCGGGCCTTGGCGGGAGGTGTCGTGAGAGCTATCAGGACCATTTCAGCATTGGCGCTGGCGCTTGCCGGCGCGGCTGTTGGCGCATCCTCGGCGGCGGCTCAGAACAGTGGCGTCCCTGTCGCGGCGCCCGCCTGTGCTGCCTCGGCCAGCTGCGCGTACCAGCTGTCATCCGGGGTGCTGGCCGTGACCAACGGGCCCCCCTCCGCCCCCGGCAGCGCCAACATCGAGTACGACATCTACAAGCCCAACGCGGCCACGGCCCTCGCGCCTCAGCCTGCAGTCATGTACTTCAACGGTTTCGGCGGTGGCAAGGCGGACAGCTCGGCCGTGGCTCTGGGCAAGTTCCTGTCCAGCCGCGGATACGTCGTCCTGACGTTCAGCAGCGAGGGTTTTAGTGGTAGCAGCGGGAAGATCGAGCTGGACTCGCCGGAATACGACGTCAAGAACGCTGAGCAGTTGATCACCCTGCTGGCGGGCAAGGACTACGTCCTCAAGGACGCCGCTGGCGATCCCCGCATCGGGCTGACCGGCGGCTCCTACGGCGGGGCGATCCAGATCATGACCGCGGAGTTCGACCCGCGCGTCGACGCGATCACCCCCTTCCGGACCTGGAACACGCTGGAGTACTCGCTGGCGCCGAACAACCTGCAGTCGAACTTCCATGCCCAGTCGTTGCCCTGCTGTGGGGTGCCCAAGTTCGAGTGGACCAGCCTCTTCTTTGCCAGTGGCGCGACCACGCCCCTCAACGGCCACGGCGACGGTATCCAGGGCACCTTCCTCGACCCCGTCCCCACCAACCACGAGTGCATCGGCTTCGACCACCGGCTGTGCCTGATCTACACCCAGTCCGCGTTGCAGGGAAGCGCCGCGCCGTCGAAGGCCATCCTCGACAACTCCTCCCCGGAGACCTACTTCTCGCCCGGCGTGGCGAGCTTTGATCCCACTCAGGTCAGCTCCGGGCTCAACGTCCCCACCCTGATCGGCCAGGGCGAGCTGGATACGCTCTTCAACCTCAACGACGCCGTCGCCAACTACAACGCGATCAAGGCGCGCGGCGTCCCGGTGAGCATGATCTGGCACTCAAATGGTCACGGTTACGACGACGTCGCGGGCGAAGGCGACGTCTTCGGCAACGAACAGTCCAACCCGGGGACGAAATACATACCCCAGCGGATCCTCGCCTGGTTCGACCGCTACCTGCGCCTTGATACCAGCGTCGACACCGGGCCGGGGTTCACCTATTTCCGCGACTGGGTCCCCTTCAACACCACCTCGGCAGCGCCGGCTTACGGCACGGCGCCCGCGTTTCCGGCCCAGGCGCCTGTGACCTTCACGCTATCGGGAAGCTCCGACCTGGTCGGGCCGGGCTCGCAGGCGGTGGCCGGGAGCGCTTTGGTCGTCAGCCCGCCCAAAGGTTTGCCCGGCGCCTACACGGAGACCTCCAACTTCCAATGCTCGAGCTGCTCGTTGCCGGGGCCGCCCAACAACGTCAACTTCAGCAGCGTGGCGCCGACCAACATCCCGGGCCAGTTCGCCGACTTCACCTCCCAGCCGTTCCTGCGTGACGTGGTCTCGGTGGGCATTCCCACCGCACACCTTCACCTGTCCAGCGTTACCAACTCCGACGTGATCCTCTTCGGCAAGGTGTGGGACGTTGACGGGGCGGGCAACGCCACCCTGATCAAGCGCCTCATCGCGCCGGTTCGGGTCTTCAATACCAACCAGCCCGTCGACATGAACCTGCTCGGGTTCGCTCACATGTTCCCCAAGGGCCATCGCGTTCGTTTCGAAGTGGCCACCACCGACCTGACCTCGACCAGCGACCACGTGGCCCCCGACATCATCACGCTGACTCAGAGCGCAACCTCGGGCACCGCCTCCACCGGCTTCGGCCCGATTTTCGACGGACTCTTCCCAGCGGCCAGCGCGGCCGGCGACCCGTCAATATTCAACCTGCCCGTCGATGGCACTTCGACGACGGTGGTCCCGCCAACCAATCCAGTCTCCGGCTCGCCAGGAACGCTGCCCAATACTGCGGTGGCCCCTGTGACGCCGGCCGTGCTGGCGGCACTGTTGGGCCTTGGTCTGCTCGTCGTCCTGCGCGCCCGGCGGCGGGGGCACGCCGGCTAGCTCGAATCGAGCTCAGCTCAGCCGGGTTCCCCGGAAGAAGAGCATCGAGCCCTCGGTTTCCTGGTCCCAGTCGAACCCGGCCTCGGCCGCGGTCAACTCGAGGTCGACGGGGTCGGCGGGATGGAAGAAGGGTATCGGGAGCCGCAACCAGGGCCGGGTGAGGCGTGCCACCGAGCTGTTGTCGGCGACGACAACGTTGCCCCACAACTGGCCGCCTGGCTTGAGGACCCGGGCGAACTCCCGCATTACCGCGTCCTTGTCGGGCAGAACGTGGAGCCCGTTGAAACAGAGGATGCGGTCGACGCTGTCGTCGGCCATCGGTAGGCGAGTGGCGTCGCCGCGGGCGAGGACGACCCGGTCAAGCCCCTCCGCGTCGCGATCGGCGCGCGCCCGCTGCAGCATCGGTGCGCTCAAGTCGACGCCAACGTAAGTCCCCAGCATTCGACCGGGAGCCGACCGCAGCGTCGGCGCGCCGCCCACGGGCACATCAAGGATGACCTCGCCCGGCTCGCACTTGACGCCGTCGTCCATCAGCTCGTACATCCGGTCGACATCAGTGCCGAAGCCGAAACGGGCACCCACTCGCGCCAGCCAGCGCTCCTTGATGCCGGTGTCGTAGACCAGCCCGTAGGGGCCGCTGAACCAGTCGAGCCGGGGCTCCACCTGGTCCTTAGGCCACATGTCGAAGTAGCCGTTGGTGACTGGGTAAATGTGGCCCTCGGCGCAGACCAGGGCGTCGAGCTCGAGCTTGAGCGCACCGTGGCAGATCGGGCACGCCAGCACCGCCCCGGCCAGCTGGGCCCCGTCGCCGAAGGCGGGCCGTCCCATCGCACCAGACACGCTAGCAGGCCCGGGAATCGAGCATCGGAATTGGCGTTGTAGGCCATGCGATGGCAAGTCGAGTGGACCTGTCTGAGATGATGCGGGCACCGCTTCTGATGGATGAAGAGTTCGATCGGCTGGCGTCCGAAACCGGCGCCGACCCTGCCGCGACCCCGAACCTGCGCCACGAGCTGCTCGAGCTGCAGCCGGCACTGCTTCGGTTTGCGCGCTCCCTGACCCGCGACCCCGACGCCGCGGAGGACCTGGCCCAGGAGGCCCTGGCCCGGGCGCTGCGCTTCGAAGATCGATTCACCCCGGGGACCGACGCCAAGGCCTGGCTCTTCACGATCGCCCGCCGCCTGCAGCAGAAGCGGTGGCGCAACGACAAGCGCCGGCCGCGGGTCGTCTCCATCAGCGATCTCGGCGACCACGAGGACTCCTTCGCCGATGAGCCGATCAGCCCGCTGGGCGTGGAGGCCGCGGTGATGAGCCGGTTCGACCGTGACAAGATCCTGTGGGCGCTGCAGCGGCTGCCCACCGAGCAGGCCGTCCCCCTGCGGCTGTTCGCCGGTGAGGACATGCCCTATCGGCAGATCGCCGAGATCCTCGACATACCCCTGGGGACGGTGATGTCGCGCATTTTTCGCGGCCGTCGCATGCTGGTCAAGCTGCTGCTTGAGGAGGGCTCACCGTGATCTGCGCCGAGGCCCGCGTCTACACCGGCGCCTGCGCCGACGGCGAGATGGAGCTGGTGCCCGCAGCCGCCGTCGACCATGTCGCCGCCTGCGACGAATGCACCCGCGAGGTCGATTGGCAGCGCGCCGGCAACCTGGCCGTGGCCGGCGCCCTATCCCAAGAGGCCGCGATGGACTCCAGCGCAGCCGCCGCCAACACGGTGGAGTCCCTCCCCGGGGGAACACGCCGCTGGAGGCCGGGCGCCCTGATCGCCGCCGCGGCGGCGGCGATGGTGCTGGTTTCAGTCGGCGTGGGGGCGGTGCTGATATCACCAAACCGGTTCGACGCCGCACCGGCTCCGGAAGGCGCCATGGCCGATGCCGTCCACATTTTCGGCACGCCCGCCGACTACTCCGGCGACTCGGTCGCGGTCAACGGCTGGGCCGGGGCCCACGGCGCGGCCATGCCGGTGATGTCCATAGCAGGCGCCGCCTGCGTCGGAGCGCGAGCTGGCACCGTCGCTGGGCGGCAGGCGGTCACCTACCTCTACCGCGAGGGCGCGAGTCCGGTCGAGCTATCGCCCATCCCGGGGGAGGCGCCGATGAGCTGGCCCACGTCCGAGACGCGAATGATGAACGGGATCGCGGTGGGTATGGTTCATCATGGCAACCAGGGCCTCATCGTCGTCGCCGACGATGAAAGCGCGCTGATGCAGTTCATCAGCCAGATCCAGTAGCGTGGGCCGCGACCCGGGAGGGGTCGACGTGGCATCCGCTCAGGGCTCGGAGGAGCCTGGGCCCGCCGGACCGCTCAGCCGCCGGGCGGGGCTGGCGACGGTCGCGATCGCGGTGCTATTGATCGGTGGTTTTGCCGCTTACACCGCGATCAGCCGGGCCCGCCAGAACAACACCGCTCAGCCCCAGGTAGGGGTGACGGCGAGCGGTGGAGCGGGCAACCTGGCGGCCGGCTCGCCCGCCCCCGACTTCACCGCCACCGCGTTTGATGGCAGCACATTCAAGCTGTCATCCCTCCGTGGCAAGGTGGTGCTGGTCAACTTCTTCGCCAACTGGTGCGTGGAGTGCCGTGCCGAATTGCCCGCGATCCAGGAACAGTACGTGGCCAAGCGCGGCTCCGGCTTTGAGGTGGTCGGGGTCGATGCCTTCGACAACACCGATGCCGGCAAGGCCTTCTATCAGCAGATGGGCGCCACCTTTCCAGCGGTGGCTGATCCCCAGACCGGCAACGACCCCGGGGTGATCGCCAGAGCCTTCGGGATCAACACGCCCTCCTTGCCGATCAGCGTCTTCATCGACCGCGATGGCAAGGTCCACCAGGTCTTCCCCGGCGGCATCGACGCCGCCAACATCCGCGACCAGCTGCGGCAGATGGGGATCAGCTAGGCGGCGTCAGGGGCAATCGAGCGCGCCCTGAGGCCGACGGCGCGGTCAACCAACCGCGCGGGGACCAAGCGCAGGAGCCGGTAGGCAACCGATGCCCATCGGGTGGTGGCGAGGTCCCGCGCCGGCCGCCCCAGGGCTGCCCGAGCCAGGGTCCTGGCGGCGTCCTCGAGTCGCTCGGCGGGAACCCGCCCCTCGAGCGAGAGGCCCTTGGCCGCCGCGGCCTCGTGGATCGGCGTGCGGATGTAGCCGGGGTAGACGGTGGTGACGCCGATGGCGCCGGCGCTCTCAACCCGGAGGCCATCCGAGTACGCCACCAGCCCGCGCTTGCTCATGCAGTAGGCGGTGGCCATCGGCATGGGGAGGTGGACCAGGCCAGAGGCGACGTTGACGACGCGCCCTCGCGAAGCGCGCAGCGCCGGCATGGCTGCGGCGGTAACGCGCCAGGGCCCCAGGAGGTTGACGTCGATGACCGCCAGGGCGTCGGCGTCGGGGCGCTCCCCAGCCGCCTGGGGAATCCCGATTCCGGCGTTGTTGACGAGAACGTCGAGCCCGCCCAGCCGTGAGACTGCCTCGGCCATGGCGGCGTCCACCGAAGCCTGGTCGCGGACGTCGCAGCGGATGACGTCCTCGCCGGGGTTGAGGTCGAGCCCGACAACGGTGGCACCCCGGGCGCGAAGCTCGACCGCGGCGGCGGCGCCGATGCCACTGGCGGCGCCGGTGATGACGACCCGCTTGGGCGCGCCCTTCGGACAGCGGGCAGGGATGACGCCGGCTTCCAGCGGGCTCATGCCGCCACCGATGTCGCCGTGGCGGCCTGGCGCCGGCGGGTGGCGGGGAGCGGCTGCCCGACATAGCTGCTGGCGTCGAAGCGGCTGAGGGCGCGCCGGAACTGGAACGTGAACCCCGGCCAGAGTGTCGAGTTGCGGCCCTGCCGGTCGAGGTACCAGCTGTTGCACCCGCCGGCGAGCCAGACCGTGCCCCTCATGCGTCGCTGGATCGCCTCGGT
>JBARRR010000088.1:0-4725 GCA_049644325.1 Candidatus Dormiibacterota bacterium
CCGGCTTCGTTGTACGCCGGGAAGAAGTAGCTCAGCGACGCGGGAGCGACCCGCTCCTCGCCTGGCGCCACGCTAATACGCGTTCCGGTGGAAGAAGACCCGGATGAACGTCGCCAGCAGGATCTTGAGGTCGAAGCCCAGGCTCCAGTTGTCGACGTAGTAGCTGTCGTAGATCGTGCGCTGCTCGATCGAGGTGGCCTGGCGAAGGTCGTTGAGCTGGGCCCAGCCGGTGATCCCCGGTGGCACCGCGTGGCGCTCGGCGTAGCCGGGCACATCCTCGTTGAACTGCTCGACGAAGTGGGGCCGCTCGGGGCGGGGCCCGACCAGGCTCATGTCGCCCCTGAGGACGTTGAAGACCTGGGGAATCTCGTCCAGCCCGGTGCGGCGGAGGAAGCGGCCGACCCTGGTGGTGCGCGGGTCGTCCCGGCTGGTGAAGACCGGGCCGGTGTCGGCCTCGGCGTTCTTTACCATCGACCGGAACTTGTACGCGGTGAAGGTATGGCCGCCCCGGCCCACGCGCTCCTGCGAGTACATGACAGGGCCGCGGGACTCGAGCTTGATCAGCACCGCGATCACCCCCATCAAAGGCAGGCCGGGGATCAGAAGGACAACGGTGAAGGCGCGGTCGAAAACCCGCTTGATGACCAGGTTGAAGCCGACCAGGCGGGAGCGGCGCACCCCCACCAGGGGGATGCCGTCGATGTCGTCGGCCACCACCCCGCTGGTGATGACCTCCAGCAGGTGGGGCACGATTTTGAACTCGGCCGAGGTGTCGCTGGAGCCCGCCACCATGCGCAGGATCTTGTGGTAGTCGGGCTCCGCCAGGGCGACGAAGACCTGCTCGATGTCGTGGCGCATGATCAGGTGGTTGAGGTCCTGGGTGTCCCCCACCACCGGCAGGCGGTTGTACTCGCTCCCCTGCTCTAGCCTGTCGTCGACGACGCCGATCAGCTCGTAGCCGTACTCAGGGAACATCTCCAGCCGGTGGATCAGGGCATCGGCGCCAGAGCCCGAGCCCACCACCAGTGCCCGGGTGGTGCCGAGACCGCGGCGGCGCATCTGCGACAGGGCCACCCGCATCAGGCCCCGGAACGCGACCAGGATCGCGATCGCGACCACCGCCATATACACAGTGACGAGGCGGGAGTAGGAGAAGTCGCGGTACAACGACATCATCGCCAGCAACAGGATGCTGCCGACGGTGACACCGCCGATGAGACCGTAGATCTCGTCGAGGAACGCCCGCCCCCTGGTCTGCGTGTAGCCGCGGTTGATGGCCAGGCTGACCACCAGCACGACGATGACCACCGGGATGGCGGCGACGTAGCGCTCGAAGCTCGGCGGCTCGGTGCCTGGGATCGGGATGCGGTCGAAATGGAAGCGGTAGTGGTAGGCGAGCAGCACCGCCGCCGCCACGCAGACGGCGTCGCCTGCAGCCATCCCCAGGATGAACCACCGCTGGATACGCCGCGACCGGTGGCGGGTGCGAACCGGTGAGCGGGTTAGCGCCTTGTCAGCGATCTCGCCGCCTCCCTGGCCAGCGCGATCTCGTCAGCCGTGAACGCGTGGGTGGCGAACAACGCGCCCGGGTAGAGCACGGCGCCGATCAGGAGAGCAAGCGCGTACACGGGGAGATGGGCGCCGAGACCGATGACAATCGCGCCCATGGCCACGCCACAGAGCAGGCCGGCGGGCAGCACCCCCTTGAGGCTGGTGACGATGGGCAGCGCGAAGAGGTGCTTACGGAGCAGGTACCAGCCGCCCACGAAGAGCGCCACTTCGGTCAGCCCCGTCGCCCACGCCGCACCCATGTATCCGCCGACGTACGGGCTTGGCAGTGGGATCAGGATCAAGTTCAAGACGACGTTCAAAACCAGGCTCATCACCGCAAGCCGAGTCGAGTCGCTCTGGCGACCCATTGCGTTCAGAGTGTAGATGAAGACGTTGTTGAGGAAGATGAAAAGCACCCCCAGGGACAGCACCTGGAGAACGGGGATGGCTTCGTCAAGGCCGATCGCGTAGTGGATTATGGGGCTGGCGAAGACGATCATCCCGAGGGCCACCGGGACCCCGACCACCGCCAGCATCTTGTAGGACTTGGTGGCGGCGCCCGACAGCCGATCCGGGTTGTTATGGGCCAGCATCGCCAGCGACGGGTAGATCGGGTCCATCAGGGTCTGGGGAACGAAGATCACCGCCTCCAGCAGCTTGTAGGCGGCGGAGTAGATCCCCACCGCGGCGAAGGTGGTGAAGAACTTGAGGATGGGGACGTCTACCTTGAAGTACAGCGTTGTGATGATCAGGGCCAGGGCAAAGGGGAGACTCTCCCGGGCCAGCATGTAGAGCCGAGGTCCGTTGAGATCGAAACGGAAGTGGTGCCCGAACCAGAACCGTGAGATGACGATGGCGTAGACGCACGTGAAGAGGTAGGAGGCGACGTAGGCGAACATGAAGTACCACCACTCGAGGCGCAGGAAGGCCACCAGCAGAGCCACCACAAACAGGACCACCGTTTCTCCGACGATCGCGTAGGCCTCGTAGCGCAGCTTGCCCAAGGCATAGAACGTGGCCCGCAGCTGGTTGGCGAAGCTCTGGGTGATCAGCAGCAGGAAGGTGACGACGACGTAGTCGGTCAGCGTGGGCAGGCCGAGTCGCACCGCCAGGTAGAGGACGACCAGGACCGGGATGGCGAGGACCAGGCGGATGCTGAGGATGCTGTTGAGATAAGGGGTGAGCCGGGTGCGGTCCTTGGCGACCTCGCGGGTGAACAGCGGTCTCAGTCCCAGGTCGGCGAGGATGCTGACCAGGGCGGCGTAGACCACCAGCGACGTGTACCTGCCGTAGTTCTCCGCCCCCACGGTGCGAATCATCACCAGCACCACCACCAGGACCAGGACCTTGGACGCCATCCGCGCGGTGACCACCATCACGGTGTTGCGCGCGGTCCGGACCGCGAGGCTCATGCGCTCGTCCTGGCTACGCGGCCAGCGCCACGGCGGCCTTGCCGGTGGCCGCGCCCCCATCCTGCCGCAGGGCGGCCACCTGGATGGCGATGACCGAGAGCGTCAGCAGCGCCAGGTCGTTCTTGAAGAAGGGCACGTCGAGGAGGCCATGGACCAGGAAGGTGATGCTGGCGGCGGCGACGGCAAGGTAGTAGGGCCGCAGCCGCCCCCTCACCTTGACCGTCTGCCAGGTGGTGCGAACCCACTGCACCGCCAGCCAGCAGAAGGCGCCCAGCCCCAGGATCCCGGTCTCGGTCCAGAAGTTGAGGAAGATGTTGTGGGGATAGATCAGGTTCTCGCTGTAGCCGGCGAAGGCCTTGTAGGGCTCGATGTCGTGCTTGAAGCCGCTGAGCCCGGTGCCGAAGATGGCGTGTCGCAGGTTGGACTGCATGTCGATGGTCGCTCGCCACAGGTTGCGCCGGAGGTTGATCGAGTTGAGCGGGTCGTTGGGGTCGAACTGGTGCGCCAGTCGTTGGCGCAGCGGCGGCACCAACAGCCCGGCGACAAGGGCCAGGGCCACGCCGCCGAAGATCACCAGCCGGGCCCGGTGCTGCCAGGCGAGGAAGAGCACCGCCACCACCAGCGCCAGCCAGGCGCCGCGGGAGAAGCTGAGGATGAAGGCGGGCAGGACCAGGACGGCGAAGACGATGGCTCGGGTCCGCTCGATGGGGTGGCCGAAGAGGATGAACGCCGCCGCCATCGCCAGCAACGGGCCCAGGAAGAGGCCGGTGGCATTGGCGCTCAGGTAGATCGCCACCACCGGGTCGTCGACCAGGTGGGGCCGTCCCACGGCGACGGCGTAGAGGAACGTCACGACCTCGATCGCCGAGACCACGATCCCGGACCAGAAGAAGCCGGCGACGAAGCTGTCCAGGTGCCAGGGGGCCCGCATCACGTCGGCGACGACGTAGGCGAACAGCATCGGCTCGAGGAAGTAGGCCCGCCAGATGCCGGCCGCGGCCCGCTGGTCGGGGGCCACGAAGATGGAGATCGTGGCCGCCACCAGGAGGAGGGCGAGCGGCCAGAAGTAGACCATCCGGCGGGGGTCGGGAAACCCCTCGCCGGCTCGGCGCTTCTCCACCACGTAGGCCAACAGGGTCGCCAGGATGCAGAGCTCCAGGAAGGTGAAGGGCACGCCCAATAGCTGGCCGCGGATAACGTAGGCGAAGCTCAGGGTCGCCGTAAGGCGCGCCAGAGAGCGGGTTGCGAGCATCGGCTGAATACTAAACTCTGCCCTGATGGCCGGCTCCTCGACCTCGACGAAGCGCGTCCTCAGCGGCATGCAGCCCACCGGGCGCATGCACATCGGCCACTATTTCGGCGCCCTCCAGAACTTCGTCCGCCTCCAGGACGAGTACCAGGCGTTCTACTTCGTCGCCGACCTCCACGCCCTGACCACCTTCGACGAGCCCGCCGACCTGTGGCCCAACGTCGTCAACATGGTCGCCGACTGGATCGCCGCCGGCATCGACCCCGAGAAGGCCACCGTCTTTGTCCAGTCGCACGTGCCCGAGGTCACCGAGCTGCACTGGATCCTGAGCTCGACCACGCCGCTGGGATGGCTGGAGCGGGTGCCGACCTTCAAGGAGAAGAGCGAGCAGCACCCCGACAACGTCAACTACGCCCTCCTCGGCTACCCCGTCCTGCAGGCCGCCGACATCCTCCTCTACGACGCCGAGAAGGTGCCCGTCGGCGAGGACCAGCTGGCCCACCTGGAGCTGAC
>JBARRR010000089.1:0-2021 GCA_049644325.1 Candidatus Dormiibacterota bacterium
GTCCTCCGTTCTGGTACTTGCCCAAGGCTGGCGCCACTCGGGTGCCACCGCCAGCCCACGACGCCCGAGTTGTAAAGAACGAAGGGGATCGAGCGTGGCATCACACCCCTAATTGGGGCGCGGACCCATCAGATCGTCCCGAACCTACACGCGGCGCGCCCGTCGTTTCAACCGGTTCGGTCAGCTGACACTTTTCGGAGACGAGCCATCTTTTTTTCGACAAGCTACCCTGAGCTGCATCGCCGCTAAGATAATTTGCCGATGAACCGCAGGATGTTGGGTTCACTGGGCTATAGGACCCCCAACCCCGGGAGGTGCTATGGCCAGACGGGCTCGGTCGGACGTCAACCTGCTGCGGCTGGCGGAACTGCTGCAGGCGCACATCACGCCCGCCCTCTGTCAGGCCGCCTTCGGGCGGGTGCGGAAGACCGAGCGGCAACGGGTGTGGACGTTGACCGCGCTGGTGCAGTTCTGGGTGGCCGTCATTCTGCGGGCGCCCCGGGCCTTGAGCCAGGCCCTGGCCGATGGCCTCGAGGTGCGCGAGCCGCTCTTCCCGCGCGTGGCGGCGACGCCGGAGGCCTTTTTTCAGCGCTGCCGGGACCTGCGGCCCGCCTTCTTTGCCGAGGTGTTCGAGCGGTTCACCGCGCGGGTGCTGACCGCCGTGCCGCCGCGCTACGCGGCCGAGATGGCGGAGGTGCAAGCGCGCTTCGCCGCGCTCGTGGTGTTCGACGGCTCGCGGCTGGCCGCGATCGCGCGGCGGCTGAAGCTGCTCTGGAACGAGCGGGCGGTCGTGCTGCCGGGTTGTCTGCTCGGGGTGTACGATCTCGGGCGCGGACTGTGTCGCGCGTTGGTCTTCGACGCCGACGCCGCGGCCAGCGAATTCACGCGCGCCGTGGCCGCCCTGGACCGGCTCGCGCGCGACACCCTGGTGCTCGGGGACCGGCTGTACGGCACGGCGGCATTCTTCGAGGCCCTGCATGAGCACCGGTGTTGGGGAGTGGTCCGCCGCAACAAACAGCTGGGCCTGCGCAAGCTGCAGCGCCTCCGCAAGCGCCGGGTCCAGGGCGGGTTGCTGGAGGACTGGCTGGTCCGCGCCGGCTCCGGGGTCTCGGCTCCCGCGCAGACCCTGCGCTACATCCGCTGGCGCCGCGGAGGCACCCGCTACGAGGTCCTCACCAACGTGCTGACCCCGGTCCGGCTCAGTGCCGAGGAGGCGCTGGACCTGTACCCGTACCGTTGGGGGATCGAGCGCATGTTCTACGATCTCAAGGAAGTCCTGAATCTCAACCGGGTCTACGCGGCGAACCCCAATGCCGTCGCCATGCAGGTGTATGCCGCCGCGATCGTCTACAACGGGATGCGCGTGGCCCAGAGCGAGGCTGCCGCCCAGTTGGGATGGCCGCCCGAGGATATCTCGCCCGCCAAGTTCTTCCCCAAGCTCGCGGTCGCCTGTCATCTGCATCTCCAGGAACAGCAGTGGGCGCGCCAGTTCCACCGCCGCGGGCCGCGCACCCACTCACGTCGCATCCCCCGGCGCCGACCCTGGGCCCACACGGCGAACACCACCATCGACGTCGAGCGGCGCTCTGAGTCCCGCCGTCGACGGCGCTATTGCCCAGCGCGGCGCCACTGGAAGTCCCTGGCTCATGTCCGCGGAGGTCGCCGCTTCCTGGCGAAGTTATCTTAGCGGCGATGCGATTAAAGCGCACTTTGTGGGCGCATTACCACGAGGCAGTCCCCTGGTAGCCCATGGGGCGCCGCCTTCCCGGCGTCACGGCCGGTCGCCCGGCGTCCGGAAGGGCGCCGGGTTGTCGGCGGCGCCGGAGACCGCCGGACTCCCCGGTGACGCCGTGGTAGTCCTCGCCGTCGATCAGGGCGCGGGGGGAAGGTAACGGGCCGGGGTGACGGCGGCGCCGTCGACCTCGAGGACCCAGGTCGAGCCCTTCTTCCTCGGCGCGTCGTCCCCGCACAGGAGGGCGACGACGTCGCCGTGGGTCGAGAGGACCGGCATCGCTCCCGCC
>JBARRR010000090.1:0-5907 GCA_049644325.1 Candidatus Dormiibacterota bacterium
CCTGCATGCAGGCGCTGGCCAACGGCAGCTCCAACCTGGTCGGCTACGCCAAAGACGGCTTCGGCATCTTCGTGGACCGCAACTCCTCGGGCGGGCTGCTCACCAACGCCGACCTCGACGCCTGCCATGGCCGCACCAGCCAGATCAGCTGGGACAGCCAGCAGGTCAGCATGTACCACTACGTCGCCACCCTCGAATACCCCTACACCGTCGGCTGCTACATGGGCGCCGCCGTCCGTTAACCTGGCGCCCACGGTCCCCTTATCCCGGCCCCGGCACTCCCTCGGGCGCCTCGATCTCAGGATCGGGGCCAAGCTCCCTCAACCAGACCAGGTCATCCAGCGCTCGCTTGTCCTTGGTCCTTCCGGCCGCTGTCTTCATTGCGATGAGGTCATCGATGCTAGCCACGAGAGCGCGCTGCTTACCCCATTTGGCCCTCCCGGCACGAGACTTGAGGCCCTCGTAGCTATCAACTCCGGCGACCTCCGCGAAGATATCTATCGAGCCGAACTTCGAAACGAAGGTGAAGTTCGAGCCCGCCCGCAACGTACGGCCGTCTGGCCGAAACGGGAGATCGTCTTCCACCCCTCGCAGGCGCACGTCCATGTCACCCAGAGCCGCAGCCAAGCGCTCGATGTTGTCGGTGTCGCGTGAGTACATGACGTCGCTGTCGTTGGTCATCAGGACCGACCCGTAAGCATTGAGCGCCAGACCGCCGATGATGACGAAGTCCACGCCGGCATCGATCAGCGCCTGGATCGCCTCCCGAGGCTGGAATTCGGTGGTTATCGGCCGATCTCCCGCAGGAAGTCGCGGAGGCCCCGGTCCGCTGCACCTATCCGCCGCAGCCGCTCAGGAACCGAATGCCGCCGGGACTCCCGGATCTGACTGAGGTCTATGTCTGCTTCTCGATGTGCGTCGTACCGGGATATCGGGGGCGCTTCCGCAACTCTAAACTCCGGCCGGGCGTTCGATAGTACGTATTGAGGCGCGGCCGGCATGGCCAGCAGTCTGAGCTCGCGGCCGAGAGCGGCGTAGACCTTCTGCAGGGTCCGGATGCTTGGCGACACCCGGCCTGCCTCCAGCCGGGCGATGGCCGACTGGGTGGTGCCAACCAGGGCGGCGAGCTTCGCTTGCGACAACCTTGCATCCCGCCGCATGCGGGCAACCTCTCTGCCGGGCGTCCCCGCGACCTGTGCCATCGGACAAATATAGCGTATCCGCTATTTCTCGGGAGTGGCAGGATTGTGGGTGGCGCGATCACCGGTAACGACGTAAATTGCGCTTCACATCCAGGTGGGAGGAGAGAGATTGGCCGAAGATACGCCTGCCCGACCCTGGGAGACGCGGTTCTTGCTCCGCGTCGCACCCCTGATCTTCTTGGTGACCGTCGGTATCGGCATCTTTAATGGCTTCCACTTCGTCGAGCTCTCCCGCGCCGTGCTGCTGACGCACGTCCACGCCGGCACCCTCGGCTGGGTCACGATCGGGGCCTTCGCCACCGCCTTCTGGCTGGTGGCCGGCGCGGGGGGCGGCGGCAGCCAGACAGCCCGGTGGATCGCGATCGCGATGACGGTGGCGGTGCCGCTCTACGTGCTCGCCTTCGCCATCAACAACTTCGTCGCCCGCGCCGTCTTTGGCACGCCCGTGCTGCTGATCATCGTGGCGATGGTGATCTACATCCTCGGCGCCATCCGGCGGGCCGGCTGGAGCACACCGGCGCTGGGCTTCATCCTGGCGTTCACGGTGCTGGTCATCGGGTCGACGATCGGCGTCCTCTTCCAGATCCAGCTTGCAGCGAGCAGCGTCTTCCTGCCCGACAACGCCATCGCCGGGCACGCCGCCGCCCAGGTCGGCGGCTACCTGATCCTGTTCTCCCTGTCCGCCATCGAGTGGCGCCTTCGGGGCGCCACAAAGCTCGGCTGGGCCGGCGGCGCCCAGGTCGTGCTGCTGTTCCTTGGCGGAGTGCTAGTCGCGGCCGGGGCCCTGTTCAACATCTTGCCCCTGCTGGCGGTGTTCATCCCCATCGACATCATCGCCGTGGTCATCTTCCTGGTCCGGATCGCAGGACCGGCGTTGCGCGCCAAATGGCTGCAGCGCGACAGCTCGCGTCACTACGCCATCGCCGTGCCCTGGGCGGTGCTGAACCTGGCGGTCACGATCTACGCGATCCAGATCGGCATCGTCAAGAACGACTTTGGCGCTATCCCGGTCGGCCTCTTCGTCTCCGCCGACCACGCCATCTTCATCGGCGTCATCACCAACCTGATGTTCGGCATGATGCAGGACTTCACCAGGGGCACCAGCTCGTTCTGGGCCTGGGCCGACGACGTCGTCTTCTGGGTGATGAACCTGGCGCTGGTCGGGTTTGTCGTCACCCTGCTCGCCCAGGTCCAGGCGGGCGAGAAGTTCTTCGTGCCCTTCCAGGGCCTGGCGATCGTGATCGGGATCATCGCCTACAGCGTGCGGCTGGCCCAGGCGGGGCGCAGTGCTCCCGAGACCACCCCGCTGGCCGCGGAGGCAGCGACCGGCTAGCTCAGTAGGCGGTAGACGGGCATTGGCTCGGCGACACCCCGGATGGGGTGCTCCCCGATCGACTCCCACTGGTAGTTGGGGCTGCGCTCCATCACCACCTGGCTGGCAACCAGCTGGTCGCGTCCCGCCAGGGCCAGCAGGCGGGCGGCGAGGTTGACGGCGCCGCCGAAGAAGTCACCCTCTCGGGCGATCGCCTGGCCGACGTGGACGCTGGCGTGTACCCCCGGGGTGTCGGCGTCGCTCATGGCGCCGACGATCCTGGCGCCGGCGGCGACCGCGTCGGGAGGCGAATCGTAGGCCAGCATCGCGCCGTCGCCCAGCGCCTTGACCACCCGGCCGGCGTCACCACGCTCGTTGGTCACGATGTCGAAGAAGCGGTCGACCAGGCCGATGGCGGCAGCGTCGCCCATCTTCTCGGCGTAGCGGGTGAAGTCCTTGATGTCGCAGAAGAGGAGCGCCACCTCGACCGACCCCGGCAGCCGCTCCTGCGGGCCCGCGAGGTCCTCGGCGTTGCGGACCGCGACCTGGGCCAGCTCGTGCTCGATCCAGCGGCGGTGGACGCCGGTGAGCAGCGGGTCGGCCAGGGGCAGCAGTTGCTCGAATGCCGCCTGCACCGCGGTCAGGCTGCCGGCCCGGCTGCCACCCTTGCCGCGCAGGCTGGGCAGGCTGTAGCCGACGAACGCCTGTAGCTCGGCGCCGGCGACGCGCGCCAGGGTCCGGCCGTAGAGGCGGGCCAGCTGGACCCGCAGGTCCCGGGGCCAGATGGGGCTGAGGCGGCCGAGCTCGATGAAGACGTGGGCCTCGCTCAGGGTGAAGGCGGGTTCGTCCGCCGCCGGCGGTGGGAAGCCGAAGGCGTGCATCACCTCGCCCGTCTCCTGCACGGAGAGGCCACCCTCCGCCTCGATCTCCGCGGGCGTGACGGTCCGCTTCTCCCGCTCGCGCAGCAGCACGCCCTGGAAGACACCGCTCTCGGGGTCGCCGCGGCGAACCGCCGCCTCCGCCACCTCGGGCTCGGCGCCCAGGTCGACCAGCGCCTCGACCAGGTCGGCCATGATCCCAACCAGGGGGACATCCGTCCTAACCGCCGGCTGCCCGTCCTCCGACATAGGCGGATTATCGACCTCCGGGTCGACCCGGTTTCTTTGGGTCACTTGTCCCTGTCGCCGCGCCGGAGAGCAGTGTTACATTTCAGTTAGGTTTAGGGACGACGGTTAGGGATGACTAGGACAGCGGTAAAAGCAGCAGTATCGGATGGTGCGCTCGCCCTGGCGCGGGTGATTCTGATCTTCACGGCCGCCCAGATCCTCGACCTGGGCACGACCATCCTCGGCATTCGCGATGGCCTCGGACCAGAGAGCAACCCGCTGGTGGCGCCCCTGGTGCGCACCAACCTCGAGCTCTCTTTGAGCCTGAAGTTGCTGGTCGCCACCCTGGTCATGCTCATGGTCCTGCGTTTCGTCAGCCAGCCACGGCAGTGGAAAGTCCTGATGGTTATGGCGGCAATCGCGTTGGTGGCGCCGCTGGTCAACGCGCTTCAGCTCCTCACCCTGACGGGCTGAAGCCAGGCCAGCCGGCGGGGGGCCGGTGCGCTCGGGCCGGTTCCGGCCGGCTCGAGCGCCCTGCCTAACCCTCGCCGAGAAGCGCGAGGACCTCGGAGCCGTATCGCTCCAGCTTGGCTGGCCCGATCCCGGGGATCTCGGCGAGGTCGCCCAGTGACGTCGGCTGGCGGCGCGCGATCTCGGCCAGGGTCTTGTCGTGGAAGATGACGTACGGCGGCATGTCGGCGCGCCGGGCCACCTCGAGCCGCCAGTCCCGCAGCGCACCGAACAGAACTGACGCATCGCCCGACAGCGGGTCAGCGCTCGCAGCGGCCTTGCGGCCCCGGCTCCGCGACCGCGGCGTAACCGGCACCACCTCCAGCTCGACGCTCAGCGGCGCGTCACCACTGAGGGCCTCCAGGCCCGCCGGGCCAAGCCGCAGCGTGGGCTTCTCGCCATGCCCGCGCTGAACCAGCCCCAACTCGACCAGCGTCGACAGCAGGTCGCGGACGCGATCGATGTCCCAATCGCGCAGCGCCCCGAAGAAGGCCAGCTCCTGGACCCACGCCTTGGGCGTCGACCAGGCGTCGAGCTTGCCGGTGAGGATCAGACCGATCCGGGCCGCGCCCAGGTGGCCTTCGAACCGCGCGATGCAAGCCAGCGCTGCCTCCACGCCTGCGGGCGCCACCGCGATCGTATCGACGCCCTGGGGGTCGAGGCAGTTGTCGCACGCCTCGCACGTTCGGGGGACGCCCTCCTCACCGAAGTAGTCGGCAATCCGCGCGTGGCGGCAGCCGCGGGACCTGGCGTAGTCCATCACCTGGTTGACCCGCGCGTAAGCATGCTCCTTGAGCTGGGCCTGCTCCTCGAAGTCGACCGGCGCGCCGGTCAGCCGGCGGATGCCGCCATCGGATTGGACCACCTCGGTGCGCTCCAGCAGGGCCACCGAGGCTCGGACGGCGCTGGCATCGACGTTGGGCAGCCGCGACTGCCAGTTACGGATCCACCCACTCCCCTCGCGCAGCATCTCCCGGTAGACGGCGCGGACTGTGTCGCGGTCGGGGTAGGCCTGCTCGATGAAGAACTCCTGCAGCTGCCGGTCCTGGGCGGAGAACAGCAGGATGCACTCCGATGGCTCGCCGTCGCGACCGGCGCGACCCGCCTGTTGGTAGTACTCCTCGAGGCTGCCGGGGAAGTCGTAGTGGATCACCTGCCGGATGTCGGGGAAGTCGACGCCCATGCCGAACGCCGACGTCGCCACGATCACGCGTAGGTGGCCGGCGGCGAACTCCTCGTAGACATCCTGCCGCTCGTCGCCGTCGAGGGCGCCATGGTACGAGGCGGTGGCGATCCCGGAGCTCGACAACAGGCCGGCGACCTCGTCGGCCGACTTGCGAGTGCCGCAGTAGACCAGCGACCTGCCATCTCCCGGCTTGATGCGATCCAGCAGCGCGTCGCGCTTCTCACCCTTGCCCCGGCAGCGGATGACCGACATCGTCAGGTTGTCGCGAACGAAACCGGTGACCCTGCCGACCGGCTGCCGCAGGCCAAGGCTTCGTTCGATGTCATCCCGAACCCGCGGCGTGGCGGTGGCGGTGAAGGCGCCCACCGGCGGCCGGCCGACGGCGTCGATGGCGTCGCCCAGGCGGCGGTAGTCGGGGCGGAAGTCGTGGCCCCAGCTGGAGATGCAGTGGGCCTCGTCGACCACGAAGCGGGCCACGTCCAGGCGCCCGAGCGCCTCGAGGAAGCCGGTCGCACCGATGCGCTCCGGCGCCAGATAGAGGAAGCGAAGGTCGCCGGCTGCGGCCTGGGCCATCGCCTCGCTCCGCTCCGC
>JBARRR010000091.1:0-14754 GCA_049644325.1 Candidatus Dormiibacterota bacterium
CGCGCTACGGGTTCTTGATGCTGCCCACCTGGTACTGCACGTGGGCGTTCTTTTCCAACCCTGTGACGTAGTCGGCGAACCACTGCGGCCGCTGGTTGATGTGGTAGAAGTCGGCGTCGGGGGCCCGTACCAGCACGTAGCGGATCTTCATCGTGGTGGCGTCCTTGGCGTCGAGCTTGAGGATGTAAAAACCGTCACTGGCCTTGGTCAGCTCCTGCGTGGTCTGGCCCACTTGCAGGGCGGTCAGCGCCCCTTTCAGCGCCGCCAGTGAGCCGGTGTCGAGGTCCGAGATCTTGACCGTCAGCTCGGTACCACGGTCGGCATCCTTTTCGTCGCTGTACTGCTTGGCCACCTCGACGAGGTCCTTGCCGCCCTTGATCATGTCCAGCGCGTCCTGGGCGCGCCGCTTGGCCTGCTGGTTCTCCAGCCGCTGCTCCGCCAACCGTGCCCGCGCCTGTTCGCGGACCTGGTCGATGGTCACGCCCTCCTTCTTCAGATAGTCGTTGAAGGTACCCGGGTTCTGGCTCCCCTGCTGGTTGGCCTGGTTGGCCCGGAACTCATAGTCACGCCGGGCGTTGTCGACATCCTTGTTGACGTCGTCGTCGCTGACGGTGATGCCGTGGTTCTTGGCGTCGTCCAGCACCAGCTGCTGGTCGACCAGGTCCTGGATCGCCTGGTTCTGGAAGTTCTGGTCGATCTTCTTGCCGTCGGTGGAATCGAGGCTCGGGTATTGGCTCGGGTTGGCCTGGCGCGTGATGTTGTAGTCGTCGCGCAACAGGCGCAGCCGGGTCTGGTATTCGGCCATCGAGACGGTGTGCCCATCCATGCGTGCCGCTGGTTTTCCGATGAATGGAAGGTCGTCGGCAGAGCAACCAGCCAGGCTCAGGACAGCGACGGCAACCAGAGCGTAGACTGGCTTCCGGGACATGGCGGACGAGTCTAACAAAGGGCTGTGAGCGCCTCGTGAAGATCTGCGAGAGCTGCGTCCATCGGCGGGTCGTCTCCGTTGACGAGGTCCCCATGGGCGTCAACCGCGACAATCGCCGGCACGACGCCAACGGCACACCCTACTACCTCTACTGCAGCTACTTCTTCTCTTACCCCAGCGCCAACATGCGCCTGACCTGCTCGCAGCACACGCCCGACATCGCCTCCCAGCACGCGGCCGAGCCGGACAACCTTCCGGCGTAGACAACCCGCGGCTGCCAGGCGCCCGGACTAGATAACCGCACGCTCCTCGACGAAGTCTCCCTCGGCGAACCTTCCCGGGCGTAGCGCCGAGATGTCGAAGGCCGGCTCCCGGCCAACGATCAGGTCGCCGCAGAGCTCGCCCACCGCCGGCGCCTGCATGAACCCGTGGCCGCTGAAGCCGGTGCACATCCATAGTCCGGGACGGCTTGGCATCTCCCCGATCAGCGGCTGGTGGTCCGGGGTCACCTCGTAGAGTCCGGCCCATCCGGTCTGCACGCGCGCCTGCTCCAGCGCGGGAAAGCGGGCCACCGCGTGCTCCACCAGGTGGTCAAGGAAATCCCAGTCGACGTCGGTGCGATAGCTCGGCGGCTCGGCCGGGTCGCTCATCCCCAGCAACAGCCCGTCGCCCTCGGGGTGGAAGTAGAACGTCGTGTGGTAGTCCACCGTCATCGGTGTCTCCCGGGTGGCGCCGTCGAACGGGCCGGTGACGAATATATGGCGCCGGTAGGGAACCACGGGCACGTGGACGTCGACCATCTTGCCGACCTCGGCCGACCAGGCGCCGGCGCAGCACACCACCAGCCCGGCGCGGATGTCGCCGCGACTGGTCCCTACCCGGCAATCGCCGGGCTTCACCTTGATGGCCAGGACCTCGACCCCCTCCATGATCCGAACGCCCTTCTGGCGGGCGCTGTGGGCGTAGCCAAACGTCACCTCGTTGGGTCCGGCGATGCCATCGGTGGGGCAGTAGCTGCCGCCGCGCAGGTCGTCGGTGCGCAGGCCCGGTACCAGCCGCCCGATCTCCCCGACGTCGACCTCGCGGGAGTCGGCCAGGCCGGCGCGGTGCTGGACGTCGAGGTTGTGGCGCAGCCCCGACATGTCGCTGTCGTCCGGGGCGACGAAGAGGTACCCGATCTGGCGGAAGTCGGCCGAGCGTCCCAGCCGCTCCTCGAAGGTCTCCAGGATGCTGCGGCTGAGCATGCCGATGCGGACGTTCACCTCGGTCGAGAACTGCTGTCGCACGCCGCCGGCGCAGCGGCCGGTGGAGCCTTCGCCGATGCCGCCGCGGTCGACGACGAGCACGCTCTTGACGCCGCGCTCGGCCAGGTTGTAGGCGAGGCTGCAGCCCACCGCCCCGGCCCCAATGATGAGGACGTCTACCCCCGCCGGCAGCCCCAGCTCAGGCCGCGGCACGCGTCAATCCAGTGGTAGGGAGAGGCAGCGGACCCCGCCGCCGGCTTTGATGAACTCGGTCATCGGCAGGGGCAGAACGCTGAAGCCGGCGTGCTTGAGGTCGTGCTTGAGCGACTCCACCCCCTGCGACGACAGCACGTTGCCGCCGACGTTGATGGCGTTGCAGGCGAACGCCACCGCCACGTCAATGGGCACCTCGATGACGTGGGCCACCTGCTGCCGGATGGTGCGCGCCGAGGCGGGCGCGAAGGCGTCGGGGGCGTACATCACGACATCGCGGGTGAGGGGGCAGAAGCAGGTGTCCAGGTGGTAGAAGCGCGGGTCGACCAGCTCCAGCGAGATCACCTCCACGTCGAGGGCCTCGCCGACCAGGCGATGAGCTTCGATGTCGGTGCGGAAGCCGTAGCCCGCGAAGAGGCGGTCGCCGACAAACAGGGCGTCGCCGGCGCCTTCGAAGGCGACACCGCCGGGCAGCAGCTTCATCTCGAAGCCACGGTCATAGAGGGCGGCCCACCAGAACGGCTCCTCTCCCTGGCGCTCTGGGTAGGCGAAGTGGGACAGCACCGCCTTGCCGTCGTGAACCAGCGCCGCGTTGGCGGTGAAGACCATGTCAGGCTGGCCCGGCCGTGGCTCAACCAGGTCAATCGTCTGGTCCAGGCGGCGGTAGCTGAGGTAGAGCTCCTGCCACTGCTTGGACGCCTGCTCCCTGTCGACCGGGTTCCGGACCTTCATCCAGGGGTTGATCTCGTACTCGATGCCGAAGAAGTCGGGCCGGCACATCAGGATGGACATAACGCAGAACCTCGCCGACCCGGGCCGATCGCACCTCGCGGGGACTCCCGTCTCGGACGCATCAATCTTGCCATCTGCGGGCCAAACCGTCACCCCATAGGGATGACAGGGATGCGTCAGCCCGGTTGCAGTCCCAGCTCCGAAAGCCGGTGGTCAGATGGGCTCGGCGGCCAGGAAACCCGAGATCGCGGCGGCCTGGGCCTTGACCAGGGCCTCGGTCCAGCCATGGCCGGCATCGGGGACGACGACCACCTCGGCCGTCTGCATCGCCTCGGTGAGAACCTGCATCCGGGCGTGGTCGAGGATCGAGTCATCGGCGGCGACCACCATCAGCACGGGCTGCTCCCAGTTGCGCAACCAGTCCTCCTGGTCCCCATGGAGCGCGCTCTGGGCCCATTCGCGAGCAGCACGCGGGCTGCAGCGGATCTGGTTCTCGAAGTTGACGCGGGCGTCGAAGCGATCGACGTTGGGACCCTCGACGAAGTGGCGCTTGTAAAAGTCGGAGATCAGCCGGTTGCGCGCCAGCCGCGACCCGATGCCGAAGACCACGGGGTTGAGGCAGAGCGCCGCCTGGACCTTGAATCCGGTGGAGATGGCGCCGCGAGAGTAGATGGGCGTGTGCAGCACCAGCTGGCGGACGCGCCCCGGGTCGATCCGCGCCAGCTCGATCGCGACGGTGGCGCCCAGGCACAGTCCGCCGAGGTCGAAGAGCTCGAGCCCGATCGCCTTGACGAAGGCGTCGAGGAAGCGCGCCAACGCGGCGACGTCATGCCGGCCTTCAAGCGGTGGCGTCTCGCCAAAGCCGGGCAGGTCGGGGATGATCATGCGCCGCCGCGACTCCAGCGCCGGCACCCATTTGTGGAAGTTCTCGGCGCTGCCGATCCAGCCGTGCACCAGCAGGATCGGCTCCCCGGTTCCCGCCTCCAGGTAGCGCGTGCGCCGGCCTTCGACGTCGACGTAGCGCACGGTGCCCATCCCGGCCAGTCCGCCGAGGCCTTCGGGCATCGCCGAGCCAGTGGCCTCGGTTACATTCGCCTCCCCGCCTGCAGTCGCCATCAGTCCGCCCGAGCGCCCTCGGGCACGCTGACATCGTCGAGCAACCCGGCGTCCCACGCCGGCAGTGGATGGGGCAGGTCCTTGTCCTGGCGGTAGCCGAGGGCGTACTCCGCCTGCATCACCTGGTGGATCTCGGTGGTGCCCTCGTAGATCCGCGGCGCTCGGGCGTTGCGCATGATGCGCTCGACCGGGTACTCGCCGGAGTAGCCCGACGAGCCGAAGACCTGGATCGCCGAGTCGGCGGCGGCGAAGGCGGCCTCGGTATTGACCCACTTGGCCAGGCCGGTCTCGCGGGTGTTGCGAATGCCTTTGTTCTTCAGGTATGCGGCTTTGAAATAGAGCATCCGGGCGACGTCGTAGTCGCGCTGCATGGCCGCGATCCGCGCCTGCACCAGCTGGTGCCGGCCGATCTCCTTGCCGAATGTCTGCCGCTGGTGGCAGAAGTCGACCGACAGGTCGAGACAGGCCTTGATCGCGCCGGCCGCCCCCGCGGCGACCGTGAAACGGCCGACGTCGAGGCAGCTCATGGCGACACGAAAGCCGTCGCCCTCCTCGCCGATGCGGTTCTGGGCCGGTATCTCGACGTCGTCGAAGACCAGCGCCCCGGTGTTGCCGGCGCGGAGGCCGAGCTTGTCATGGTAGCCCCTGGTGCTGAAGCCACGGGCATTCTCCCGCTCCAAGATAAATGCGCTGATGCCGTTGTGCTTGGCCTCGCGGTCGGTGTAGGCGAAGACCAGGAAATAGTCGGCGAAGTCGCAGAAGCTGACCCATGCCTTCTCGCCGTTGAGCACGTAAGCGTCGCCCTCCCGGCGGGCGGAGCTGCGCATGGCGGCGACGTCTGAGCCGGCGTCGGGCTCGGTCAGCCCGAAGGCGCCCATCTTGGACCCCTCCGCCAACGGCCGCAGCAGGCGCGCCCTCTGCTCCTCCGT
Source organism: Candidatus Dormiibacterota bacterium (assembly GCA_049644325.1). GTDB lineage: Bacteria > Chloroflexota > Dormibacteria > DASZGP01 > DASZGP01 > DASZHA01. Next base: position 5,163 of record JBARRR010000091.1, read on the forward strand.
CCCCCACTGGTAGACCCCGGTGCTGCAGAGGCCGTTGTGCACGGACGCCACGGTGCGGATCGAAGCGTCGACGTACTCCAGCTCCTCCATCACCAGGCCAAGGGCGAGGTAGTCCATACCCGCACCGCCGTAGCGCTTGGGGATCGAGATCCCGGCCAGCCCGAGCTTGGCCAGCTTGGGGAAGGTCTCGGGATCGTAGCGCTGGAGGCGGTCGTTCTCCTTGATGATCTCGGGGAACTCGGAGCGAACGAAGTCGCGGGTGGTCTGGACCAGCAGCTCCTGCTCCGATGTCAGCGCCAGGTCGAGCACCGTCCTACCTCAGGCGTGCTTGGCGCCCGTCATGTATGGCCTGGCTTGGCCGAACACCGGTAGCTTCTCTCCCACGCGGTTGATGATGGGCGCCAGGCGCGAATCGATCAAGGGGTTGCGGACGTTGGTGACGTAGAAGTCAAGGAACTTCTCGGCCTTGAGCAGCACGTCGTCGGGGATCGGCTTGACCTGGGCCTGCGCCTGGGCCTGCTTCAGCTGCTGCTCGTCGACCACGCCGTGGAGGTAGGGGCGGTCGTTGATCGCCTGCTGGTAGTCGTTGATCTGTTGGGCGGTGGCGACCCCGGCGGCCAGCATCGGGTAGACGTTGCGATCGAAGTCCAGGACCAGGCCGAGGGTGAGGTAGAGCAGGATGAAACCGACCAGGCCGTGGACCACCGCGCCGGCGGGGGAGTCGATCTGCCGGGTGATCGGCAGCCGCTGAAGGATGACGTAGAGGGGCTTGGCCAGGAAGCGGATGGCGATGCCGACGACAACGAAGACCACCACGCCCACCCCGGTTCTCAGCGCCCCGCTGGCGAGGACGTTGCCGAGGATCGGCATCACCAGGCGGATGTCGACGAGGAACCCGATCAGAAAGGCGCCCTCGGTGAGCAGTGGGCCCCACAGCCCGCGGGCGATGCCGACATAGACGGCGACCAGGAGCACCATGAGGATGACGAGGTCTGCGACGAACTCCATCAGCTGCGGAGCTTAAATCAGATCGCCTGGGTCCGGGCCTGGGTGGCCGCCCCGATCACCAGGAAGCCGGCGAAGATGATGGCAATTCCCGCCGCCTGGCCGGCATAGAAAAGCGTGTAGAGGTTGATCCTGGTCAGGGACGCGATGGCCGCAACCACCAGCGCGCCGGCCAGGATCAGGACGTTGCCCATCACCAGGTTGCGATGGAGCCCGGCGCGGTACGCGCGGTAGGCGCTGTAGCCGGCGCCGACGACCAGGACCACGGTTCCCACGATGTTGCCGATCGCGGCCGAGGCCGCCGCCAATCCGTTGGCCAGCAGGTAGCCGGTCTCCGAGCCCGGGCTGCACCACATCGTGCAGTTGATCGGGATCGGGGTGGCATTGAGGTGAGCGGCATGGAGGGGGGCGAGGACGACGGCGACGACGCCCACCAGGGAGATCAACGCGACGAAGGCGCGGTAGACCAGGCGCGCCGGCCGGGCCCGGTCACTGCGAAGCAGCAGCTCGCCGGTCCCCAGGGCCAGCCAGGGAACGAGAAGGATGCCGCCGAACAGGTAGTAGATCCGGTACTCGAGTTCGTGCCATCCGCTCAGGGAGCCGGTGACCTCGGGGAAGGCGGCCACCGCATAGAAGAGGAGAGCCAGGCCCCATGCGAGCTGGTGGGGGCGGCCGCGGGAGCGGTACTGGTTGAGCACCTGGCCGGCGAAAACCAGGCTTATCAGCACCGTCAGGGCGGGCAGGATGAACATCAGAGGGAGTATATGTAGGCCAAGTTCAGCGGCCGGGTCGCGTTATTCCGTAAACTCAGCAGTCAATGACGAAGGTCATCTCGGTCGCGAACCAGAAGGGCGGAGTGGGCAAGACCACGACCGCGGTGAACCTGGGAGCGGGGCTGGCCGAGCTCAACCAGCAGGTGCTGCTGATCGATCTCGACGCCCAGGCCCATCTCACCGTGAACATGGGCATCCGCAAGCCCGACGAGCTCGACCAGACCATATATGACGTGCTTCTCGACCCCCAGGTCCAGGCCCGCGACCTGGTCCTCCGCGCCGAGCTGATGAACGTCGACTTCATCCCCGCCAACATCGAGCTGGCCGCCGCCGAGATCCAGCTGGTCACCGAGATGGGGCGGGAACGGATCTTGGAGGAGAAGCTCCGGCCGCTCCACGGGCGCTACGACTTCATCATCATCGACTGCCCGCCATCGCTGGGACTGCTCTCGGTCAACGCCCTGGTGGCGTCTGACGAGGTCATCATCCCGCTGCAGTGCGAGTACTTCGGGATGAAGGGCATGCAGCAGCTCCAGCGCAGCATCGCCCGGGTCCGCGACCGGCTCAACCCCCGCCTCAAGGTGGGGGGCATCCTGCCCACGATCTACAAGTCGCGCACGCTGCACAGCCAGGAGGTCCTTGAGCTGGTCAAGCAGGCATACGGTCAGGAGGTGTTTCCTTTCTTCATCAAGGACAGCATCCGTTTCGCCGAGTGCCCGCCAGCGGGGCGTTCGATCCTGGAATACGCAGGTCACACTGACGGGGCCAAGGCCTATCGCCAGCTGGCCGAGGAGGTCCTGGCTCATGCCTAAGTTCAACCGCATCTCACTCCAGGGCTCCGAGGAGCTCTTCCGGCCCACCGCCGTCCCCGACGACGACGCTGAGCCTCTGCTGCCTGCCGACCACTACACGGCGCACACGGGCCGCACCATTCAGCCGCCCCGGGCGCCGCAGCGCGCGCCCCTGAGCAGTGAGCGCAGGTACATCCGGCTGCAGCTGACCGAAGGCCAGGTCCAGGAGCTCGTCGAGGCCGTGCAGCGAATGAAGTACCCGCACATGGCGGCCGCGGCGCAGCAGCCCTCGATGGAAGAGTTCGAGGCCCTGGAGACCCTCCGCAACGTCCTCCTCGACAACCTCGAGTAGCGCCGTCTCCGAGTCCACCCCCGAGGACCGCGCGCCGGTCGAGCTGCCCTTCTGGCGGACGCTCTACCGATACCTGCTGTCGATCGTGGCCAGCCTGGCGGCCGGCTTCACCTGGCTGCAGACAGGAGCGCAGCTGCTCAAGCTGAACGTGCTGGCCACGATGTTCACCGGGGTGGCGGCCCTGGCGGTGGGCGTCATCATCGCCGGCTATGTGTGGCTCTCGATCGACCTCTCGCGACCAGTGCCCGAGGGCGTCGATGAACAGTCACGCAACTACCAGCTCTTCATCCTCTGGATTGGCATGCCGCTCCTGGTGATCGCTGTCTGTGCCCTGGTTGCGCTGGTGGCGGTCCTGATCAGCTCCACGGTCCTGAGCTCGGGGTTGCCCGGCCAGCGCTGACTAGAGGGCCTGCGCCAGCTCCTCGAGAAGGGCGCGCAGCCGGGCATACCGGGCAGGACCCATCCGCGCCTCCCAGTCGGCCTCAAGCTCGGGCCCGACCCGGTCGGCGGCATCATGCAGCTGCCAGCCGCGCTGCGTCAGTCTGATCAGCTTGGCCCTGCCGTCGACGGGGTCGGGCACGCGTTCAACGTAGCCCCGTGCCTCGAGGTTGTCGACCAGGTAGCCCATCGATTGCAGCGTCATCTGGGCGCGTTGGGCCAGCGTTGTCAAGCGGGAGCCGTCATGCTCCCCACCCTTCCGGTCGTGGTCGATGTGGATGAACACCGCCATGTGCGCTTCGCTGAGGTCATCGAAACCCATGTCTCCCAGCCGCCGGGTGATGTGCGACTGCACGGCCTGCGCAGGCCGCCGGAGAAGGTTTCCAACCCGGGGTTGCTCGCCCGTTGACACGATACTCAGAATACCTTAGCATTTAGTCAGATATTCTGAGCTTTCCAGGAGGAGTGGACATGACCGCGACCATGACGACCGAGGATCTCGTCCGGCGCTTCATCGAGGGCGACGTCAACACCCCGGACGGGGCGCTCACCGATGAGATCGTCGCCGAGAACTTCGTCGACCACACCAACCCGCCGGGCATGCAGCACGGCCGCGACGGTCATCGCGCCATCCTGGCGCTGTTCCACAGCGCCTTCCCCGGCCTCAAGTTCGAGATCGACGACATCTTCGTCGGCGGCGACCGGGTCGGCCTCCGACTGACCATGCGGGGCACTCACAAGGGCGACTTCTTCGGCATCCCGGCGACCGGTAAAGACGTGACGGTGGAGGGCACCCACGTCCTCCGCATCGCCGACGGCCAGGTGGCGGAGCATTGGGGAACCAACGATGACCTGGGCATGATGCGCCAGCTGGGGGCGATCCCCGGGTAGCTCTACTTCTGCAGCAGTCCCTTGATCCGGGCGGTCAGCTCCTTGGAGTCGAAGGGCTTGGCGGCGAACCCGTCGGCGCCCAGCTTGGCCAGCTCGTCCATCTCCTGCTGACGCTTGAGCGCCGAAAGGATCAGCACCGGGATCGACTTCAGCTTCTTATCCGACTTGATCGCCTTGGTGACCTGCTTGCCGTCCATCACCGGCATCATCAGGTCGCAGACCACGATGTCCGGCCGCTCCTGGGCGATCATCTCCATCGCCTCCTGGCCGTCGCCGGCGGCACGGACCTCGAAGCCCTCCATCTCCAAGCGCAGCTTGAGCACCTTGGCCAGCGCCGCCTCGTCCTCCACCACCAGCACCCTGGGCTTGCTCACCCGGCCTCCCGTTCCTGGGGCACCCTGGGGTGGTTGACGACGTACTGAGGCGGCTCGCCCTTCAGCACCCCGACCACGTTGTTGAGGCTGTTCATCAGGATGTTGACCTTGCCCTGGGCCGTGGCGCCTCCGATATGCGGCGTAAGCAGCACGTTGGGCAGGCTCGCGAACCGGTGTCCCGCGGGCAGGGGCTCCTGGCTGAACACGTCCAGCGCGGCGCCGCTCAGCCGCCCGCTCTGCAACGCCTCCACCAGCGCGTCCTCGTCGACGATCTGACCGCGGGCGATGTTGACCAACACCGCGCCCTCCGGCATCTGCGCCAACCGCGTCGCATCGACCAGCCGCTCCGTCTCGGCATTCAGGGGCAGGGCGATGATCAGCACCTCGCTGCGCGCCAACAACTGGTCCAGGTCCACGTACTCCGCCCCCAGGCGCGCCTCGTCCTCCGCGGCCATCCGGTGGCGCCGGTGGTACAGGGTGGTGGCGCCGAAAGGCTTCAGCCGCTCGGCGACAGCCTGGCCGATGCTGCCGAATCCCAGGATCCCGACGACGCGCTGGTTGAGGTCGCGCACGTCTCGCGCGATCCATGCCTCCTGGTCCCAATCCCCGGCCTCGGTGTCGCGGATGGCGTCGCGGAGGTAGCGGAGGACGCCGAGGGTGCCCATGATGGCGTGCTCCGCTACCGCCGCCGAGTTGGCTGGTCCGGCGTTGGCCACCGGGATGCCCGCCTCGTCGGCGGCGGCGATATCGATGTTCTCGAACCCCGCCGACGGCTGCTGGATCAGCCTGCAGCGCCTAGCCCGCCCGATCACCTCGGCGGTGAGCTGGATGGTGTGCGACCAGTCGCCGATGATCACATCGGCATCGCCGACCAGCTCGACCACGTCCTCGGCGGATGCGCGCACAACGCGGGTGCCGTCGGGCATCGCGCCGGCGAAGAACTCCGGCGGCACCGGCGCGGTGCTGACCACCAGCTGCCCCTCAGCCACGGTCACCCATCCTGGGCTCGCCCGATTGAGGGACTACTTGTAGATGCCCTCGATCTCGCCGGCGTACTTTTCGTTGACGACCTTGCGCTTGACCTTCATCGTCGGCGTCAGCTCGCCTCCCTCCAGCGAGAGGTCCTGGGGCAGGATGGTGAACTTCTTGATCCGCTCGACGTTGCTGAGGCTCCTGTTGACGCTGTCGACGCCGGCCTGGAAAATCTCGCGCACCTTCTCGTTGTGAGACAGGGTCGCGCTGTCCGCCTCGGCGCCAACCTCCTTGGCCAATGTGCCCACCAGCTCCGGGTCGATCGTCAGCAGCGCTGACATGAAAGGCCGCGAGTCGCCGATGGCGATGGCGCTGCCGATGAAGGGCTGGTGCTTGAGCGCCGCCTCGATGTTGGACGGCGAGATGTTCTTGCCGCCGGCGGTGATGATCAGGTCCTTCTTGCGGTCGGTGATCCGGAGGAATCCGTCGGCCTCGATGATGCCGACGTCACCGGAGTGAAGCCAGCCGTCAGCGTCCTTGGTCTCGCGGGTGGCTTCGGGGTCCTTGAAGTAGCCGCGGAAGACGTTGCCGCCCTTGAGCAGGATCTCGCCGTCCTCGGCAATGCGGATCTCGCATCCGGGCATCGCGGGGCCGACGGTGCTCAGGCGGGCGTAGCCCGGCCGATTGGTCGACGTCGGACCGCTGCCCTCGGACTGGCCGTAGACCTCGTACAGGGGTAGACCCAAGGACCAGAAGAAGCGCACCGTTTTCTGGGTGATCGGCGCCGCCCCGGTGGAGAGCGACTTGATCCGGCCCAGGCCCAGCGCCTCGCGGATCTTGCTCAACACCAGCCGGTCGGCCAGATTGTAGCCGCCGCTCGGCGACCCGCCCGCAACCAGGGTGTCGACGTTGGCTTGGCCCTGCTTTAAGGCCCAGCGGGACAGCATCCCCTTGATCCCGGCGGTCTCGGCCACCCGCTTCTCGACCGCGGCCTGGAACTTCTCCCAGATGCGGGGTACACCGAACATGAATGTTGGCTGCGCCTCGGCGACATTGGCCGCCAGCTGCGGCAGGCCCTCGCAGAAGTAGATCCGGTGCCCGTTGTGGACGTGAAGGATGTGGCCCGCCATCCGCTCGGCGATGTGCGCGAGCGGCAGGTAGGAAAGGGTGACATCCTCGTCGGGATCGGCCAGGTCGATCGTGTGCTTGATGCTCTCGGCGGTCCACAGAACGTTGCCGTGGTCCAGCATCACCGCCTTGGGGGGACCGGTGGTACCCGACGTGTATATGAAGGTGGCCAGGTCATCGCGCTTGATCGCCTTCCAGCGGTTGTCGAACTCGTCGGGATGCTCTCGGTCGTACTCGTCGCCCCTGGCCAGCGCGGCCTCCCACGTGGTCACCAGCGGCCCATCATCGGGCTCGACCTCGCCACTGATCAGCACCACCCGCTGCAGCGTGGGCAGCTGGTTGCGGACCTCCTGGATCTTGGCCAGCTGGTCGCGGTTCTCGACAAAGACGACCCGGGCCTCAGCGTGGTGAATGATGTATTGGCACTGCTCGGAGGAGTTGGTCAGGTAGATGCCGACGACGGTGCCGCCCAGGTGCTCGATGGCGAGGTCGGCGATGTGCCACTCGGGCCGGTTGTAGGACAGGATCGCGGCTCGCTCGCCGTGCTTGACATCCTCCGAGAGCAGGAAGCCGGCGATCCGCTTCACCGCGGCGCTGTACTGCTCCCAGGTAATCGGCTGCCATTTGCCGCCGACCTTGAAGTAGAGCGCGGGGTTGCTGCCGCGTTTTTGAACTTGGTCCTGGAAGAGCTCGGGGACGCTCTGGTGGCTCACCTCGATGTCCTGGACATCGGGGGCCTTGGCCGCGGTCAGGGGGCTCTCGGTGACGGCGGTGCCGAGCTCCTCGCCAGCCTCGGTCGGCTCGGTTTCAGTGGTGACTTCTGTACTCATTTCCACTCCGCTCGGGACGAAGGCATCACAGCCGCCACCTCCGCCGGTGACCCGCGTCCCCTCGAGCTCACGTTTGGCGGGGTGAAAGGGATTGCAATATACCAGACATGGTTGTAGGCATCCTCCACCTCGAACTGGCCCTGCCCGAGAACCATAGCCTCAAGGGCAAACGGGCCGCGCTCAAGCCGCTGATGGCGGCCCTGGCCCGCGAGTTTTCGGCCAGTGTCGCCGAGGTCGAGGACCAGGATGCCTGGCAGCGGGCGGTGATAGCCGTGGCCGTCGCCAGCTCCGACCGCCGGCACGCCGACCGGGTGCTGCAGGCGGTGGTGCGTCGCGCGGAGGAGTGGAGCGGCGAGGCAATGCTGCAGTCCACGTCGATGGAGCTGGTCAACGTGGGCCGGCGCTGATCACGGCAGAATTGATCTCCTGATGACGCTGACGACGGACGCCCGCGACCTGCTGCAAGCCTTCGAGAAGACCCTTCCCTTCTCCCTCGATGACTTCCAGCGCGAGGCCATCGAGAAAATGAGCTCGCACGACGGCGTGCTGGTCGCGGCGCCGACGTCGTCGGGCAAGACGGTGGTGGCCGACTACGCCATCTTCGAAGCGCTGCAGGCCGGGGTCAAGGTGATCTACACCACGCCGTTGAAGGCCCTCAGCAACCAGAAGTTCCGCGACCTCAAGCGCAAGTACGGCGAGGGCTATGTTGGCCTGGTCACCGGCGAGCACACCATTAACGAGCAGGCGCCGGCGGTGGTGATGACCACCGAGATCCTGCGCAACCTGATCTACGAGGACCCTCGCCGACTCGACGACGTCCGCTACGTCATCCTCGACGAGGTCCACTACATCGACGACTATCCCCGGGGCGCGGTCTGGGAGGAGATCATGATCCAGGCCCCGGAGCACATCCGCTTCGTGGGCCTCTCGGCCACCATCTCCAACTACCAGCAGGTGGTCGACTGGATGGCGACCCACCGCGGCAGGATGGCCACCGTCGTGGTCACCGAACGGCCGGTTGAGCTCCGCCTCTGGCTGGCGATGCACAACAGGCTGCGCGCCATGTTCGACGACGCTCGCCGCGTCCTCCGCGACACCTGGAACCGGGCCCAGGAGGAGGATGCCACCCACCGCCACTTCCCGCGCCATCGCAACCTCTCCAGCAACGACATGCTCCACGTCATCCAGGAGTTGCAGCGCCAGGAGATGGTGCCCGCGATCTACTTCATCTTCAGCCGCCGCGGCTGCGAGGAGGCGCTGCAGCGCTGCGCCGTCCACGGCCTCGACCTGACCACGCCAGAGGAGAAGGATCGCATCGTCGCCATCGTGGCCGAGAGGATGGCCGACCTGGAGGCGCCCGACGAACGGGCCCTGTACCAGAGCCTGCTCAACCAGGAGCTGCTGGCCCAGGGGATCGCGGTCCACCATGCAGGCCTGCTGCCTTTCCTCAAGGAGCTGGTCGAGGAGCTCTTCGCCACCGGCTTGATCAAGGTCGTCTTCGCCACCGAGACGCTGGCGCTCGGCATCCATATGCCCGCCCGCGCGGTGGTGATCTCGACGTTCACCAAGTTCGACGGCCGCGGCTTCCCGACCCTCTCCTCAGGGCTGCTGACGCAGCTGATGGGCCGCGCCGGCCGGCGCGGCATTGACAAGGTGGGGCACGGCGTCATCCTCAAGGACCCCGAGGTCGACGTCGGCGTGATCTACGAAGCGGCCATGGGCGAGGACATGGTGGTTGAGTCCAAGTTCGCGCCCACGTACAACATGGCGCTCAACCTGCTGCGGCACCGCACCCTCGAGGAGGCGGAGCTGTTGATGCAGCGCTCCTTCGGCCAGTTCCAGCGACGGGAGGCGGCGGAGCAGCGGCGTGAGGAGCTGGCCAACCTCGAAGAGCGACTCCACGACGTCGAACGGATGATGTTTCCTGCGGGCCAACGGGACAAGTGCAAGCCCGAGGATGTCATCGCCTATTTCCGGGACGAGGCGGCGCTGCGGACACTTCGCAACCGAGTGCGCCGCGCCAAGCGCGCGCACTGGA
>JBARRR010000092.1:0-10198 GCA_049644325.1 Candidatus Dormiibacterota bacterium
CGCCAGGACAGCGCTGACGCCGCCGGCCGCGGTTGCGCCGCCGGCACCCAACAGCGCCGCCAGGCTGGTGGCGACGGCGCCCACCTCGGCCTTGATCGAAGCCCGCGCCTCCCAGTCCCTGCCGTAGCCCTCGGCGGCGGCCGCCGTCAGCTCGGTGATGAAGTCGGCCACCGACGCGAAGCGGTCACTCGGGTCCTTGGCCATGCCACGCTGGACCAGCAACCCGAGCCGGGCGGGGAGCTTGGGGTCCAGGTCGCAAGGGTTGGGCACCGCGTGACTGAGGTGCATCCGCATCACCGCGATCGGGTTGTCGGCGTGGTAGGGCGGCAGGCCGGTGAGGAGCTCGAAGAGCATGGCGGCCGCCGAGTAGGCGTCCGACCGAACGTCGAGCGGCCGGCCCATCACAGCCTCCGGGCTCATGTAGGCCGGGGTCCCGGTGCGATGGTCGTCAGCCGCAACGGCGCCGGCGGCTCCGGCCTCGCCGAAGTCGGCCAGCTTGGAGACACCGTGGAGGTCGGCCAGGATGTTCTCCGGCTTGACGTCGCCGTGGACCAGGCCGTGGCCGTGGGCGAAGGCCAACCCGGTGAGCGCGCCCTTGAGGACCCCCAATGACTGCTCCGGCGCCAACCGCTTGGACTCGGCTTGGACCGCTCGGAGGGATGCGCCCTCGACGTACTCGCAGACCAGGAAGGTGGCGTCCGGCGCCTCGACGAAGGTGAACAGCCTGACGATGTTGGGATGCTCGATCGAGGCCATCACCTGCGCCTCATGGCGGAAGCGCTCGGCCGCGGCTGTGTCGGAGCCCAGCAGCGGCGCCAGCCGCTTGATCGCGACGTAGCGGTCGAGCGCCGGCTGGCGCGCCAGGTACACGGTGCCGGTTGAGCCCTGGCCGATGGTGTTAAGCAGCTCGTAGCCGGGCGGACCGGCGGCTGCGGGCTTGGTCACAGTGGAGCGCACCTCTTGCTGGTTGGTAGGTGCCGTTCACGTTATGGATTGGGCCAGGCCCGGTCATCCGAAGAATTACGTAAGAGTGCTACCTAACTCTTGAGCGTGGGGTTTCGTCGCAACCGTGGGCCAATGAGGCCCGTATACCCTTACTGCGATGCACCTGGCGCACGTCTTCATCGGCCGTTTCGACCTGCCCGTTCCCCTGTCGGCGATCCTGGTTGGCGCCGCCGCGGTGGTGGCGGCCTCCTTCGGTCTGATCTACCTGCTGCCCCGGCGGCCGGAGAAGCCAGAACGCCCGGGGAGCATCGTTTCCCGCCCGGTTGTCATGGCGCTGCAGGCCTCGGCCTGGGTGTACCTCGCCTTCCTGGTCGGGGTCGGGCTCTTTGGTCGCCAGACGACGGTGCTGAACGCCGCGGTGATCGCCTTCTGGGTCATCACCATCCCGGCGCTGCCGCTGCTGCATTGCATCGTCGGCGGCGTCTACGAGGTGGCCAACCCCTTCGCCCTGGCGGCGCGCCTGCTCAGCGGCGGCAATACCGCCCGGATGAAGCCCCCGCGAATTCTCGAACGGCTCGGCTACTGGCCCGCCGTGGCGCAGCTGTTCCTGCTGGTCTGGTTCGAGCTGGCGCTGCGGGTGGTACCCAACTCACCGCGGGCGCTGGCGATCCTGACCCTGCTCTACATCGCCTTCCAGGTAGCCACGGGCTTGTGCCTCGGCGAATCCTGGTACCGGGTCGGCGATGTCTGGCAGGTGATAACGTCGCTGGCCAGCACGATCGCGCCCCTGGCGGTGGTGCGCGATGAAGAGGGATTCGTCCGGCTCCGAACCGGCTTCCGCCCGGCGCGCTTCCTGCCCGAGGGCCATGGCCGCGAGGCGCTGATCACGCTATGGCTGGCGGGCGTGCTGGCCGACGGCATTCGCGCGACGCCGATCTGGACCGCGGTTACCAACGCGACCCAGAACTTCTCCGACACTGTCGGGTCGGCGGGGACGGTCAACATCGGCGAGGTCGTGGTCGACACGGCCGAGATCCTGTTCACATGGGCTGCGTTCAGCCTCTTCTTCATCGTTTTCGTCTACCTCGCCGCCACGCTGTCACGACGCCGCGTCGCGGAGGTGGCGAAGGCGGTGTCACCCTCGCTGATCCCGATCGCGCTCGCCTACCTGCTGGCGCACAACCTGAGCCAGTTGCTCATCGTGGGGCCGCTGATTTGGACCGCGCGCGACGTCGACGTCAACACCGCCGCGGCGCTGATCCAGCAGAACATCGCCGGGGTGCGGCTGGGGCTGGTCTTCGCGATCCAGGTGGGCGCGATAGTGCTCGGCCACGTGCTGGCGGTGGTGATGGCCCATGCCCGGTTGTCGCGGATCGAGCGCGACGAAGGCCTCGCCATCCGGGCCGACCTCGGCTGGTTGGCGGCGATGCTGATCTACACCGCGACCAGCCTATGGGTGCTGGCCCAGCCGATCACCAACCAGGGCTAGCGACCGGCTAGTGCGAGTGGGTTGTAGCGGGAGCCGCAGCCTCAGGTAAACCAGCCGTCGGGGAAGCGACGTCCCGGCGGCGCCGCGACCGAAGTACCCCGACCAGGCCCCGTCGGGGCTCCAGGACCAGCACCGCCAGGAAGATGGCGGTTGCCACACAGACGATGAGGGCACCGGTGGCGAGGTTGAGCTGGTAGGCCACGATCATGCCCACTACCCCGCTCCCCGCACCCAACGCCGCGCCGATCAGCATCATCGGCAGGACCCGGTCGGTGAGCAGCCGGGCCGTTGCCGCGGGGGTGATCAGCAGGGCCACCACCAGGATGTTGCCGATGCTCCGCAGCGCGACCACCACCGTGGCGGCCAGGGTCATCAGCAGGACCAGGTCAAGCAGGTCGCCGCGTAGGCCGAGCGCCTCGGCGGTGTCGGGGTCGAATGCACGAAGGACGAAACGGCGGTGGAAGACGAACATCACCGTGCCCACGATCGCCGCCAGGATCAGCGTGATCTGCAGGTCCTCGGGCGAAACCAGGAGGACGTTGCCAAAAAGGAAGTCCTCGAGCGCGGTGGCGTAGGAGCGGAGGGTCGAGATCAGCACAATCCCGAGGGCAAAGCCGCCGGTCATCACGATGCCGATGGCGGTGTCCTCGCGGACGCGGCGGTTGCGCGTGATCAGCCCGATGGCGCTGGCGGCCAGTACGCCTGCTGCCAGGGCGCCGTAGAGGACCCCGCCCACGCCGACCCTGATGTAGGCGATCACCACCCCGGGAAGGACCGCGTGCGAGAGGGCGTCGGCCATGAAGCCGAGACGGCGCAGGATGATGTGGGCGCCGAGGGCCCCGCACAGGCCGCCCGCGATCACCACCTCGAGCAGGGCCCGGCGCTGGACCTCGAACTGGAACGGCTCGATCAGCCAGTGCTCGATCAACGCTGCTGGTCGCCCAGCGCCACCATGCCACCCTCGAGGATGACGAGGTGCTCGCCGTAGATCCGCCGCATCACGTCGGCTTGAAGCACTTCGGCCGCGGGCACGTCGACAGCGATACTGCCGTTCATCCCCCAGACGCGGTCGGCGTAACGGGCGGCCTCGTCGACGTCATGCGTCGCCATCAGGACGGTATGGCCCTCGCGGGTGAGGCGCCGTAGCAGCCCCAGGATGACCTGGGCACTGCCGGGGTCGACGCCGCTCAGGGGCTCGTCGAGGAGGAAGACGGCGGCGTCCTGCATCAGCGCCCGGGCGATGATGACGCGCTGCTGCTGACCGCCGGAGAGCGCGCCGACGCTGCGATTCCGGAGGTCTTCCATCCCCACCGCGGCAAGCGCCCGTCGGGCGCGCTGGCGGACGCCCGGTCCCCGCCATGGCAACCACGGCGAGCGCCCGATCTGGCCCAGCTCGACGGCGTTGAGCACAGTGATCGGGAAGCTCCACTCCACACTCTCGTGCTGGGCGACGTAGGCGATCAGCTGGCGGCGCGCCGCGACGGTGGTGGCGTCACCGATGCTGATGCTTCCGGAGCGGATGCTGGCCGCACCCACGATCGCCTTGAGCAGGGTGCTCTTGCCCGATCCGTTGGGACCCAGGAGGGCTACAAAGGTTCCCGGCTCGGCTGCGGCGGTGGCGTCGCGGAGGGCGATCACCGCCCCATAGCCAACGCTCACGTCCTGGATCCGAAGCGGCTTCTGCTTGCTCTCCTCGGACGCCAGGCAGAGGTGCTCTTCGTGGGTATGAGCCGGGTCAGTGGCGATGGTCATGCGCTCAGAGTTTGAACGCTGCCGCCATCGCCTGGCCGTTGTGTACCAGGGCGCCCTCCAGGGTGGCGCCGTCGCTGCCCGGGTCACCGATGGCGTCCCCGAAGAGCTTGCCGTCGTAGACCTTGGCGCCGGTTTCCCTGGCGACCTGGGCGGCGACGCCGGAGTCCAGGGTGGTCTCCGTGAAGATGGCCTTGACCCCCTTGCTCTTAATGTCTGCGATCAACTTGGCGGTATCGGCTGGGCGGATTGCCGACAGGGTGTCGGTGGACGGGATGATGTCGCCCACCAGCGTGATGTTGTACCGAGCCAGGAAGTAGTTGAAGGCGTCGTGGTTGGCGACAAACAGGCGCTTGGACGGATCGATGGGGTCGATCAGGGCGTGCACCTGCTTGTCGGCGTCGTCCAGCCGGCCCCTGAGGGCGGTGGCGTTCCTGATGTAGGTGTCCTTGTTGGCCGAGTCAATCCCGCCGAGCTTGGCGGCGACGGCGTCGGCGGCCGCCTTGGCGTTGTCGACGTCGTACCACCAGTGGGGATCATCACCCTCATCGCCCTTCCGAAGCTTGACGCCGCCGACCTGGCTGAGATCCACCGCTGGGGTGTTCGGCGCGGCCGAGTCGATCGACTTGTCAATCCATTTGTCAATGCCCGCTCCGCTCTTGAAGACAACCTTTGCCGAGGACAGCGCGGCCACGTCCGCGGGCTTCATCTCATAGGCGTGCGGGTCGTCGCTGGGCCGCAGCAGCGCGGTAAGGTCGACGCAATCGCCTCCGACCGCGCGCACCAGGGCGCTGACCTGGGTAACGGTAGTGAGCACCTTCGTCTTCTGGCAGCTGGATGAGCCCGCGGAATTGGAGGTGGAGCTGCCACACGCCGCCAGGGCGGTGACGGCGACAGCAACAAGTACCAGGAACCGGCGCAAGCTCGTCCCTCCCTACTGGCAGTTGGGGCAGAGCCCGACCAGCACGACCCGATGGGCGTGGATGGCAAAGCCGGTCTCGGACTGCAGCCGCTCGGTCGCCTCCTCCACCAGGCACTCCGGGATCTCGGCGATGGTTCCGCAGCGCTCGCACTGGGCGTGCTCGTGGTGGCCGCCGGCGACCTCGAAGCGCGCCTTGCCATCCCCCAGCTCGACGCGCTGCACCACGCCCTGCCCCTCAGCCCACTGCAGGCTGCGGAAGACCGACGAGAAGTCGGCGCCCACACCCCGGTGCTGGATCGCCTCGAGCACCTCGTCGACCGACCAGACATGGTGGTCGGCGGCACTGAGCTCGCTGACGACGGCGTCTCGAACGTGGCTGGGCCTTGGCATGGCGGGGACTATAGCAGTTTTGCCAGTCACTTGCGCAAGTTGCTGGCAAAACAGCGGCCGCGCGCCGCCGGGATCGGCTAGGGAATCAGCGCGATCGCCTTCTCGGCGGCTGGAGTGAGATCGCCACGGAGACTGTAGAAGGCCCAGAGCCCGAGCTTCTGGGACTGGACCAGGCCGGCATCCCTGAGCTTGGCCAGGTGATGGCTGACGGTCGGCTGGCCGACGTCGAAGACGGCATTGAAGTCGCAGACGCAGACCGGGTCGGTGGCCGCCTTGAGCATGTGCACCATCTGGACCCGGGTGGGGTCGGAGAGGGCGCGCATCACCGTAGCAATGTCGTCGGCCTGAGCTGCCGCCAGCGGGGCGGCAACATCGGAGCAGCATCCTCGGGTCCGTACGGGCAGCTCCTCAAAGGTCCTGGTGGCGGTTGGCACGCATATATATTGACAGATGTCGATGGATTAGGCTAGGCTGAACCCATTGACAGTCATCGATGTAAGGAGGCGAACATGACCTGCGATTGCCCTGATTGCCCCGACTGCACCACCTGCGGTTGCTGATCACCTGATGTCGCGCGTTCAACTGGCCCTGAACGTCTCGGACCTCGAGGCTGCGATCGACTTCTACGGCAGGCTCTTTGACGCCGTGCCGGCCAAGGTCCGGCCCGGTTACGCCAACTTCGCCATCGCCGAGCCGCCGCTGAAGTTGGTCCTGATCGAGAACCGCGGCGTCGGGGGCACCCTCAACCACCTGGGCGTCGAGGTGGCCGACAGCGAGACGGTGATCGCCGCGACCCAAAGGCTTGGGGCCAGCGGCCTCGCCACCGTGACCGAGGAGAGTACCGCCTGCTGCTACGCCGTCCAGGACAAGGTCTGGGTCAGCGATCCCGACCGCGCGCCCTGGGAGATCTACACCGTGCTTGGCGAGGCTCCGACAATGACAGCTACCGATGGCACTGCCGACGCCTGCTGCGCCCCCGCCGGAGCGACCGCCGATACCGAGGTGCCTGCCGGCGCCTGAGACGGCCTAATGGCGCGCGTCCTCTTCGTCTGCCTCCAGAACGCCGGCCGCTCGCAGATGAGCGCGGCACTGTTTGACCGCGCCTCGAACGGCCGCCACCAGGCCCGGTCGGCCGGCACCCGGCCCGCCAAGCACGTGCACCCCGAGGTGGTGTCCGTCATGCGTGAGCTGGACATCGACCTCGCCGACCGCGTGCCCCAGGTGCTCAGCGACGACCTCGGCCAGTGGGCCGATGTCATCGTCACGATGGGCTGCGGCGACGAATGCCCCTACATCCCCGGCAAGCAGTACATCGACTGGGACCTCACCGACCCCGCTGGTCTACCGCCGGAGGAGGTTCGGGGCATCCGCGAGCGCATCGGCGAACTGACCGCCGCCCTGGCCGAGGAGCTGACGCAGAGCTAGCAGGCCCGGCCGTTCCCGCCCACCGCAACGTGGATGTCGCGGCTGGCCCTGGCGGTGTCCTTCTTCGCCGTCAGCAGGAAGTGCAGCGTTGTGGTGGACAGCTGGCTGGGCGACTGCCACGTGACGGTGGCCTTGCCGCCGCTGTCGGTGGTCACCGGCGAGATCTTGGGGTTGAGCTCACCGCCGAAGTCGTCCTGGACCTGCCAGTCGAGCTCGGCGCCAGGCGAGGTCATGATGGTGATGGTCACCAGCTGTCCCGCTGTGATACAGGGTGTCGACGTCACCTGGAGGTTGAGGCCGCTGCTGCCACAGGCAGCCATCAGCGCCGCGGCCAAGAGCAGACCGATGGCGCGCGACATCACCCGGCCTCCGTGATCGGTTGCGACAGGATCCAGAGGCTGACGCTGGTGTAGAGGACCATCAGGACCAGCATCGGGAACTGGCTGCGGATCGCCCCCCGACCGTCCGGGTATATGATCAGAGCGCGGCGGTGGGCCAGGTACACCGCGATGACGTGGCCCACCACGATCAACACCACCTGCAGGCCCCAGACGAAGGCGGCGTCGGCCAGCGCAAAGCTGGCCACGAAGTGGCTGGGCACGGGGAAGAGGTGGGCGCCGTTGTGCAAAGGGTCAGCCAGCAGTGGGTAGAGGCCCTGGCCCTGGATGACCATGTAGGAGTAGTTGTGGGCCGCGTTGTACACCAGCGCGATCGGCACCAGCGTGAAGGCGAAGAGCGTCGCCGCGCGCATCAATGACACCCGACCACGACCGAAGCGGTTGACGGCCGTCATAAACAGCATGTAGACGGCGAAAAAGACCAGCGTCAGTCCCAAGAGGCCGCCGCCTTTGACCAGCGCCGGGCCGAGCTTGGGACCCAACGAATCCATGATGTCGCCCAGCCCCAGGTAGAAGTTGGCCCACACCGGGGTGGCGGAGAAGCCGTCGAAGGCCAGCGAGCTCAGGGTGAGGAGCACGAAGGCGGCCATGTCCCACCCCTCCAGCTCGAGGTTGGTCAGGCCCACGGCAATGGGCCGCAGGTAGACCCGGCGGTGGCCGCCCGCC
Source organism: Candidatus Dormiibacterota bacterium (assembly GCA_049644325.1). Taxonomy (GTDB): domain Bacteria; phylum Chloroflexota; class Dormibacteria; order DASZGP01; family DASZGP01; genus DASZHA01. The sequence continues at coordinate 7,985 of JBARRR010000092.1, forward strand.
TCGGTGACCTCGACGGGGCTGAAGGCACCCACCAGACGGAACAGCACCGAGAAGAACTCGCCCTTGGTCAACCAGGTGTCACGGCCGAAGACCGCCATCATCACCAGGGTGCAGGACGTGTAGGCGACTGCGGCCCACGCCACCGCCCGCGGCTGAGCGGCGTACCCGGAGGCCAGCTCGAAGAAGGCGAATCCGAAGTAGCCGGCCACCGCGGGCCACATCCCGAGACGCCTGGGGTATGTGACCAGGCCGGCGCGGAGCCGCCGCAAACCAGGGATCCGCGTGATGACGTCGAAGATTGCGCTCCAGGGGTTTACCAGCGCGTAGATGTTGCCGACCAGGCCGCTGAGAATCACCGTCGCGGCCCAGAAGTAGATCCAGAGCAGGTACTCGGCCGGGTTGCTGGTGGCGTCGGTGGCGCCCAGCAGCCCGGTAACGATGATGGCCGCCAAGACGAGGACGCCGATGGTGCCGCCGACCAGCCTGGGAATGGGGCCCCGCACGAGGGGTCCGATCAGCGGCAGGCTGTCGAGGGGGAGACGTGGGTAACCAGTCTCCCCCTCCCGAGCCCGGACGAAGAACACGACCAGCAGGAACGACAGCACCACCACCGAAGCCGCGGCAACCACGTAGAGGTACAGCGGCACCGGGAGGTCGTAGCGGATCCCGAACCCGTGGGCCAGGACCGCCGGAGCGGTCAGCTGCTGGAGTGGGCTCATCGACCTATGGATTGACCGTGAAGTTGGTCAGATGAGTGCTGGTGGCTTCCAGCTCGATCTCGAACTGCCCGGTCTTGTCAGCGACAAAGTTCATGGTCAGCGGCGACCCGGCCTTGCAGCTGAAGTGGATGTCGTAGCCGTGCAGGTGAACCTCCTCGTCCTTGTCGGTGGTGATCGTCATCTGCACGTTTTGCCCCTTCTTGGCCGACGGGTCCTGCGGCGAGACGTTGCTGCCGGTGACCGTGAGGTTGATGGCGACCGTGTTGGGGGGCAGGGTGGGGCTTGGACTGCCCGCCGCGGTCGGCGAGCTGCCGGTCGCCGGCGTTGGTGACGTGTTGGTGCTGGTGCTGCTGCTGCCACACCCCGAAAGGGCGAGGGCAAGCGCGGCGGCACCCAGGGACAGGTACTTCATTTCTCTTCTCCTTGGACCACGACCGGGGCAGCGCCCCGACCGCGAGCTTGTGCGCTGCCCGGGGCAGCGCGCGATCACATGGCTTAGGTGATCGGGAGAAGCGGCGGCCCCCGGCGCGGATGGCCGATGAGGACGCGCCGATCGCTGACGTCCCGGACCGCCACGGGAAAGGCTGCCAGCAGCAGCGGCGACAGGCGAAGATCAAGCGGCGCGGGACGCGTCAAGGGCAGCTGTGACAGCAGCAACCCGCCAACCGCCAGCAGCGCCGAGAGGATCGCCTGCCCGGCGCCGGCCAGCAGCAGGGCGCTGGCGCCGTCGGCCACGCCCTGGACCTCGCCGACGACGATCAGCTGGGCGGCGAAGAGGAGCAGCTGGGCCAGCGCGCCCAGGATTGCCAGCTGCAGCAGCCCCCGCCAAACCGACGACCACACGGGGGTCCTGCCAAGGCGGGCTAGTCCACCGGCGCGGAGCGCCAGGGTCATCGCGACGAGGATGCCGGCCGCACTGACCAGGACCCAGGCGCCGAGCGGGATCACCTCCAGCAGCGGGACGTAGGTGTGCACCCCGACCGGGAGCGTCGGCGCCAGTCCGAAGATGCCCACCAACCAAGCCGCCACACGGGCGCCAACCAGGGCGATCGCCGGGGCGATCAGCGCGGTGATGGCGAGCCGGTGCGCGCGAAGGGGGAAACGCCTCATTTTCGGCAAGTCTAGGGGCCCTGGATTAGAGCGTCGCTTGACTCCAATTACTACGGAGACAGGGTGCACCCGGATGCTGGTGCGGATCGCGGAACGGGCACGCCTGCGCCGGGCGTTTTACACAATCGCAACAGGATCGTAACTTGGCGCAGTTTCCGCGGTCGAGACGCGGTTAATAGAGACGAATGGAACCGACCCACTCCTCTCTCCCCCGCCAGCTCTCCCAGCTGCTCAGCAGCCGCGGCTGGGTGGCATTCGAGAAGAGGACGTCGGTGACCGCTCACAAGCACGACTGGCCGGCGCAGCTGCGCCTGGTCGTCGACCCGGGCGCCGCCACCGAGCGGCCCATCCTGGGCCTCGCCCTCGACTTCCGTTCCATGCCGCT
>JBARRR010000093.1:0-6505 GCA_049644325.1 Candidatus Dormiibacterota bacterium
CGCGGGCATCAACATCGACATGATCAGCACCAGCGAGATCCGGATCACGTGCATCGTGTCCCGCGACCGGGCCAAGGACGCCGTCCGTGCCCTGCACAAGGCCTATCAGCTCGACCAGGCCTGAGGCACCATGAGCCCTGAGGCCCTGGCTCCCGTGGTCGGCATGCGGGTGCGCCTGCGCAAGCCCCACGCCTGCGGCGCCGACGTCTTCCGAGTGGGCGCCCTGGGCGCCGACATCCGGCTCTTCTGCGAGAAATGCGGCACCAAGGTGTTCATCGAGCGTCCGCGCTTCCGCGCCCGGGTCAAAGAGGTGCTGGACCCGGCGCCGCCGGGACAGCCCGGGGACGTGTCTTGAGCCTCAGCATCGGCATCGTCGGCCTGCCCAACGTCGGCAAGTCGACCCTCTTCAACGCCATGACCCAGGCGGGCGCGCTGGTGGCCAACTACCCCTTCGCCACCATCGACCCCAACACCGGCATCGTCCAGGTCCCCGACGGGCGACTGACCAAGCTGGCCGAGCTGTTCAAACCCCCAAGCGTGGTGCCGGCGACGGTGACGTTTGTCGACATCGCCGGGCTGGTCAAGGGCGCCGCCGAGGGTGAGGGGCTGGGCAACAAGTTCCTCTCCCACATCCGCGAGTGCGATGCCATCGCCATGGTTGTGCGCGCCTTCGAGGACCCCAACGTCACCCACGTCGGCGGCGCCATCGACCCGGCGTCAGACATCGCCACCGTCGACTACGAGCTCATCCTCGCCGACCTGGAGACGGTCGAGCGCCGCATGGAGCGGACCGAGAAGGCGGCCAGGCAAGGGCAGAAGGGGGCCGCCGAAGAGCTGGCGGTCCTGCAGCGAGCGGCCACCGCCCTGAACGACGCGGTGCCGGCGCGCCGGCTGGGCCTCAAGGACGAGGAGAAGACGCTGATCCGCGACCTCAGCCTGCTCTCGCTCAAGCCGGTGATCTACGTCGCCAATGTGAGCGAGATCGACGCGGGCAAGACCTCCGGCCCTTTCCTCGACGCGGTCGCCGAGGTGGCCCGCGCCGATGGCGCCCGCTGGCTTCCGATCTCGGCGCGGATCGAGTCTGAGCTGCGCGAGCTCGATACGGCCGAGGCGGCCGAGTTCCTGGGCTCGCTGGGGCTCGAGGAGTCGGGGCTGGACCGGTTGGCGCGGGAAGCGTACTCACTGCTGGACCTGATCACCTTCCTCACCGCCGGCGAGGACGAGGTCCGCGCCTGGACCATCCGTCGCGGCACCCGCGCCCCCCAGGCCGCGGGCGCCATCCACAGCGACTTCGAAAAGGGCTTCATCAAGGCCGAGGTGGTCGGCTGGAAGGAGCTGGTAGAGGCCGGCGGCTGGGCCCAGGCCAAGGCCGTCGGGAAGGTGCGGATCGAAGGAAAGGATTACGTTTTCCAGGATGGCGACACCACCATCTTCCGCTTCAACGTCTGACCGGCCCGGCGCCGGGGTGCCCGCTGTGCCGGCGCCCACATGGCGGTTGATCGTCGATCCGCCGATGACCGGCGAGCAGAACATGGCCCGCGACCGCGCCCTGGTCGACGAGCTGGTCGCGGGTGAGCGCCCGGCCACCGTGCGCTTCTACGCCTGGCGCCCGGCCTGCATCTCCCTGGGCCTGGGCCAGAAGCCTGAGATCCTCGACCTCGACAGGGTGCGCGCCGCCGGGCTGGACGTCGTCCGCCGCCCCACCGGCGGCCAGGCGCTGCTGCATGACGACGAGGTCACCTACTCGCTGGTCGCCTCCCAGGCGGACCCGCGGGTGGGCGGCACCCTGATGCAGACCTACCACGCCATCACCGAGGCCTTCCTCTCCGGGCTGGCGTCACTCGGCATCGAGGGTGAGGGCGCCGACTGCGAGCCGCGCCCGGCGTCGGGCGTTACGCCAGTGTGCTTCGCCTCGGCCTCGGCCGAGGAGATCCTGGTGGGCGGGCGCAAGCTCCTGGCCAGCGCCCAGTGGCGCACCCGCGGTGTCTTCCTCCAGCACGGCAGCCTGCTGCTCACTGACCGGCAGGGCGAGCTGCCCGGGTTGATGCGCGACGCTGCCGCCCGCAAGCTGCAGCCAATGTCGGTCAGCCTCTCCGAGCTGATCCCGTCGGTGCCGCCGCGAGATCGCCTGATCGAGCTGCTGGTCCGCGGGTTCGAGGCGGCTCTCGAGGTCCGCTTGGCAGCCGAACTTTAGGCTGTTGGCGGTCCTGGGGCGGACTTTCGAGCCGTTAAGCCTCCTGCTTGACAAGCCCAAGATAATGGGGTAAAGTCCCTCGCGAGGCACAAGATATGGGTGGTTTCCATCCAGGTCGGAAAGCCTTCATCGCACAGGCAACAGGCATTCAGATCCTCCTCGCGGTCTTGCACTTCGTCCCTTCAGCAGTCCCGCAGCTGGTGCCTGTTGCCTGTATTTAACGCCTGTAGAGTTATGGCGTGGCACGCCAGAAAACCCGGGTGCAGCAGCGCAAAGTCAAGGCCAAGGTCGCCCAGTTTCAACCGCCCGCGCCCCCGGCCAAGTCTTCCGGGCGGCTCCAGGCGCGAATGCTCGAGGGCCACGCTCCCAGCACCGTATTTCGCATCGCGCTCTATCTCGGCGTCTTCCAGCTGGCGCTGCTTCTGATCGGGGCGGGCCTTTTCTTCGTCCTGCCCGACCTGCCGCTGAAGATCGAGGACGCCCTCGTCTTCCTGCTGGCAGCGATCGTCCCCGGCACCCTGATCTGGCCGGCGCTGATCCTCGCCTGGCGCGACCGTCGGGCCCAGACCGAGCTGATCCAGGGCCAGATGATGGGAGCCTCGCCGGTCTCGATGAGCTACGGGCTGGGGATGCTGTATGTCAAGACCCGCCAGCGCGAGGTCCAGCTGAACATCCCGCGCAAGCTCCTTCGCCAGGTGCCCCAGAACCAGGTCCAGGTGGCGGTGAGGATGACGCCCAACCTGCGTCATGTCGCGAGCCTGCAGGTGATGGGGCCGCGGCTGGCCGGCGGCGTGCCCACCGAGGTTCCTGAGCAGTTCAAGTTCGCCGAGCGCTTCCCCATCCTCGCCATCGCCCTGACCTACGCCGGCGTCTTCGGCATCGGCATCGTCCTGCTCTGCATCCCGCTGCCGACCGCGCTGCTGGCCGTGCACCTGATCATCGTTCCGATTGGCATGGCAGCCGCGGCGCTGGCCGCGCGCTACATAACGCAGTGGTACCAGAAGCGGCTGGAAAAGGAGCTCGCGCCCGTGGGCTAGTTAGCCAGTAGCTGGAGCCGCTGGATGCCGGCCTGGGCCAGGTTCAGAGCCAGGGCGGCGGCGGCGGCAAGGAGCCCGGCGAGGCCGAAGTTGAGGGCCGAGGGGTCCACGCCGAACGACAGGGCATCTGGCGATGCCAGGCCAAATCGCTTGTAAGCTGCCTCGATCCTTGCCATACCTCCAGGGTCCTCTGTGGTCCTAAGGCGGTCCTGAGACCACTCTGAGGGTTGGCTGAGACCTGCCCTATGTGTGAGGGCCACGGAAACGCGGCCTCCGCCCTCGTCACGCCTTGGCTACCGCCGAATCGGGAAATCAGGAAACAACCTGACTGCGCCGTCATGTTCCAAGGATCAGAGCAAATCGTTGCTATGATCAACACGCCGCGTGTCTTTCCTTTGTTTCCCCTAGACGAGCGACCCCAGAATCCGGCGGTAAGCCGCTTACAGAAGGTGAGGAGCCCAGTTGGCGAAACCCATCCCGGCAGCAGAACAGCGCGATCTCCTCAAGGACGAGCATGACGCCTGCGCCCTGATCGCCAACGTCCGCAAGAAGGGCGGGGCCTCGCACGGCAACGTCAAGCGGACGATCGAGGCCCTGATGATGATGGCCCACCGGTCGGGCATCGTCGACGGCGAGGGTGACGGCTGTGGTGTCCTGACCGACATACCTCGCAAGATCTGGGCGGCGCGGCTGGTCCAGGCCGGGCTCTTTGAGGCGGTCACCACCCACCCCCGTTTCTTCGTCGGCCACTTCATGATCCCGCGCGGGACCGACCACGCGGGCGACGTTCGCAATAAGGTGGAGGAGCACTTCAAGGCGATAGGCGCGGACATCCTCTGGAGCGGCAACGGCGAGACCCAGCCCTACAGCCTGGGCCCGGCGGCCGCCGCCGAGGAGCCTGAGTTCTGGCAGCTGGCGGGCTTCCTCAACCAGGGCACCACCGACGTGGTCAACGCCCGCCTCTTCGCCGTCCAGCTGGCGATCGAACGCGAGACCAACGTCCACGTTTCCTCGCTCAGCGCCGACTCGGTGGTCTACAAGATCCGCGGCAGCGCCGAGACCCTGGCCCGCTACTACCCCGAGCTGCGGCGACCTGACTTCCTAAGCGCCATCACCATAGGGCACAACCGCTACTCCACCAACACGGCGTCGGTCTTCGACCGGGTGCAGCCGTTCTCGATGCTCGGCCACAACGGCGAGATCAACACCATCGCCCGTCTCCGCGAGGAATCAACCGGCATCGGCACCCAGCTGCTCCACGCCGGCTCCGACAGCCAGGACCTCAACCGGACGCTGGAGACGATGGTCCACCGCTACGGCATGTCGCTTCTGGAGGGGATGGAGGTTCTCTTCCCGCCGATCATCAGCGAGATCCGCCAGCTGCCTCCCGCGCTGCAGGACCTCTACATGTTCTTCCGCGAGCTCTGGGGGCCGTTCTCCCAGGGCCCGGCCGCGATCGTCAGCCGGTTCGGCGACGAGTGCGTCTTCGCCGTCGACGCCATGGGGCTACGACCGCTGTGGTTCGGCGAGACCGAGAAGGAGTTCTTCTTCTCCTCGGAGAAGGGTGTCATCCCCATCGAGCAGATGACCAGCGACCCCGTGCCCCTGGCGCCCGGGGAGCGGGTCGCGGTCCAGGTCGAACGCGGCCACCGGGTGCGGTTGATGCGCCACCCCGAGATCCAGAAGCGGGTCAACGAGCTGGCTCGCCACCGCTGGCCTGGCATCCGCGGCTACCGCAAGCACATCGGCGGCCCCGTTCCCACCCGCGCCACCAAGCAACACGAGCGCTATTACCACGATTACCTGGCCGAGTCGCAGGCCGCCATCCCCGATCACAGCAAGCTCCTGTCCGCCTTCGCCTGGGACCGCGAGGACCTCGACACCGTCGAGAAGCTGGCAGGCACCGGAAACGAGAAGATCGGGTCGCTGGGCTGGGACGGGCCCCTGGCCAGCCTCAACGACCAGCGCCAGAACGTCGCCGACTACTTCAAGGAGACGGTGGCGGTGGTCACCAACCCCGCCATCGACCGGGAGCGGGAGATCGAGCACTTCTCCCTCCGCGTGGTCCTCGGCCGCCGGCCCCAGATGACAACCGGCAAGCAGATCCGTCCCCACAAGCGCATGGAGCTGACCCACCCGATCCTCCTCGGCGGCCACCTCAAGGAGGCGGCCATGAAGCGGGCCGAGTACCGCGAGATCGCCGAGTCGATCGGCACCTACGTGCTGGAGGACCTGCTCGCCGAGTTCGCCGAGGACCCCGGGGCGGTCAAGATCATCTCCACCGCGTACCGCCCCGAGGAGGGTCTCCACCGCGCCATCCAGCGGATCGGCGAGGAGGCCATCGGCGCGGCCCGGGTCGAGGGCGCCCACCTGGTCCTGATCGACGACGGTGGCGCCTTCCGCGACGGCCGTCACGTCATCGACCCCCACCTGGCCCTGTCTCGGGTTGACCTCGCCTTGCGCGGTGAGTTCGACCCCAACGGGGAGTCCTTCCGCCGCCGCATCGCCCTGGTGCTGCGGTCGGGGGCGCTGCGCAACCTCCATGACCTGGCGATGGCGATGGCGCTGGGAGCCGACGCCCTCAACCCCTACCTGATGCTGGACATCGCCATGCACGCCGACAACCCCAAGGCGCTGGAGAACCTGGTCACCGCCCTGCGCAAGGGCTTCGAGAAGGTGATCAGCACCATGGGCATCCACGAGCTGCGCGGCTACGGTCGCTTCCAATCCAGCATCGGGCTGGAACCGGCGCTGGCGGCGATGTTCCGGATGCGCAACTTCTATAGCTCCGAGGGCAGCGGCCTCTCGCTGGCCGACCTCGAGCGGGACGCCACCGAGCGCTACGCCCTTGCCACCGGCGACGGCAGCGATGGCCTGGGCAAGACCTTCCATTTCAACCCCTTCGTCTACAAGCAGGCGATGCACGTGGCCGAGACGGGCGAGGGCTACGCCGACTTCGCCTCTCGGGTCCGCGAGCAGGAGCTCGAGCACCCGGTGTCGCTCCGCCACGTGCTCGACTTCAAGCTCCAGCCCAACGCTTCAGGCACCACGCTCTTTGGCCTCGAGGTCGACTGCTCGGTGGGCGACCACTCGCTGCCCTTCTACATCAGCTCGATGTCCTTCGGCTCGCAGGGCGAGACCGCCTATCGCGCCTATCCCGAGGGGGCCAAGCGGCTCAACATGGTCGCCATCAACGGCGAGGGTGGGGAGCTGCCCGACCTCTACGGCAAGTACCCCAAGTGGCGCGGCCAGCAGATCGCGTCCGGCCGCTTCG
>JBARRR010000094.1:0-4708 GCA_049644325.1 Candidatus Dormiibacterota bacterium
GCGGCGGGCTAGCCTCCGGGTCTACGCGGCGGACCGGCTGCCGCCCAGTCCGCGGACGACGCGAGGGGAGGGTCAAAACGCCTCGAGGACTGAACCCAAGTCGCCCTAATCTGCCTGCTGGTCCGTGGCCGGATATTCTTGCCCCAACGGATAGGGACGAGGCCGACAGGGACGAGATGGTTCAACTTTCGATACCAGAGGCTGCGGTTGCGCTGGGAGTCAGCGTCGACACGGTAAGGCGGCGGATCAAAGCCGGCCTCCTACGAGCACGCCGGGACGACCACGGCACCTACGTGGTCGATTTGCACGACGCCCCCGCCAACGTGGGGGACCATGCGCACTCCGCAGACGCCCCCGCTGCACAGGCCGAGGAGGGAGCCCCGGCGCCCTCGACCCGTCCCATGGCCACCGACGAGCACCTCTTCAAGAACGCGCAGCGCCGCGCCTCGGACTTTCCCCAAGAGATCCAAAGCCTGCGTGTGCTGTTGGAGGTCGAGCGCCAGCGCAACGAGGAGCTGCGCGAGCACCTCGCCTTTCAGCGCGGCCAGCTGGAGAAGGCCGACGCCGACCGCGAGCGCCTGGTCGCTGTACTCGAGACCCAGCAGCAACAGTTCGGGATCGAGCAGCTGCAGCGGATCCTCGCGCAGCCTCCGACGCGTACCGCGAACGAGCGCTGATCCTCGGGCCGGCAGGCGGTCGCGAACTAGAATCTTCGGACCTATGGAGGCCCTGCCGGTAGTCCCCGCAGCTCCTGCCGCCGCCGAGACCACGGCGATGCCCGACTGGCATGAGGACCGGCTGGTCACCTACAGCCGCAGCCTCACAGTCGACCTGACCTATCGGTGCCTCGCTCGCTGCGGTTACTGCGAGTACCGCTCCGACAGCGGCGGCCTGGTTTCGATGGCGGAGGTGGATCGGCTCCTGGACCGGGCGGTCGAGGGCCATTGCCGCGAGATCCTGGTGATGTCGGGGGAGAAGCCATGGGAGCTCCCCGACATCGCGGCCGAGCTTGCCCGCCGGTACCCATCCCGGGGTCCTGGACCGCTGACGTCGGAGACGGCCGAGGCCGCTTTCGTGGATCTCGCCATCGAGGTCGCCCGCCGCGCGATGCAACGGGGGCTCCTGCCTCACTCCAACCTCGGCGTCCTCAGCCGGCAAAGCCTGGTGCGCCTCAAGCCGTGGAACGTGTCGATGGGCCTGATGCTAGAGACGGTGAGGGACGACCTCAAGGCCCACGAGGGTCGCTACCGCAAGGTCGCCGCCCGGCGCCTGCGCCACATCGAGGACGCCGGAGAGCTACGCATTCCCTTCACCACCGGGATCCTGGTCGGCATTGGCGAAACCGCTGACGACCGGCGCGCCGCCCTTCGGGCGATCGCAGGGCTGAGTACCCGGTACGAGCACATCGAGGAGGTCATCATCCAGGACTTCCAACCCAAGCCGGGCACGCCCATGGCGGGATGGCCCTCGCCGGACGCCGCCACCATGCGCGATGCGGTGCGGGCGGCCCGCGAGATCCTGCCGCCGGCGGTGAAGGTCCAGGTGCCGCCCAACCTGCTCGCCGGGGCGCCCACCGGGACGGCCGACTGGAGCGACCTCCTCGACGAGGGCGCGCGCGACCTCGGTGGCATCTCCCTGAACGGCGATTCTGTCTCTCCCCACCACGCCTGGCCGGCGGTTGAGGAGCTGGAGCGCACGGTTCGGCGTCGGGGGTACCGGCCCATGGAGCGCCTTCCCCTCTATGCGGAGTCCAGCGCCGACCTCCGCGCCGCCGCCGACAGCCTTCGCCAGGAGCTGGTGGGCGACGAGGTCACCTACGTAATCAACCGCAACGTCAACGTGACCAACACCTGCGTTGGGAGCTGCCTCTTCTGCGGCTTCCGTCGCAACCCCAACGACGGCTCGGCCTACTGGCACGACCGCGCCGCCATCTTCGTCAAGATCGAGGACGCCGTACGCCGCGGCGCCACTGAGATCTGCATGCAGTCGGGACTGATGCCCGACCTCGACCTGCGATTCTTCCTCGAGCTCTTCGAGGACATCAAGGCGCGTTGGCCCGAGCTCCACCTCCATGCACTCTCGCCGGAGGAGATCCGCTGGCTGGCCAGCCTGGAGCGTCGATCCGTGCGGTCGGTGCTGGAGGACCTCAAGGTCGCCGGCCTGGGCACCCTCCCGGGCACCGCCGCCGAGGTGCTGGTGGAGGAGGTGCGGGCCGTGATCTGCCCCAACAAGCTCGACACCGACGCCTGGGTCGAGGTTGTCCGCACCGCCCACGAGGTCGGCTTCAAGACCACCAGCACCCTGATGTACGGACACATCGAGACCTGGGAGCACCGGATCCGCCATATGCAGGTGATCCGAGACCTGCAACGGCAGACCGGCGGCATCACCGAGTTCGTGCTGCTGCCCTTCCAGAACGAGCACAACCCCCTCTCCAAGCGCTACCCGATCCCCAAGGTTCCGCTTCAGGACTCACTCAAGCTGGCGGCGCTGGCCCGCCTCTACTTCGGCAAGGACATCCCCAATATCCAGACCAGCTGGGTCAAGATCGGCGTCGACGGGGTGCGGGAATCGCTGCGCTGGGGCGCCAACGACTTCGGCGGCACCCTGATGGAGGAGACCATCTCCCGCAGCAGCGGCGCCGATCATGGCAGCAACCTCGAGCCGGAGGAGATCGTGGCCGCGATCAGGGCGGCGGGACGCGTTCCGCGAGAGCGAGCCACCGATTACAGCACCCCGCAGCGGGTCCGTGACCTGGGCCAGTCGGCGATCCAGCGCGAGCAGGTCTACGATCCTGGACTGGCTCGCCGGGAAGCCCATCCCAATCTCGCCCGGCTGAAGCCGCTCGACCCCGCAGTGGCGCGACAGGCCTAGAAATTGGGCAAAAAACCCGCAAGGAACACCTGCGTAACTACGTCGTACTTGTCACAATAGGGTCTCAAAACCCGCTGAATTAGGGGTCGGCACGCCCTGCGCTGGCAGGGGGCGTTGGACCAAGCAATCGAAGGGAGATTGATGCAGTGACTAAGTCTGGGGTCTCTGAACACACAACCTGGGGCCGCCGCGCGCTGCGGCTCTGCATCGCCGCGTCGAGCCTGGCGCTGGCGTCCGCGGCGCTCATTGCCGTACCGGCCTCCGCTGCCACCGCGGCGACCACCACCGCATGTCCGGCGGGAACGGCTGCCGTGACCAGCTATTTCTACACCGCCAATGGGAACCCGGCCCATGTAGCGCTGGACGGGGTAAGCCCGGGCGACAAGGTCACCGCGCACTTCACGATTGCGCCCAACTGCACCGGCGTCCAGGTGAGTTTCGTCTCGTACAACGCCGACCCCAATGACCTGGGCAACCTGTCCAAGCAGACGGTGTTCTCCCAGGCCACGGGTACGTTCGCCAGCGGTGACCAGACTCTGGTCATCGATATCCCCTGCGCCTGGCAGGCCGACCTCGTCACCGGCGCTGTGATAACCAAGTTCGACGAATCCACGGGTCAGACCTACAGCGCCCAGAATCGGCTGATCAACGCGGGCAGCAACAAGGGCATCTGCGTGACCCCGAGCCCGACACCCACGGGGGGTGAGAGCCCGGCCGCCAGCCCGACGTCGAGCGTCAACAGTGCGACCACAGGAAACCCAAACAGCTCGGTCCTGGGGGCATCAGTGGTAGCTCCCGCCACCGGCAACGGTAGCGAGGCGATCGCCGGCTTCATCGCCGTGCTGATGGTCCTGACCGGTATCGCGGTCCTGGCGGAGGTTCGCCGCCGCCGTCTTCGCGACTGATCCCAACGATTAGATAGACACCCCAGGCACCGAAGGAGGGCGAGGCCACCGGGCCCCGCCCTCCTTCATTTTCTGTCGCCATGCAGCCGACGCCTGCCGACCCGCGACCCCAGGACGTACCATCGGTCGGAGTTGGCAACCGCCGACGGCCGATGGAGGTACCGCTGATGGCAGGCAGCAGCGGGGGACCGGCAGTCTTCGCGCCGCTACCGATCGAGCGCGTCTACCTTGGCGCCGGCGTGAGCCAGCAGCTGGATATCGAGCTGGAGCGGATCGGCGTGGGCCGCGCCCTCCTGCTGACCAACCGAAGCCTGAGCAGCGGGCGCCTGCTGCCCCGGGTGCGCGCCGCGGCGGACGGCCGAATCGCGGGCGAGTTCGCCGAGGTGGCCCAGCACAATCCCAGCTCGACCGTGGATGCGGCCCTCAAGGCGCTGGTTGCCGCCGACGCCGACGGGCTCGTGGCCTTCGGCGGGGGGAGCGTCGTCGACGCCGCCAAGGCGGTCAGCCACAATGCGCCTGAGCGGCTTCCGATCGTCGACCTGGCCACCACCCTGTCCGGCGCCGAGTTCGCCTGCAGCTTCGGCCAGACCGACGACGTCACCCGCGTAAAGCTGGGCGGCCGTGACCTGAGCCTCACGGCCAAAGCCGTCTTTCTCGACCCCGAGCTCACCGCCGAGACCCCGGACTGGCTCTGGGCCGCCACCGGCATGCGGGCCATCGACCACGCCGTCGAGACCATCCTGGCGCCCAACGCCCTGCCCTACCTCGACGCCCTGGCGGCCAGCGCCCTGGAGGTGTTCAGCAAGAAGCTGCTGCTTTCCCTGACTGGCGTCGAGGCGCCCCGGCTGCTGTGTCTCGAAGCCGCCTGGATGGCCCATGCCGGCTCCTTCCACATCGAGTGGGGCCTCAGCCACACCATGGGACGACAG
>JBARRR010000095.1:0-1768 GCA_049644325.1 Candidatus Dormiibacterota bacterium
CTCCTCCGATCCAAGGCCGCGACGTCCCTTCTTGACGCGCGTGGATGATCCCGTGGTTGGCTGAATAGTGCCGCAGGGCCAGGCCGCTGTCAACTTCCTTGATCTCGTCGACGCGCCCGTGGCGCCGGCTTGGGTCGGGGCTTTGGGGCGGGCTGGATTGTCTTCTTTGGGCGCGATCGTCGCGCCGTGGCGGGCGGGGGGTCTGGCGCCGACGCCAGCGGTTCCGGAGCGGGCGGAACCGGCTCCAGGGGCGGCGGCACGGGCGGGATGGGGCCGGGCGGGGGGCCCGAGGGCAGGGCAGCGACCGGCGTTGGCTGCGGCGCGACCGTGTACGTCGTGGCCCCCATCCGGCGTTGGGCGATCCGCACCGCCCGCGCGATCACCAGCGCCAGCCAGCCGACGCCCAGGATGGAGATCAGCAGGCCGAGGCCCAGGTAGATGAAGCCCTGGCCCGCGATCTCGCCGAACTCTCCCGGGTAGGTCACCTGGCCGCCGACGATCGCGACCCAGATCGACGCCACGATGAAGTAGAAGAGCCAGTAGACGAACAGGATCAGGAAGTAGGCGATGCCAACGAAGAGGCCAACCACGCCAGCGATCACGGCCACGAGTCCGGGGATGGCGAGGAAGCCGGCGTCGATCACCGCTCGCATGCGGGAGCCCGGCTTGCGCCGCCCCCGGTAGACCAGGATTCCCACGATCAGGGCCGCTATCAGGGCGATGAACAGGCCCACCGACGAGAAGACGACCTGGAGGGCCTGGCCGGCATTGCCGGAGACCGCGCCTACCACGCTGGCAGCGTACATCGGGTATAGGGCGCTGGCGCGCCTTAGACTCAAAACATGGAAGTTGTCAAGATCACGCCCCGGGGCTACTGCCACGGGGTCGTCGACGCCATCAAGATCGCCCGCCAGGTTGGCGCGGAAGCGGGCGCCGAGCCCGTTCCCCAGCCCGTCCACATGCTGGGCTACCTGGTCCACAACGAGCACGTGACCGACGAGCTCAAGGACCACGGCGTGGAGCTGGTCGACGAGGACGACCGTTTCACCGGGCTGCAGCGTATCGATGACGGCACCGTGATCTTCACCGCCCACGGGGTGTCGCCCCAGGTCAAGGAGCGGGCGGCCGAGATGGGGCTGCGGTCCATCGACGCCACCTGTTCCGACGTCGTCCGTACCCACGACCTGGTCAAGGACCTCGCCGGGCGCGGCTTCCACGTCCTCTATATCGGGCAGCGCAAGCACCCCGAGCCCGAAGGGGTACTGGGTGAGGCGCCGGGCCAGGTCCACCTCGTCGAGCCGCTGGACTTCGAGGCCCTGGACGACATCGACTTCCCCACCGAAAAGCTGGCGGTGACATGTCAGACCACCCTGAGCCAGTGGGACACGATCTCCACGATCGAGGAGATCCAGCGCCGCTGGCCGGACGTCGAGGTCTACAACGAAATCTGCAAGGCCACCCAGGAGCGGCAGGAGGCGGCGGTCAAGGCCGCGGCCGAGGTCGACATGGTGATCGTGGTCGGCTCCAGCCGCAGCTCCAACTCCAAGCGCCTCGTCCAGGTCGTGGAGGAGCTGGGCCACAAGCCGGCGCACCTGGTGGACAGCCCCGCGGACATCGACCCGGCCTGGTTCGCGGGGATCAACCGCGTCGGGGTGACCTCAGGCGCCTCCACCCCCACCTGGATGACCCGCAAGGTGATCGAGCACCTGGAAAGCCTCGAGGACACCGCCGCGGCGGTCTAAAAGCCCGGCGCGCGCCCGCCGCGGCC
>JBARRR010000096.1:0-10702 GCA_049644325.1 Candidatus Dormiibacterota bacterium
CCGGGGTGATGATGCTGCGCTACCTGAAGGAGCTGGACGCGGCCCAGCGGCTGGAGGACGCCATCGCCAGCATCATCGCCGAAGGCAAGGACGTCACCTATGACATGAAGGCCGACCGCAACGATCCAACCTCGGTCGGCACCAGCGAGGTGGCCGACGCGATCATCCAGCAGCTCAAGGCCGGGGCCCCCGCTTAGGCGGCGGACCGGGCAGGGGAGCGATGCCTGAAGCGATCGTCTGCCCGAGCTGCGGCGCGCTCAACGCCGTTGCCCAGAAATTCTGCGGCACCTGTGGCAAAGCCCTTGAGGTAGCCGAGGCTGGACCGGGGTCCGGCGGCGTCGGCTCGCCGGTGGCACCGGCGGCCAGAAACGCCGTTCACGGCAACGCTGACGAGCGACGCTGGGTCACCGTGCTGTTCGCCGACATCGCCGGTTTTACATCGATGTCGGAGAAGCTCGACTTCGAAGAGGTTCGAGACATCGCCGACCACTGCGCCGAGATCATGGGCGAGGAGGCGGCACGATTCGGTGGCACGGTCGTCAACGTAATGGGCGACGCCGTGATGGCGGTCTTCGGCGCCCCGGTGGCGCACGACGATGATCCCGAAAGAGCGGTACGGGCGGCCCTTGCGATGGTCGAATCGATCCCCAGGAAGACGTCTCCGGAACACAACCTGGCGCTGCATGTCGGCGTCAATACGGGCGAGGTTATGGCCGGCCTGCTGGGCCCCGCCGGCCGCCGCGACTACACGGTCATGGGCGACACCATCAATACCGGAGCGCGGCTGGAGGCCGCTGCGGTTCGCGGCGAGGTGGTCGTCGGCCACGAGACCTACCTGGCAACACGACACGCGATCCGCTATGACAGCCACGAGCCAGTCGCTGCCAAGGGGAAGGAGGAGAAGGTCGAGGCCTGGCTGGCGATGGAGCCGCTGGCCGAGCGGGCCGAACGCTCCTCGACGACCGCGCCGCTGGTCGGCCGAGAGCGCGAGCTGGAGATGCTTCGCGGGTTGTGGCGTCGTTCCGTCGACGATCCTCGAGCCCATTTCGCCACCCTGGTGGCGCCGCCGGGCCTGGGCAAGACCCGCCTGGGTCGCGAGTTCGCCGCTGAGGTCGCCGCTGGAGGCGCGGAGGTCCTGACGGGACGGTCGCTGCCGTACGGCGAGGGCACCGGTTATGGTCCCTTCGCCGACCAGGTCCGCAGCGCCGCCAGGGTCACGGCCGAGATGTCGCCTGCTGTTGCGGTCGAGGCCGTCGACGCCCACGTCGCGGAACTGTTCGGGGGGCCAGAGCCCGAGGTCACCGCCAACCTGCTGGTCATGCTCGGACTGGGTGGTGATGGCGCCGGCCCCGACAAGAATGTGCTCTTCTTCACCGCGCGGCGCTGGCTCGCCGCCCTGGCTCGGCGCGCGCCGGCGCTGCTGCTTTTCGAGGACGTGCACTGGGCCGACGCCACGCTGGTTGAGCTGATCGGCTCCGTCGCCGGGCGGGTCGGAGAAGTGCCGGTCATGATCCTGTGCCTGGCCAGGCCCGAACTGCTGGAAACCCACCCGGGGTGGGGTGCCGGTCAGGCGGCTTACTCGGCTATCACCCTGGAACCCCTCAGCGCCGACGCGTCACGTCAGATCACGGCGGCTCTCCTGGAGGACGCGCCGGATGACGTCATCGACCGCCTGGTGGTTGCGTCCGGGGGTAACCCGCTGTTCGTCGAAGAGCTGTCAGCAACCATCTCGGAACAGGACGGCCGGTCGACCGGCGAGTTGCCCAGCACCGTCAAGGCGATCATCGGGGCCCGCCTCGACATGCTCCCCGAGGATGAGCGACAGCTCCTGCTCGACGCCGCCGTCGTTGGTGACGTGTTCTGGCGTGGCGCGCTGACGGCCCTCGGCAGGGTCGAGAACGTGGACCTGGTCCTCGACGACCTCGAATCCCGGGGTCTGGTTCATCGCGAGCGCGCCACGTCGCTCGCCGGTGAATCGCAGTACAACTTCAAGCACGCCCTGATCCGCGAGGTCGCCTACGGCCGGCTCCCCAAGCGGGCGCGCCGGGAGCGGCACGCGGCGGTTGCCGGCTACCTCGAGGCCGCCCCGGGGGCGGACGTGAACGAGCTGGCCTCGCTGCTTGCCCACCATTGGGCGGAGGCCGGCGATGTATCGGCGGCCGTCAGGTACTACACAGTTGCCGGCGACCGCGCGTCGAATGCCTGGGCCAAGGCCGAGGCTATCGAGAGCTACTCGCGGGCGTTGGAGCTGCTCGCCGGGAATCTGGAATCGCCCGGTTCGGCCGATCTATTAGTGCGGCGGGGCCGAGCCCTGGCCGGGGCCGGCGACTTTGTACGGGCCGCGACCGACCTGGACGCCGCCCTGCCCTTGTTAAGCGGCAAGGAACGGGCCCTCGCTCTCCTGGAACGGGGCAGCGTCGCCTTCGGGGCCGTGGACGCTGATGGAATGACCCGGTTTGGACTCGAGGCCATGGCCGCCGCCGAGGTCGTTGACGACAAACGGATCGCGGCTGCGGCCCGCGCCCTGAGCGCTCACGGCAGTCTTGCCGACGGGCACCTCACCGAGGCGCTGGAAACCACCACCATGGCGGTCGAAGCCTGGCCGACGGGAGCCCGGAAGAATGACCGGGACTACGCCGACACCCTGTCCACGCTGGCGCTCTACAGCTACTGGCGCGGTGATTACGTTGCGGCTGCCGAATACGCTCGCCGGGGCGTCGAGATTGGGCTGGCGATGCAGGCGCTGTCTGCCGGCAACCAGGGTACGGCGCACCTGGCCGTGGCCCTGGTCGGACTGGGCAAGCACGAAGAGGCAATCGGCTGGTTCGAGAAATCGGTCGCCCTGGGATTGGACTGGGAGGCCACACCGCGGTTCTCCTCCCGCTCGATGAACATGTGGGCGGGCGCGATGCACGAGCTGATGGACTTCTCGGCTGCGCGCGACCTCTCTCAGCGCGGGTTGGAGATGGGGCGCCAATCCGGCTTCGCCCCGGCCATCGGCGCCGCCGGCATCAACCTGCTGCTCCTCGACATCGCCGAGCGGCGCCTCGAGCAGGCGGCCGCGGCGCTCCCTGGCCTCTGGACTATGGCGCACGAGACCAAGGGTTTCCACAGGCACCTGTTCCAGATCCGGATGGCGGACGCCAACGCCGTCCTGGCTCTGGCGATGGGCGAGCACGATGAGGGTATGGCCCACGCCAGCGATGGGATGGCCCACGCAGCGGCGCTGCCGCGCCCCAAGTACACCGTTAGCGCCTCCACCACCATGGCCGGTTGCCTGCTGGCCGGTGGGAAGGCGCCTGACGCCGTAGCGGTCGCCAGCAAGGCGCTGAACCAGGCGCAGCAGCTTGGCCATCCTCACAGCGTTTGGCGCGCGGCCGATGTCCTCAGCCGGGCGCGCGCCGCCACCGGCGATGACAACGGGGCAGCGGGGGCGGCGACGCGGGCCGCCGACGAGGTGGAGCGTTTCGGCCGCTCGCTCAGCCCCGAGCGGGCCTCCGTCTTCTGGGGCTCCACCGAGGTCGCCGACATCCTCGCCCGGGACGGGCGGGCTGCCCCGGTCGGCTAGCCCTGATGCGCCGCCTCGGCGGCGAAGGTCATGAAGCTGCCCTCCGGCAGGCCATTGCCCCGGGCGTACTCAGCGAACAGCTCGAGGTAGTTGCTGGTCGACGTGGGCAGGCTTTCGAGGCCGAGCCTGTGGGCGATCCCCTCGATCTTGTCCGGCTCGCCCTCGATCTCCACCACCGGCCCGATGAAGGGCAGCTCGTCGAGTGTGATGCTGAGCCCGTCCAGCTCCCAGTACTCGCGGTACTTCTCGTAGCGGAAGACGACCTGGTAGCCGAGGCCGGCGAGCAACTCTTCGATGGCGTCGCCCTCTACCATCGCCGTGATCTCGCGGCGCGACTTGAAGCGATCGTCGTGGATCGGCAGCTTGACCGTCAGCTCGCGCTGGTTGCGGAGGCGCAGCAGGCGGTCGCTGCTGCGGAGGCTGCCGGCGCTGTCGTCGAGTATGGTGTTGGTCTCCAGCTCCCGCGGTACGGCCAGGCGAGCGCCGCCTTCCCGCAGCCGCGGGCGCACGGCTTCCAGGTCGGGGCCCAGGTACTTGAGCTCGGTCTCAACGATGCTTCCGCCGTGCGCCAACTTCCTTCTCCTCGGTGACAGCCCGCCCAGCCTTTGTCAGGATATCTTCGATGAGCCCACGCTTGGCCCCCAGCTGGCTTCGAATCGCGCCCATCCTCGCCCTCGCGGTCGTTGCGATGGGCGGCTCCACGGCCTTTGTGCCGGCCGCCGCGGCGGTGCAGCGGGTTGCCGCCGCCCCTGGCTGGGCCCCTGAGGTCAACGCCGCGCGCGCCGCGCCGCGGCAGCCGAAGCTGGCGCTGCCGAGCGGCGCCATCGGCCGCCTCACAATCGACGCCATCGACGTCGACGCGGTGGCGCGGCCGGTGGGGTTGACCGCCGGCGGCGCCATGGACGTAACGTCCAACATCTGGGAGGTCGGCGTTTTCGACCAGTCGGTGCAGCCGGGTGAGCCAGGCAGCTCCTTGGTCGAGGGCCACCTCGATTGGTACACCGGCCCTGCGGTCTTCTGGAACCTGCGCAAGGTCGGCACCGGGGCTGAGATCGACTTCACCTCGGCCGATGGGGTGTTGCACCGCTTCACCGTCACGCAGGCGCGCAACATCGCCTACAACAGCGCCATCCCCAACGACTTGATGGCGCGCACCGGGACGCCGACGATCACGCTGATCACCTGCTCGGGCGCCTGGATCAGCAGCGCCCACAGCTACAGCACCCGCCTGCTGCTCACCGCGACCGCGATCCAGGCGTAGCAACCCCAAACACTTGTGCGCCGAACACCTGTGCGCTATGATCGCGCCCGATGGGAGCCATCGAGATCCTGCACGACCTTCTCGCCGACCCGGACTTCAAGGCAGGCATCGCCCTTGACCATCTGATCGAGGGTCGTCCGGCGCGGTATGCCGAGATGCCTGAGGGGCTGCCGGCAAAGTTCAGGGAGGCCCTGGGACGCCGTGGCATCGAGCGACTCTACAGCCACCAGGCCGAGGTCTATGAGCATGCGACGGCGGGCCGCGACGTCGTGGTGGTGACGCCGACGGCGTCGGGCAAGACGCTCTGCTACAACCTGCCGGTCCTGGGCCGCATCGTCGAGCGGCCTGACGCCCGCGCCCTGTACCTGTTTCCCACCAAGGCCCTGGCCCAGGACCAGCTGGCCGAGCTGCATGAGCTGTCGGGCCACGTTGGGGCCGGCATCCGCACCTTCACATACGACGGCGACACGCCGCAGAGCGCCCGCATCGCCATCCGCGAGGCCGGCCACATCGTCATCACCAACCCCGACATGCTGCACGCCGCCATCCTGCCGCACCACACCAAGTGGCTGAAGCTCTTCCAGGACCTCGAGTACGTCGTTATCGACGAGCTCCACGCTTACCGCGGTGTCTTCGGCAGCCACCTCGCCAACGTGGTCCGCCGGCTGCGGCGGATCTGCGAGTTCTACGGGTCCAACCCCACCTTCATCATGGCGTCGGCCACCATCGCCAACCCGGGCGAGTTGGCCGGGCGAATACTCGAGCGGGAGGTAGCCGTCGTCGACCAGAGCGGCGCCCCCGCGGCCCCCAAACGGCTGGTCTTCTACAACCCGCCGGTGGTCAACGCCGAGCTCGGCATCCGTCGATCGGCCGTGCTCGAAACCCAGCGCCTGGCCAAGCGCTTCCTGTCCGGTGGCGCCCAGACCATCGTCTTCGGCCGTAGCCGGCTGCAGGTCGAGGTGCTGCTGAGCTACCTCAAGGAGGGGTTGGCCGATCGCCTCGGCCGCCACGGCGACGTGCGGGGCTACCGCGGCGGGTACCTGCCGACGCAGCGCCGCGAGATCGAGCGCGGCCTGCGTAGCGGCGCCGTCCGGGGGGTGGTCGCCACCAACGCGCTGGAGCTGGGGATCGACGTCGGCCAGATGGAGGTGGCCATCCTCTGCGGCTACCCGGGCAGCATCGCCTCGACCTGGCAGCAGCTGGGCCGGGCCGGTCGGCGCGAGGAGCCGTCCGTGGGGATCCTGGTCTGCTCCTCGAGCCCGCTGGACCAGTTCCTGGCACGCCATCCGGAGTACTTCCTCTCCCGCTCCCCAGAGCACGGGCTGGTCGACCCCGACAACCTGCTGGTGCTGCTGGGCCACCTCCAGGCGTCGCTCTTCGAGGTGCCGTTCAATGACGGCGAGGGCTTCGGCGACAAGCGCATCGAGGAACTGCTCGAGCTGCTCGGCGAGGAGGGCCAGGCCCACCACTCCGCCGGGCGGTGGTTCTGGTCTTCCGAGGCCTTCCCGGCATCAGAGGTGAGCCTGCGCACGGTGATGGCCGAGAACGTGGTCATCATCGATACCAGCAACGCCCCGGGCGCGACCGGGGGTCCCGGCGCCCGGGTGATCGGCGAGATGGACCAGTTCGCCGCGCAGACTCTCCTGCACGACCAGGCGATCTACATCCACGAGGGCCAGCAGTACCACGTCGACCACCTCGACTGGGCCGAGAAGAAGGCCTACGTCCGGCCGGTCAACGTCGACTACTACACCGATGCCGACCGGGGCGCCTCGGTGGAGATCCTGGACGCCTTCGACACGGCCGAGGGCGCCCTGGTCAAGGCGCACGGCGAGGTCCAGGTAACGTCGCTGGCCACCATCTTCAAGAAGATTCGCTTCCATACCCACGACGCAATCGGCGCCGGCCCCATCGACCTGCCCCAGGTCGACCTCCACACCACCGCCTACTGGCTCCGGCTGGACGACGGACTGGCCGCAACCTATACCCGGTTGCAGCTGCAGGCCGGGCTGCGGGGGCTGGCCCACGGCCTGCGCCACAGCGCCTCGATGTTCCTGATGTGTGACCCCCGGGACCTGGGCGTGGCGGTGCAGGTCCGCTCGCCCAAGACCGGCGGGGCAACGGTCTTCGTCTACGACGCCTTCCCCGGTGGCATCGGGCTCAGCCCGCGGCTCTTCGACCTCCACGCCGAAGTCATGGCGGCTGTCGACGAGCTGATCGCGGGGTGCGCGTGCACTCGTGGCTGCCCCTCCTGCGTGGGCGTGCAGATGGATCGCGACGTCGACGCCAAGGCGATGGCGGTGCGCCTGGCCCGTGCCCTGCCCGGGGAGGTGGCGGAACCCCTTGCTGCTGCGCGAGAGGCTTGAGAGTCTAGGGCGGCCGACACCGGTTCGGCGCCACCGCCCCGACGCCGACCTCGAGGGCCTGGCGACCAGCCTCGGCGGCGAGGTCCGCGAGAACGCCTGCGGGCCCTACGTGGTGGTCGAGGCGGTCCATGCGATGCCACCCAATGTGGGCTACAACGCCGCTTCGGCGCTCTTCGCCGGTGTGGCCGGCGAGGAGCCGCTGCCGGAGTCAGGCCTCTGCTTCTTCGACAGCGAGACCACCGGTCTGAGCGGCGGCGTCGGTACCCAGGTGTTCCTGATGGCCACGGCGTGGCGAATACCCAACGGCCTGGTTGTGCGCCAGTACCTGCTTGCCGACCCCGTGCTGGAGGACGGCTTCCTGGAAGCCATCGAGACCGACCTGGCCTCCAGTTGCGCCCTGGTCAGCTACAACGGGCGGAGCTTCGACAGCCCGGTGCTGGAGGGGCGCCTGGTGCTGTCGCGCCGCACCCCCGACTGCCTGCGCCGTCCGCACCTGGACCTGCTCCACCCGGCTCGCCGGGTCTTCAAGTGGCGGCTGGGCCAATGCAACCTCCAGAACGTGGAGGCGATGGTGCTGGGCCAGGACCGCGGCGAGGACATCCCGGGCTACCTCATTCCCGAGCTGTACTTCGCCTACCTCCGCAGTCGCGACCCGGAGCTGCTCCGCGCGGTGATGGCCCACAACCGCCAGGACGTCGTCAGCCTGAGCTTGCTGTTGGACCACCTGGTCGAGGTGATCGCGGGGCGCGGCCTGGCTCACCCGCTGGACCGCATGGGAGTCGGCCGTCTGCTGGAGTCCACGGGGATGATGGCGGACGCCGCCCGCGTCTACCAGGCTCTCTGGGACGAGCCGTCGTCGGCATGGGACGGCGACGTCTGGCCGGGGTCATGGACCCCGGTGGAGCTCAGTTATGTTGTCGGGCTCCGGCTGGCGACGCTGCGCCGGCGAGCCCAGCATCCCGAGCTGGCCCAGGCGGTGCTGGAACAGCTCTGGCGTCGCCACCAGCGGCCCTGGGAGGCAGGCATCATGCTGGCCAAGGACCTGGAGCACCGGCGCAAGGACGGCGCCGCCGCGCTGGAGGTGGCATCGGCTGCCCGAATCGCCCTCGACGACCAGCCGGGGCGGACCCCGCAGGAAGAACGCTGGCTGACGGACCTTGTCCGGCGGACTGAACGCCTACGGCGCAGGACAGGCGAAGCAGCCTGAGTCCGGCGTCCGGGGCTTACCCCTTGAAGTCGTTCGGCCCGAAGGGGGGCAGGTAGGGAGAGGGGTCCGTGGGGACGTTGTTGACCCGCACCTCGAAGTGCAGGTGGGGGCCGGTGGATGCGCCGGTGGAGCCCATGACGCCGATCAGCTGGCCCTGTGTGACACGGTCGCCGGGCTTGACGATGTAGCCGTCGAGGTGCCCGTAGAGGGTCATGACGCCGTTGTGGTGGGCGATGATCACGTGCCGCCCATAGCCGACGATCTGGTTGCCCAGCATGCTGGTCTCGGCGGTTGCCACGACGCCATCGTCAGCGGCGAAGATCGGTGTCCCCGACTGCGCCGCCACGTCAACGCCGGCATGGAAGTGCGGGGCTCCAAAGCCGGGAGGTTCCATCGTGAAGTCGGTGGGGCCGAAGCCCTGGCTGATGACGCCCTTCTGCGCCGCCCAGATCATCGGGTACTTCTTGGAATGGCCGGTGGAGTTGACGTAGGTGGCGTTGTTGCTCGCCAGCCAGGCCTGGGCCGCCGCCCAGGCGGCGTCGTTCGCCTGCTGGATGAGCACGTTCTGACGGGCGATCTGCTCGGCCACGATCTTGGCCACCAGCTCGGCCGACTGGCCGTCGGCGGCGTTGAGCTCGTTCTGGGCGGCCCCGATCGAGTCGTTGAGGGCCACCAGGACGGCCGCCGCCTTGACCTCGGCGTCGACCAGGTCCCGCTGCGCCTTGGTCAGGTCGTCCTGTTTCTTCAGAGCGGTCTGGTGGTCATTCAGAAGCTGGTCCTGCTGGGCATTCAGCCGGCCCTGCTCGGCGCGAATCTTGGCGATCAGGTCGTCGCCGTAGTTGCGGATCTGGGTCAGGGCCGCGAGCCGGCCAACGAAATCGCTGAGGCCGTTGCTGGAGACCAGGTACTCCCACAGGTTGGGCTGATACTTGTAACTGCGCCGGATGAAGTCCTCATAGGCGGCCCGCCGCGCCGCCAGCCGGGTCCTGGTGGCCGCGATCTGCCGCTCGGTGTCGGCCTGCCGTACCTCCAGGTCGTGGATCTCAGACCTGGTCTTGTCCTGCTGGGCAAGGTTGTCGCTGATCGCCTGCTTCGTCTGCTGCAGGAGCTGCTCCAGGCTGGTGGCCGAGCCCTGAGCCAGCGACAGGTTGTTGCTGAGCTTGTCCTTCTGGCTCTGGATCTGGCCGGCCTGGGCCAGGCACTGCTGTTGCAATGACTGCTCCTGGGCGTCCGACTCCATCCCGGGGGGAATCGAGCAGCGGGCGGCGGCCGATGGCGAAGGGGAGGGGGAGGGGGCCGCGGTCGCTGCCGAGGCCAACGTGGGGGTCAGCGCCAGTACGGCTGTCATCAGCGCGGTGGCACGCACAATCGCAGTTCGAGGCATCACCATTAGTTGACTTGAAGCGAACCCCGGTTACTAGACCTATATGTAACGATCGGTAAACACTTGGGGAGTCGATCAGGCAAGCTTGTCGGCGTGAGCATTAAGGTCCAGGTCGCGGTCGGGGGTCGGCAGCTCAGCATTTCCAACCTGGATAAGGTCTTCTATCCCCAGGTCGCCTTCACCAAGGCGCAGGTGATCGACTACTACACCAACGTGGCGCCGGCGATCCTGCCGCACCTTAAAGGCCGCGCCCTGACCCTGAAGCGCTATCCCGACGGCGTCGAGGGCCCCTTCTTCTATGAGAAGAACTGCCCCAAGCACCGGCCCGAGTGGGTCCACACCGCGCCGATCTGGAGCGGACGCAAGGACGAGACCATGGACTACTGCGTCATCGACGACCTGCCCAGCCTGATCTGGGCTGCCAACCTGGCCAGCATTGAGCTGCACACATCGCTGTCCCTGGCCAAGAACCCGGAGCAGCCGACGATGATGGTCTTCGACCTCGACCCCGGGCCGCCGGCCACGATCAAGCAGTGCTGCGTCGTGGGCATGATGCTCAAAGAGATGTTCGACCACCTCGGCCTTGAGGCCTTTCCCAAGACGTCCGGCTCCAAGGGGCTCCAGGTGTACGTTCCCCTCAACACCCGGTCGACCTACGACGCCACCAAGAGCTTCTCGCTGGCGATGGCCCAGCAGCTCGAGTCCGAGCACCGCGACCTGGTGATCTCGCAGATGAAGCGTTCGCTGCGAGAGGGCAAGGTCTTCGTCGACTGGAGCCAGAACGACCGCCACAAGACCACGATCTGTGTGTACTCGCTGCGGGCCCGGGAGCTCCCCACGGTCTCGACGCCGGTGACTTGGGACGAGGTCAAGGCTCACCGCGATGGCAAGCTCAAGGAGCTAGCCTTCACCGTCG
>JBARRR010000097.1:0-50204 GCA_049644325.1 Candidatus Dormiibacterota bacterium
CGATCGGGGAACCGGGTCGAGCAGATCGTGCGGCCCACCGGCCTGATCGACCCAGCCGTGGAGGTGCGCGGCACCGAGGGCCAGATCGACGACCTCGTGGGCGAGCTGCGCAAGGAGATCGCGGCCGGCAACCGCACCCTGATCACGACCCTGACCAAACGGATGGCCGAGGACCTCACCGAGTACCTCAAGGAGATGGACTTCCGGGTCAACTACCTCCACTCCGACATCGATACCCTGGAGCGGGTTGACATCCTCCGCGACCTGCGCCTGGGCAACTTCGACGTCCTCGTCGGCATCAACCTGCTGCGGGAGGGGCTGGACCTGCCCGAGGTCGCCTTCATCGCCATCCTCGACGCCGACAAGGAGGGCTACCTGCGGGGCTACCGGTCGCTGATCCAGACCATCGGGCGGGCGGCGCGGCACCTCGAGGGGCGCGTCATCATGTACGCCGACACCCGCTCCGAGGCTATGGAGAAGGCGATCTACGAGACCGACCGGCGCCGCGCGGCCCAGGTCGCCTACAACCTGGAGCACGGCATTACGGCGGCCTCGATCAAGAAGGCGATCTACAACATCGAGACGCACAAGCAGCAGGTCGCCGAGGAGGTCGCCCAGTACGAGGCGGTCGCGGGGATGCCGCCCGACGAGGTGATCCGGCTGGCCCGGCGCCTGGAGCGCGACATGGGCCGCGCCGCGCGGGAGCTGCAGTTCGAGAAGGCGGCCATGCTGCGCGACCAGCTGATCGACCTGCGCAAGGCGCTCAACGAGGCCAACGAGCCGAAGGCAGGAGCCGAGGCCGCCGCTGCCGGCGCCCGCTCGGACACACCGCGAAGCACCGGCCGGAGCTTCGGCTACCGGCGAGGCGGCCCCCGCCGGCGCTGACGGTTCGCCGCTTGGGGGTCCTTCGAGGCCGCGCCTACCTGCTGCCGCTTGCCATCGCCGCGGTGGCAATCGTTCTGGTGGTGTACTTCGACCTCGCCACCGGCGTGGCCCTCAGTGACGAGTGGGAGTTTCGCTTCCCGCTCACTGAGCTGCGCGCCGGCGCCGGCCTCAAACTCTGGCCCGGCGTCCTGCCAGTCTCCCTCGACCAGCTGCTGGCCGCGGCGCCCCTGGCACTGGCCGGCGTCGATCCCCGCTTCTACCGGCTGACGGTCATCCCCTTTGCCATCGTTGCCGGGGCGTCGTCGTACGTGCTGGCCGCCCGCCGGGGCGCCGATCGCTTTTGGAGCGCAGTCTCGGGTACCCTGCTGATGACGAGCCCGGTGGCCCTCTCGGTGGCCGCAGGCTTCACCAGCGACATCGCCTACATCGGCCTGATGCTGGCCGCCCTGGTGGCGGGCCAGCGATGGGTCAAGGAGGGTAGGGGGGCGCCGGTGTTCCTGGTGCTGGTGCTGATGGCGACGCTGCAGCGGCAGCACGGGGTCATCCTGCCGCTCGGCCTCGGCGCCGGCCTCTTGGTGGCCCGGCGACATCGGACGGTGAGCAGCCGGGAGTGGGCCTGGCTGGCCGCCACTGCAGTGGCAGCCGCCGCCGCCATTGCCTTCCCCTTCGTGGTCGGCCTTGCCAGCCCGGTGGCAGGCCAGGTGCGGACCGGGACCCGGAGCACCACCCCCGCCATCGTGGTGGGGGCGGTAACGCTGTTCGGACCCTTCCTCAGCCTCCTGGTCGTGCCCCTGCTGGTCGCCCTGCTGCGAGGTCGGGTGGAGTCCGATCGCGGCCTCGATCCGTTCAGGGTGGGCGCCGCCATCCTCGGCGCGGCGGGCCTCGCCAGCGTGTTGGTCTGGACCTTCTACTTCGGCGCCGTGATCTGGCCCGGCAATGTCTTCGGCGTCTGGGGCCTGGGCCCCATCCACCTGCCCGGGAGCAAACCCACGCTGGTTCCAATTGCCGCCATGCTGGCCCTCCAGGTCGTCTGCACGGTGTGCCTTGCAATGGTGCTGATCTGGCGACGCGATATCTGGAACACCCGAGCGCTCGGCCCCGACGGCGCGTTGCTGACCGTTGTCGCCGTGGCGCACATCCCGCCGATCTGGTTCACGACGCCGTTGGACCGCTACTACCTGGCCGTGGTGGCGCCGCTGGTGCCGTTGCTGTGTGCCTTCGCCTCGACCCGGGCGCGACCGTCCCGCCCTTTGGCGCTGGCGGGGAAGGCCTGGGCAATGGCCCTGATGGTGCTCGGGGTCGCCTACTTCGTCCCCGCCCAGGCGGACTACATCGCCTGGCAGAACGCGGTCGACCGCGCGGCTCGGGTCGCCTATACGCTGGTCGCCCCTGAGCGGGTGCAGGCCGGGTACGAGGCAACCGGCACCTACGTCGCCACGACCTCACAGATGGCCACCGGCCACTCCGCCGCCGAGATCGTGAACGCCACCGTGCCCGACCCCGCCCTCGGCCTGGAGCTGGCGGGCCCCGGCGACCCTCGACCGGGCGCGGCCTGGCAGTCCACGGCGCCGGGCAAGGTGGTGATCGTCTGCCTCGGCGCGCCGTCCGATTGTCCGAGTGCGGCTGCCATCGAGGACGCCTTCCGCCGCCTGCCGTAGTTCCATTCGTGCGACAGGCGCGTGTAAACCCCTTTCCAGGTGCTGGTTCGCGGGTTATGGTGCGGTCGATGACCCCGTACTCGATGCAGAGCAGGGCGGCGCGCTGGTGACGGCGCTGCGGATGCCGGAGGCCGAGGTGGAGCTGCACCTTGACGGCCAGCCGGATCCCGATAGTTCTCCCGGTCCCGCGATCGTGGTGATGCCGGCGTACAACGCCGCGTTGACGCTCGCCTCTACCTTCGTGGACATTCCTACCGGGGTGGCTGACAGTGTCATCCTGGTTGACGACGCTAGCCGTGACGAGACGGTCGCGGTGGCGCGCTCTTTGCCGATCGTAGTCGTCGAGCATCCCCACAACGTCGGCTACGGCGGCAACCAGAAGACCTGCTACATGGAGGCGCTCCGCCAGGGCGCCGGCGTGGTGGTCATGCTGCACCCCGACGGCCAGTACGATCCCAAGATCCTGGGCCAGATGATCGACGTCATCCGACGCGGTGAGGCCGACCTGGTCCTGGGCTCCCGGTTTGCCCGACCCGGCCAGGCCAGGCTGGGGGGCATGCCCTGGTGGAAGCGGATCGCGAACCGGTTCCTCACGGTCTGCGAGAACGCCGTCCTCGGCCTTCGCCTCACCGAGTACCACTCCGGCTATCGCGCCTACAGCCGCCAGTTCCTGGAGACCGTCCCCTTCCTGCGCAACTCCAACGACTTCGTCTTCGACACCCAGATCCTGATCCAGGCCGCGGCATTTGGCTTCAAGGCCGTTGACGTCCCGGTGGAGACGCGGTATTTCGCCGAGGCCTCATCTGTCAACTTCCGGGTCAGCCTGGTTTACGGCCTCAAGACGATGGCCTCGCTGGTGCGGTACGTCACCCACCGGGTCGGCTGGCGATGGCGGCTGCTGGTCCACTGACCCCGTAAACACCGCCTCCGGCCTCGGGGCCGAGGTGACGCTTGCCCCCATAAACTTGGAAGGTGCCGCTTCGCCTCCTGGTTAACGTCTCCTAGTGCCCTCAGATCGCCTCGTAGTTCGTGGTGCCCGCGAACACAACCTCAAAGACGTCCACCTCGACATCCCCAGGGACAAGCTCGTCGTTTTCACCGGCCTGAGCGGGTCGGGGAAGTCGTCGCTGGCCTTCGACACCATCTATGCCGAGGGGCAGCGCCGCTACGTCGAGTCCCTGTCCGCCTACGCCCGCCAGTTCCTCGGCCAGATGGAGAAGCCCGACGTCGACCAGATCGAGGGTCTCTCGCCCGCGATCTCCATCGACCAGAAGGGCACCAGCAAGAACCCGCGGTCGACCGTGGCGACGGTCACCGAGATCTACGACTACCTACGCCTGCTCTATGCCCGGGTGGGCCACCCGCACTGCCCCATCTGCGGCCGGCCGATCGCCCGTCAGACAGTGGACCAGGTCACCGACCAGGTCCTGGAGATGCCCGAGGGCCAGCGAATCATGATCCTGGCGCCGGTGGTGGTGGGGCGCAAGGGTGAGCACGCCGACGTCCTCGATGGCGCCCGCAAGGCCGGCTTCGTCCGCGCCCGGGTGGACGGCAACATCTTCGAGCTGGAGGAGGAGATCAAGCTCGAAAAGAACTACAAGCACGACATCGAGATCGTCATCGACCGGCTGGTGGTCGACCCCGCCTCGCGCTCGCGGCTGACCGAGTCGGTGGAGACGGCGACGCGGATGTCGCAGGGCTCGGTGCTGGTGGCGCCGATCCCCGACGTCGGCGTGGCCACAGACGCCCCCAAGAAGAAGCTGAAGGGTGCCCGCGACCTGGCCGAGGCGGTGTTCTCGCTGTCATACGCGTGCCCGGTCCATGGCAGCACCGGCCTGGAGGAGCCCCAGCCGCGCAACTTCTCATACAACAGCCCGCACGGGGCATGCCCCGAGTGCACCGGCCTGGGGACCAAGCTCGAGGTCGATCCCGACCTGGTCCTGCCCGATCGCACGCTGTCGATCGAAGACGGCGCCTTCGAGGCCACCGGCGGCAAGGGCCACTGGTACAGCGAGCAGGCGCGCTGGCTGGCGCGCCGATACAACATCAGCACCAGCACCCCGGTGGGCGACCTCTCGGAAGAGGACCTCGACTTCCTCCTCTACGGCACCGACGACTTCGATGGCAAGCGGAGCTACCGCAACCGCTTCGGCCGCAGGCGCTTCAAGCGCGCCACCGTCGAGGGCGTCATCACCAGCCTCGAGCGGCGCTACCGCGAGACCGAGTCGGACTACACCAAGGCCGAGATCGAGCGGATGATGGTGTCGCGGCCCTGCCCGGTCTGCAACGGCCGCCGCCTCAAGCCCGAGTCTCTGGCGGTGACCGTCGGCGGGCTCAACATCAGCGAGCTGTGCGACCTCTCGGTCACCGCCGCGGCGAACTTCTTCGACGAGCTCAAGCTGACCGACCGCGAGGAGACGATCGCCTACCAGATCCGCAAGGAGATCAAGGAGCGGCTGCAGTTCATGGTCGACGTGGGGCTCGAGTACCTGACCCTGAACCGCACGACACCCTCGCTGTCAGGCGGCGAGGCCCAGCGGATCAGGCTGGCGACGCAGATCGGCTCGCGGCTGATGGGTGTGCTCTACGTCCTCGACGAGCCGTCGATCGGGCTGCACCAGCGCGACAACCGCAAGCTGATCAACACCCTGGAACGGCTGCGCGAGCTGGGCAACACCCTCATTGTGGTGGAGCACGACGAGGAGACCATGCGTCACGCCGACTGGCTTGTCGACATCGGGCCGGGCGCTGGCGAGCACGGTGGCGAGATCGTCTTCAGCGGACCATTCGAGAAGCTGATGCGCAGCCGCGAGTCGCTGACCGCGCAGTTCCTCCGTGGCGAGCGCGTCATCCCCCTGCCGCCTCGCCGGCGTAAGGGCTCTGGCAAGAAGCTGAGCCTCAAGGGCGCCACCGAGAACAACCTCAAGGACGTCACCGTGGCCTTCCCGCTGGGGACGCTGATCTGCGTCTCCGGCGTGAGCGGCTCGGGCAAGTCCACCCTGGTCAACGACATCCTTTACCGACGCCTGGCGCAGCATTTCTACCGGGCCCGGACACGGGCGGGCAGGCACCGCGGCGTCACCGGGCTCGAGCACCTGGACAAGGTCATCGACGTCGACCAGAGTCCGATCGGCCGCACCCCCCGTTCCAACCCGGCGACCTACACCGGCGTCTTCACGTACATCCGTGAGCTCTTCGCCAGCCTGCCCGAGGCCCGCCAGCGTGGCTACACGCCAGGGCGGTTCAGCTTCAACGTCAAGGGCGGACGGTGCGAGGCCTGCCAGGGCGACGGCATGATCAAGATCGAGATGCACTTCCTGCCGGACGTCTACGTCCCGTGTGAGGTCTGCAAGGGGAGGCGATACAACCGGGAGGCGCTGGAGGTGCGGTTCAAGGGCCACAGCATTGCCGACGTCCTCGACATGTCGGTGGACGAGGGTTTGGAACTGTTCCAGAACCAGCCCAGGATCGCGCGCAAGCTGCAGACGCTGGCCGACGTGGGCCTCGGCTACATCCGCCTGGGACAACCCGCCACCACCCTGTCCGGTGGCGAGGCCCAGCGGGTCAAGCTCTCCACCGAGCTGTCGCGAAGGGACACCGGGCAAACGTTCTACATCCTCGACGAGCCCACCACTGGGCTCCATTTCGCCGACATCGAGCGGCTGCTGCGGGTGCTGCAGACCCTGGTCGATAAGGGCAACACCGTGGTCGTGATCGAGCACAACCTCGACGTGCTCAAGACCGCCGACCACATCATCGACCTGGGCCCGGAGGGTGGCGACGCGGGCGGCGAGGTGGTCGCTTCGGGCACGCCCGAGGCCGTGGCCGAGAACCCCCGCTCGTACACCGGCAACTACCTGCAGCCGTTCCTGCGCCGGGAGGAGCGACAGCCCGCCTGACCCGCCTAGCGCCCCCCTCCAGCGATAAGACTGATAACGATCACGGTCAAGACCCACAGCACAGTCGCGGCCACCAGCACCCCCAGGGCGGCGACCACGCGAAGGGGCGCTACCAGCCCGCTGCGCATCAGCCTGAGGTTGCCATAGGCGCCCAAAGCTCCAAAGATGCCGCCGACCAGGCCGCCCACCGGCGCCAGCAGCAGGGGCAGGCCACAGAGCAGGTATTCCCACCAGGCCAGGGCTCGCGCCAGGCTGACGGCGAGCGATTTGGGCGGGTCGCCGAAGACCAGCGTGCCCCGCGGGAGGACGTCGATGCCGGTGTTCTTCAGCTGCAGCTCGGCGGCGGCGCCGTCGGGCAGCCGGAACCGGAAGTAGCGCACACGGCCCTTCCGCTCGCCCGGCACCTCGGCGCCGTCTACGAAAACCTGGCTGCGGCTGGTCCAGGGCGAATGCACCAGCAGGATGTCAGGGCTGTCGTCGACCGGCAGCCGGAACTTGATCTGCACACGCCTAGTATCGAGTCGTGAGCACCGACCTCCTCATTGACCGCCCCGAGCTCCTCAAGGAGCGCCTCCGGCAGGCCCCAGACAGCCCCGGCGTCTACGTCATGCGTGACCTCAAGACCAGGGTCATCTACGTCGGCAAGGCCCACAGCCTGCGCAGCCGGCTGCGGTCATATTTCCAGGCCGGTGGTCCCACCGACCCGCGGATGACGGGGATGGTGAACCGGGTCTTCGACTTCGACGTCCTCACCTGCAGCACCGACCAGGAAGCGCTCCTGCTGGAGTGCACCCTGATCAAGCGCTACCGGCCGAAGTACAACATCCGGCTGCGTGACGACAAGAACTACCTCTACATGAAGCTGCCGCGCAAGGGCGACTTCCCCCGCGTCTACACCGTGCGCAAGGTGACCGACGACGGCGCCCGATATTTCGGGCCCTTCACCAACGCCGGGGCGCTGCGGACGACGATGAAGACGCTGCGCCGGATCTTCCCCTATCGCACCTGCTCCGACGACATCTTCAAGCGCGGGCACGTGTGCCTCGACTACCACATCAAGCGCTGCTCGGGACCGTGCGAGGGCCTGATCGGCTCCGACGAGTACCACGGCAACCTGGAGCAGATCGGGGTCTTCATGGAGGGGCGCTCGGAAGAGCTGGGCCGAGCCATCCGCCGCGACATGCAAGAGGCCTCCGACAAGCTCGAGTTCGAGCGCGCGGCCAGGCTGCGCGACCGCAGCGTGGCCCTGGAGCAGGTGGCCCAACGGCAGCGCGTGCTTTCGCAGGCGGCGCGCGACCAGGACGTCGTGGCCCTGGCGCGTGACGGCGCCGGCGCGGTGGTGGTGGTGCTGACCGTGCGCCGCGGGCAGGTTGTCGGATCGGAGTCCTTCGAGCTCGAGGGCGCCAGTGAGATGGGAGAGGCCGAGGTCATCAACGGCTTTGTGGGGCAGTTCTACGGCGACGCCACCACCTACCCCAAGGAGATCCTGGTGCCGGTCGACATCGCCGATGCCGGGACCCTCGGCGACTGGCTGAGCCAGAGGCGCGGGTCACACGTGCGGGTGATGGTGCCGCAGCGGGGGAGGGGACGCCAGCTGCTGGAAATGGCCAGGCGCAATGGCGAGGAGGCGCTTCGCCAGGCGACGATCAAGAAAGACTACGACAGCGAGCGCACCGAGAAGATCCTGGCCGACCTCCAGGACGCCCTGGGGATGGACCACCTGCCGCGCCGGATCGAGTGCTATGACATCTCCAACCTGATGGGCACCGACCCCGTCGGTTCGATGGTGGTCTTCGAGGACGGGCGCCCTAAGAACGCCCACTACCGACGCTTCCACATCAGGGGCGTCGCCGGCGCCAACGACTTCGCCATGCTCCAGGAGATGCTGCGGCGGCGGTTCCGGCGGCTTGGCGGCCGTCCCGACGGCGCCGGCGGCAAGGATTCCGACGCCAGCTTCGAGAGCCTGCCCGACCTGGTCATCATCGATGGCGGCAGGGGCCAGCTCAACGCCGCGCGCGAGGTGATGGAGGAGCTGGGTGTACACCAGATCGCCACCTTCGGCCTGGCCAAGCGCAAGGAGGAGCTGATCCCCACCGGCTCGTCGCATTCGCTGCTGCTGCCGCTCGACTCCACCGCGCTTTTCCTGCTCCAGCGAGTCCGCGACGAGGCGCACCGATTCGCCATCAGCTTCCACCGCCGGACCCGGGCGCGGCAGCGGCTGGCGTCGCCCCTGGACGCCGTCCCGGGGCTGGGGCCCAAGCGGAAACGGGCCCTGATCAAGCGATTCCGCTCGCTGGCCGGGATCCGGGACGCCAGCCTGGCCGAGCTCTCCGAGACCGTCCCCGCCACCGTCGCGGAGGCGATCAAGGAGCAGGTCTAGCCGCCCTTGGCCTGTGGCCTGCGGGCACCCTTCTTGGCCGGGGCCGCTGCCCTGCGGGCCCGTGGCGCCGCCACCTTGGCCGCGCCCGAGGCGCCGGCGGGCCGCCGGACGGCGGTTCCCGCCGGCCTGCGAGGCCTCGGCTTTCTTGCCGCCACCGGCTCTATTTGCGCCTCCTTGTAGGTCGCCCCGCCCCGGGCGGAGCGGAGGAAGAGCCACAGTCCGGCCGCCAGGATCGGCAGTGCCGTCAGCTGGTTGGCCTTGAGCCCGACCTGGCCGACCGGTGCGGCGCGAAAGGCGCCGACGAGCAGCTGGCCGGCGGCGAAGCCGAAGAGGTAGACGCCGGCAGCCTGTCCCGGCCGCAGGATGCGACGGCGCCAGAGGTAGAAGAGAGCCGCGAAGAGTGCCGCCTCCCAGAACATGTCATAAACCGCCACGGGGTGCTGCGCCTTGCCGACCTGGTCGGTGGGGAGCAGGAGGTTGTTGCCGCTGGTGTATTCGATGCCGAAGTTGCGCGTGTTGAGTCCGATGATGTCGCCGTTGATGACGTTGCCCACCCGCCCGATGGCCTGGCCCAGTGGCGCGACCAGGGCGCCGATGTCGAGAAAGCGCAGCAACGGCAGGTTGTAGCGGCCGGTGTAGAGCCAGACCCCCAGAATCGCGCCGAAGATGCCGCCGTAGAAGGTCAGCCCGCCTTGCCACAGCGAGAGTGCCTCACCCAGGTGCTTGCCGTCGATGTAGTACTGCGGCTGGTTCTGCAGCACGTAGAAGACGCGGGCTGTCAGCAGACCGAAGAGCGCCCCCACCAGCGTCGCCGACAGCAGCTGGTCGGCGTTGAGGCCGACCTTCTCCGCCTCGCGGCTGCCGACCCGGATGGCGATGATGAAGCCCAGGGCCACCAGCAGCCCGTACCAGTAGAGAGCGAAGCTGCCCAGGTGGAGAGCGATGGGATCGACCCCGATCTTCAGGCAGGTCGGCAGGCTGCACGGGTCCACGGCGGGGAGTATATGGGCTGTGGGACGGGCCCTAGAATCTGCCCCGATGAGCGTCCGCCGCCGCGACACGCGCAGCTGAGGCCGGATGGCAGCCCAGGGCAGGGCGTCGTTCACCGCCGACGTGCGCCACGAGCTAGCCCTCCTGGCGCAGCCCCGGGCCTGCTGCCAGCTGAGCGAGCTGAAGGGTTTCGCCGCCGCGGCCAGGGTCCGCGATGACGCCGCTGTCCTCAGCATTCGCCTGACCAGCAACGCCGCCGCGCGCAAGGTCGTGCGGCTGGGTCGCTCCCTCCGCGGTGACGGTGAACAGGGAGCCCACGCCGGCCACTTCCAGCGTGGTCGAACCCACGTCCGTCCCAGCTATGACGTAGGCATCGAGCGCGGGGGCCCCCTGGTCGAGCTGACGCCTGCCGCAGCTCTGCCCGCCAGCGCCTGCTGCCGCCGGGCCTACCTCCGCGGCGCCTTCACCGCTGCCGGGGTGGCCAGCATCGGGCCGGGTGGTTCACACCTCGAGTTCGGGATGACGGGGCGGCGCGGCGCCGACAACGTGGCCGCCGCCGTCCGCAGCCTTGGCCTGCGGCCGCGGACCCGCCGCCGGGGAGCCCGCTGGATGGTCTATGTAAAGGGCAGCGACGACGTCACCACCCTGCTCAAGGCGATGGGCTCCAGCCAGGGGGTCCTGCGCTTCGAGAACGACCGCATCCTTCGCGAGCTTCGCGGGCAGGCCAACCGGCAGGCCAACTCGGAGACCGCCAACCTACGCCGGAGCGTGGCCACCGGTCTGCGCCAGGTCGCCGAGGTGCGGCGGCTGATGGAGTCGAGGGTTCTCGACGACCAGCCCGTGGCGCTGCGAGAGGTGGCCGGCACCCGCCTGGCGATGCCCTCGGCGACACTGGGCCAGATGGCCGAGCGGATGGGCCTCAGCAAGTCGGCGGTCAATGCCCGGCTGCGCCGGCTCTCGGCCGTGGCCCAGGAAGCCGGTCTGATAAATTAGGGGTCGGCACGCCGACGGCAGCGCCGTTCGGATCCGCCCGATTACCGGCGTCCCACTTCGTACCGAGTGCCACCCGTCGTGAACGTGGGTGGAACCTGCAATAAGGAGGAATCCCTTGGGCATCAAGGTTGGGATAAACGGGTTCGGGAGGATCGGACGCAACGTCTTCCGGGCGACACGGCGCTTCGACGACATCGACGTCATCGCCGTCAACGACATCACCAGCCCCGAGATGCTGGCTCACCTCCTCAA
Source organism: Candidatus Dormiibacterota bacterium (assembly GCA_049644325.1). Classification (GTDB taxonomy): domain Bacteria; phylum Chloroflexota; class Dormibacteria; order DASZGP01; family DASZGP01; genus DASZHA01. The sequence continues at coordinate 11,058 of JBARRR010000097.1, forward strand.
GCACGACAGCGTCCTGGGCGCCTACGACGGCGAGGTGAGCTTCGAGGGCAACCACCTCATCGTCGACGGTCAGCGCGTCAAGGTGCTGGCCGAGCGCGACCCCGGCAACCTGCCCTGGGCCGATCTCGGCGTCGAGCTGGTAGTGGAGTCGACGGGTTTCTTCACCGACGCCGAGAAGGCCAAGGTCCACATCGAGAAGGGCGGCGCCAAGAAGGTGATGATCTCGGCCCCGGCCAAGAACGAGGACATAACCGTTGTGATCGGGGTCAACGAGGACGAATACGACCCGGCCCGGCACCACATCGTCAGCAACGCCTCCTGCACCACCAACTGCCTGGCCCCGGTGGCCAAGGTTCTGCACGACTCCTTCGGCATCAAGGCGGCGTTGATGACCACGGTCCATTCGTACACCGGCGACCAACGGCTCCTGGACGCGCCCCACGAGGACAAGCGACGGGCGCGAGCGGCCGCCATCAACGTCATCCCCACCAGCACCGGCGCCGCCAAGGCGATGTCCCTGGTCATGCCGGCGCTCAAGGGTCGTTTCCACGGGATGTCGCTGCGGGTGCCAACGCGGGACGTCTCCCTGGTCGACCTTGTCGCCGAGCTCGAGAAGCCGGCGTCCGCCGAGGAGGTCAACGCGGCCTTCAAGCGCGCCAGCGAGGACGACCTCAGCGGCATCCTGGGCTACACCGAGGAGGAGCTGGTCTCGACCGACTTCGAGGGTGACAGCCACTCCAGCATCGTCGACGCCAAGTCGACGATGGTCATCGACGGCAACCTGGTCAAGGTCCTGAGTTGGTATGACAACGAGTGGGGATACTCGTGCCGTGTGGTCGATCTCATCCGTTTCATGGGGCAGAAGGGCTTCGACGCCAACTAGGGTGGGTCGGCGCCGGCTGCGGACGATCAGGGATCTCGACCTCTTCGAGAAGCGCGTGCTTCTGCGCGTCGACTTCAACGTCCCCTTCGATGGTGACCGCATCCTTGACGACTCGCGCGTCCGCGCGGCGGTGCCAACCATCCGCGCCCTCCTCAACCTCGGCGCCGAGATTCGCCTGGTCACCCATCGCGGCCGGCCTGGTGGCAAGGTCGTGCCCGAGCTGAACGTGGCGCCGCTGGCGGTGTGCCTCGAGGAGATCGTCGGCGTCCACGTCCAGGTCGCCCCCGGGGTTGCCGGGCCGCCGGTCGAGCTGTTTCTCTCCGAGATCGCCCCCGGCGAACTGGTGATGCTGGAGAACGTGCGCTTCGAGCCCGGCGAGGAGGCCAACGACCCCGGGTTCTGCCGCCTGCTGGCGGACCTCGCCGACGCCTACGTGGACGACGCCTTCGGCGCCGCCCACCGTGCCCATGCCTCAACCGAGGGCGTCGGCCACCTGCTGCCAAGCGCCGCCGGCCTGCTGATGGAGAAGGAGGTCACCGTCCTCAGCCAGGTGCTCGACAACCCCCGCGAGCCGCTGGTGGCGATCGTCGGCGGGGCCAAGATCTCGACCAAGATCGGGGTCATGGAGAACCTCATGCCCCGGGTGAGCGCCATGCTGGTGGGCGGAGCGATGGCGTGCACCCTGCTCAAAGCCGACGGCGCCGACGTCGGCGACAGCAAGGTCGAAGAGGACCAGCTCGACACCGCCCGACGCCTGTTGGAGGCGGGTCGCGAGAAGGTGGCTCTTCCCGTCGATGCCGTCGTGGCCGACGCCTTCAGTGCTGACGCCAACATCCAGGTCGTCGACGCGCGCCGCATCCCTGCCGGCTGGATGATGCTCGACATCGGCCCAGAAACCCAGAAGGGCTTCGCCATGATCGCGGAGGACGAGGCCGGCACCATCGTCTGGAACGGACCCCTGGGGGTCTACGAAATGGAGCCGTTTCGCGCCGGGACCGAGGCGGTCGCGCGGGCGGTGGCGAAGTCGCCGGCAATCAGCGTTATCGGCGGTGGCGACCTGGCCGCGGCCCTGGCCCAGCTCGGCCTGGAGGATTCGATGACCCACGTCTCCACGGGCGGCGGTGCCACCCTCGAGTTCCTCGAGGGCAAGGACCTGCCCGGGATCAGGGTGCTGGAGGAAGACTGAATGAGCCGAGTGCCGCTGGTGGCGGGCAACTGGAAGATGAACAAGACGGTGCCCGAGTCCTTGACGCTGGTTGCCGACCTGCTCGCCGGGATGCCCAGGCTCGACGACGTCGAGGTCGCGGTGCTGCCGCCGTTCACCAGTCTCTGGCCCGTGTCCCACGCGCTGGAGGGCAGTGAGGTCGGGCTGGGCGCGCAGAACGTGTACTGGGAGGAGAAGGGCGCCTACACCGGGGAGATCTCGCCGCTGATGATCGCCGGCTGGTGCCGTTACGCGCTGCTGGGCCACTCCGAGCGCCGCCAGCTCTTTGGCGAGACCGACGAGACCGTGAACCGCAAGGTGCGCGCCGCCCTCGGGCACGGCCTGCGGCCGCTGGTGGCCGTCGGCGAGACGCTGGAGGAGCACGAGGCCGGGAGCACCGAGGCGGTGCTGGGGCGACAGGTGCCGGCGGCGCTGGCCGGGCTGAGCGAGGAGCAGGGCCTGGAGCTGGTCCTGGCCTACGAGCCGATCTGGGCCATCGGCACCGGCAGGACGGCGACCCCCGCCCACGCCGAGGCCAGCTGCGCCCTGATCCGGATGCTGGTCGCCGGGTCCCTCGGCACCGCAGTGGGGGAGGCGGTTCGCATCCTCTACGGTGGCTCGGTAACGCCGGCCAACGCCGGCGAGCTGCTGGCCGAGGCCAACGTCGACGGGGCGCTGGTCGGCGGCGCCAGCCTGGTGGCGGCCGATTTCCTGGCGATCGTCAGCGCCGCGGTCCCGGCGCCGGCTTAGCTCCGGATGCCGTATGGCAACGAGCCTCCACCGGCGGGTGCGCCAGTGCCACCCCAGGAGCTGATCGGCGCAGCGCTCTTCCTTGGCCTTGCCGCGGTTCTCTCGATCTCCTTCCACGGTGCCTACCTGATCGCCTTCGCCCTGGGGCGCGTTGGCTTTGATCCGCTGACGCTGGGGGTGCTGACGCTCAACGCCGTGGGTTTTGTCGGCACCCTCTGGCTGCTGGCCCTGCGCCGCTGGGCCTGGGGCCTGGCGGTGGGCTACGCCGGCCTCGAGGTCATTCTCCGGCTCTACTACGTGTTCAACGACCTTGTGGCGCGTCCCAACGGCAACCCGGATTGGCTGGGCGGCATCGGCGAGGTGGCCCTGGCGCTGGTGTTCCTGGTCGTCCTCGCCTACCTGCTGGGGGAGGACACGCGCGAACGGCTTGACGCCCGAGAGGCCTACCGCCGCGCCCAGGCCTGACCCCGCTGCCCCGGCGCCGCAAATGTGCCGAACTGCATAGAAGCCTGTCGTGTTGAGCGGCTAGGCTGGCCCGGTAATCCGCGTAGCATGAGGGTTGGCATGTACAAGGCAATCGTCGTTGGCACCGATGGATCCAAGACTGCGGAGCAGGCGGTGGCGCACGCGATCGAGCTGTGCAAGACGTCGGGGGCGCGGCTTCACATCGTTTCCGCTTGCAAGCTGCCGACAGCGGCGATGATCGGCGCGGAGGGGGGCTCCGCGGTGGCGGCACCAGGCGATGCCGCCTGGGAGCGCGACGCCCGGGAGGCGGCCGACCTCATGCTGCGGAGCGCCGCGACCGCGGCCGCCGATGCCGAGGTGGACGCCACCACGCACGCCATCCTGGGCGAGGCTGCCGACGCCCTGATCAGCGTTGCCTCGGACGAAGGCGCCGACCTCATCGTGGTCGGCAACCGTGGCATGGCGGGGCTGGGCCGGGTGTTGGGGAGCGTGCCCAACAAGGTGTCTCACCACGCGCCCTGCAGCCTGCTGATCGTTCGTACCACGTAGCCGCCCGCTAGGCCGACGCCTGCCAGTCGGCCTCCATCCGGGTGAGCGCCTGCGCCGCCAGGCCAGGGCTGCGGATGACGACGTCGAGTTCGTGGTTCCGGGTGAAGCCGGAGCTGGTCCAGTTGGCCGATCCGACCAGCAGGGTCCGACCATCGACAACCATGGCCTTGGCGTGCAGCTTTTCCCCCCGGGTGCGGTAGAAGCGGGCCATCACCCCCGCCTGTCGCAACCGCGAGGCGGCGGCCTGGTTGAGCTCCTGGTTGGGGTCGAAGAGGATCCACACGCCCACCCCGCGACGCGCCGCCGCTGACAGCGCCGACATCACCTCGACGTCGGTGAGCACGTACATCTGGATGAACACCGCCCGACGCGCGGCGGCGACCGCCGCCAGCACCGCGGGGCGCACCTGGTTCTCCGGGTAGCTGGTCACGATCCGGAGCTCGTCCGGGTCCCCGGGAGCGATGGAGGAGCTCATCGTCGCCGCGCCGGTACGCACCATGTCCGCGTCGAAGATCGCCTCGACGTGGGCCACCGCCGGGCCACCCAGGACCACGTCGAAGTCGTGGTTGAGGTACGAGCCCTGGCCCCAGTTCATGCCCCCGAAGATCGCCACGGCGTGGTCCGCCAGCAGCAGCTTGACGTGGTCGATCTGCATCGCACCGTCGGGGAAGAGCCGCACCACGGCCCCCGCGGCGCGGAGCCTGGCCAGCGTGGCGGCATTGACCTCGACGGTGGGGTCGGCGATCAGCGTCAGGGCAACCCCCCGCCGCACCGCGGCCACCATGGCGTCGGCGAGATCGCGACGATCGAACTCGTAGATCTCAGCCTCCAGGCTCTGCCGGGCGCCGGTCACCGCCGCCAGCAGCCGGTCAACGGCCACCTGTCCATCGGTGAGCAGCTCCAGGGAGCTGCTGCCGAGGGTGACCGACCCGGCTGCGGCGGCGCCGACAGAGGGCAGTGCAGGATTGCCGCTCGACGGGGCGAAGCTGCCGCACCCGGCCAGGGCCAGGCACAGCAGCAGCCCCGTTCTTCCCATACCACCAATAAGTATATCTGCGTCCGCAATATCACCGCCGTGTCGGCTGGTGCCAGGGTGGACCTGTGGTAGCTTTGGCGCTCGTGAAGAACTTCCCGCTGCACACCGTCCTCCAGGTCATCCAGCTGGTGACGGGGATCCTGCTGATCGTGTCGGTGCTATTGCAGACGCCCAAGTCGACCAGCGGCCTGGGCGGCACCATTGGTGGCGGCAGCGGTGACAGTGGCGGTGGCTACCGCACCAAGCGCGGCCTCGAGCGGACGCTCTTCCAGATCACCATCGGCCTGACCTTAGTCTTCGTCCTGGTCTCAGTCGCCAACATCAAGTTCGGCTGAGGCGGCAGGGCCCATCCGGCTCTGCTGACCGAGCCAGGTGCGCTCAGTTTGGTGCCGCCCAGAGGACTCGAACCTCCACGAGCATGCGCTCACAACGCCCTGAACGTTGCGTGTCTACCAATTCCACCAGGGCGGCACGAATCTGCAATTTTACAGATGGCCCGGCGCGGCCCTTCTCGGGTTTAGGCGTAGTCCTTCATGAGTTCTGCGAACTCCGGCCGGCTGGGGCGGAGGTCAGTCTCGGTGAAGTCCCGCAGCGGCCGGGTGGGGATGCGCTCGATGCTGGCAAGGTCGGGGTGCACGGCGTCGATGAAGATCATGCCGGTGAGGATCTCGCCGTTCTCCCGGGCCTCGTGAATCACACGCATGGCGTCCTGGCGGCTGCGCGGGTTGTGCTCGCCGTGAGCCAGCTTGCGAAGGAGGATCTTTGACCCGTCGTGGAGCTCGACCTCGGTGGTGGTGCCCTCGTCGTAGTCGGCCTCGATGTTCTCGAAGAAGGGGATGAAGTCCAGGTCCTGGAGGGCGATATCGTGCTCCTTGACGTACTTGTAGCTCTTGGTCGAGCCCTCGTGGTCGTTGAAGGTGACGCAGGGGCTAATGATGTCCAGGACCGCGGTGCCGCGGTGGGCCAGCGCCGCCTCGATCAGCGGCACCACCTGCTTGCCGTCACCGGAGAACGACCGCGCCACGAAGGTGCAGCCGAGCTCGATGGCGAGCCCGCAGATGTCGATGCTCTCGAAGGGGTTGACCTCGCCGGTCTTGGCCTTGCTGCCCATCTCCGACGTGGCTGAGAACTGGCCCTTGGTCAGCCCGTAGACCCCGTTGTTCTCGCAGATGTAGACCATGTTGAGGTTGCGCCGGATCATGTGGCAGAACTGGCCCAGGCCGATCGACGCGGTGTCGCCGTCGCCGCTGACGCCGATGGCAATCAGCTCGCGGTCGGCCAGCTTGGCCCCGGTGGCGACCGACGGCATCCTGCCGTGGACGGCGTTGAAGCCGTGGGCCTGGCTGACGAAGTAAGCCGGCGCCTTGGAGGAGCAGCCGATCCCGCTCATCTTGGCCAGCCGGTAGGGCTCCACCCCGTACTCGTAGAAGGCCCTCACGATGTGGTTGGTGATCGCGTTGTGGCCGCAGCCGGCGCACAGCGTGGTTGATGCCCCCTTGTACTCGTCGCGCTTAAGGCCGATCCGGTTGTGGCCGTTGGCGGCCGGCTTCTCGGCGACGGCTACCGACGCGCCGTCCTGGTCGTCCCCGGAATCCTGGCTGGTGCCACTGGTCGAGCCGCGGGAAGCGGACTCCTCGCGGCGCCGGCCCTCGTCGGGTGGCCTCTGCCCGGCCTGGATCTGGCTGGCATCGACTCGGGGCGTGTTCTCGGGCGCCTCCATGTTGGCCTTGTCGGGCTCGCTGTCGCTGTGGTCGTGCTTGCCGCCATTCTTGCCCCGCTGCGCGCTCATGTGTTGGCTCCCTCAACCGGGAGGGCATAGACCTCCTTGGGTCGCTCGAAGTCGTGGACCGAGGCCAGGCCCTGGTCGATCAGGATGGGCTCGACGATGGCGCGCGCCGGGATCGGGGTGCCGTCGTAGTGCCGGACGGAAAGGAGCGTGTCCTGGGCCGCGTTCATCGTCAGCCGCAGCAGGTCGTACATCTGGCCGTCGCGGTTCTGGTCGACGACGTAGACGCGTTCGTGGCGGGCGATGAAGCGGAGCACGTCCTGCGGGAATGGGATTGACCGTACCCGGCAGTAGTCGGTCTCCAGCCCATGCTCGGAGAGCTGGTCGCGGGCCTCGACCATGGCGTGGTGGCTGGTGCCGTAGGCGATGATGCCGACCTTGTTGCCGGTGCCTTCGATGATCGCCGGCGGCATGTAGCGGCGGGCGGTGCGGTACTTCTTCTTGAGCCGGTCCATCACCCGCTCGTAGACCTCGGGCAGCTCGGTATATAGGGCGTTCTCGTCGTGGCCCGAGCCGCGGGTGAAGTAGCCGGCCCGGGGATGGTTGGTGCCGGGCAGGGTGCGCCAGCCGATGCCGTCGTCGTCGACGTCGCGGTAGCGGCCCCACTCCTGGACCCGGTCGAGGTCCTTAGCGGAGAGCACCTTGCCCCGGTCGAACTTGCGCTCGGGGTACTTGAAGGGGGGCGACATCCAGAGGTTCATGCCCAGGTCCAGGTCGCTCATGACGAAGATCACGGTCTGCAGCCGGTCGGCGAGGTCGAAAGCCAGCTGGCCAAACTCGTAGCACTCCTCAGCGGTGGCCGGGATCAGGAGCACGTGCTTGGTGTCGCCATGGGAGAGCAGGTGGGCGAACTGAATGTCGCCCTGCGAGGTGCGCGTCGGCAGCCCGGTCGACGGCCCGATGCGCTGGATATCGGCGATCACCGCCGGCACCTCGGCGTAGTAGGCCAGCCCCGCGAACTCCGCCATCAGCGAGAGCCCCGGCCCCGAGGTGGCGGTCATCGCCCGCGCCCCCGCCCAGCCGGCGCCGATGGTGATACCGGCCGCGGCCAGCTCGTCCTCGGCCTGGACGATGGCGATGTTGCGCTCGCCGGTCTCGGCGTCGGTCCGGAACCGCTTGGCGTGCTGCTCCATGTAGTCGAAGACGCTCGAGCTCGGCGTAATCGGGTACCAGGCGCCCACGGTGCAGCCGCCCATTACTGCGCCAAGGGCGAGGGCGTCGTTCCCCTCGATCAGGATCTTGCCCTCCGTCTTGCCCTTCATCGGCGCAACCCGGTACGGGTCCTGCTTGGTGTGGTGCTCCTTGCAGTAGTCGAAGCCAACCTGGATCGACTTCATGTTCAGGGGCACGGCCTTGGGCTTGGTCTTGAACTGGCCGACGGTGGCCGCCTCGACAACGTCCATGGGGATGTCGAGGGCCCAGGCCACGGCGCCCACGTAGATCATGTTGGTCAGGTACTTGCGCAGGTCGGGGTTGTCTATGTTCTCCTGGCCCAGCCGGTGGAAGGGGACCGCGTAGTAGAAGACGTCGTCACGCTGCATGTTGCCGGTGACCGGGTAGCTCTCCTCATGGATGACGGCGGCGTTGGCGTTGACCCCGTGGATGTCGCGCTGCCAGGTGGTGGGGTTGAGCGCGACGAGCACGTCGACATCGCCCTTGACGCACTGGTATCCCTGCGGCGAAACGCGGATGTTAAACCAGGTCGGCAGCCCCTCGATGTTGGAGGGGAAGACGTTCTTGGGGGCCACCGGGATGCCCATCGAGAACAGCGCTCGGGTGAGGATCAGGTTGGAGGTCTGGCTCCCGGAGCCGTTGATGGTGGCCGCCTGGAAGGTGAAGTCGTTGGTTACGGGGTCGTGTTTCGCGGCGGCCTTCTCGGTCGCCTCAGCTAGAGCCATCAAATAAGAATAGCCAGCAGCCTAAACAGGGATAGGCAATCGCCGGCCGTCACCCCGCGCGTAGCTGTCTAGGCGCCTCCCTCGGCGGCCCTCATCTCCATCTGGGCGGCGGTGGCGGGGGGCTGGCTGAGGAGCTTGAGCTTGCCCTTGCGCACCGCTCGCTTGAGGGATTCGACCACGTCGGGGTCGAACTGCCGACCCTCGTGCTTGGTCAGCTCCTCGAGGGCGTGCTCCACCGGGCCGGCCTTGCGATAGGTGCGGGTGCTGGTCATGGCGTCGAAGGCGTCGCTGACCATGATGATCCGCGATTCCACCGGGATGGCCTTGCCCTGCAGCCCGTTGGGATAGCCGCCTCCGCCGAAGTTCTCGTGGTGGTGGAGGATGATCGGCCCGATGTTGCGCAGGAACTCGACCCCCTGCACCATCTCATAGCCGATCTGGACGTGGCTCTTGACGACCTCGAACTCCTGGGGCGTCAGCTTGCTGGGCTTGCGCAGCAGCTGGTCGGAGATGCCGATCTTGCCGACGTCGTGGAGCAGAGCACCGAGGTGGAGGTTCTCCAGGTCGATCTCCTCGACCTCCTCCAGCTCGGTGGCGATGATGCGGGCATAGTCGGCGACCCGGTGGGAGTGGCCGTGGGTGTAGGTGTCGCGGGCGTCGATGGCCGCCGCGAGGGCCTCGATGGTGGCCTTGTTGGCGTTCTGGACCAGGAGATGCACCTTCTCGGGGTTGCGGGCGAGCACGTTGATGCTGGACTCCATGCCATAGCCGATGACCTGGTTCCGCCCCAGGTTCTTGGCCAGGTACATCGCCTGGTCGGAGCAGCGAACCAGCTCCTCGCCGGCCTGCGAGTCGGTGGGGTGGGTGGCGATCCCGGCCGAGACCGTGACCCTGCGGCCGGGCATGCTGCCCAGGCGTGGGATCGAGAGGCGGTCGGCGGCGCGGCGGATCTTCTCCGCCACCATCACCGCCCCCTCCTTGTCGGTGTCGGGCAGGAGCACCAGGAATTCCTCGCCGCCGTAGCGGACGGGCAGGTCTATGGAGCGCACCTGCTCCTTGAGCACCTTGGCGAAGGCACGCAGGATCTCGTCGCCCTTGCTGTGACCGTACTCGTCGTTGACCGCCTTGAAGTGGTCGAGGTCCACGTTGATCAGGCTCAGCGGGCGGCTGTTGCGCTGGCTCCGGATCAGCTCGCGGTCGAGGATGTCGTGGAAATATCGGCGATTGGGCAGCCCCGTCAGGGCGTCGGTGAGCGACTGCCGCTCGGTGCGCTCGAATGCCCGGGCCACCACGTAGATGACGGCGATGATGATCGCCGCGGCGACGGTGGTGAAGCCGATGGTGTTGTTCCGCGACTGGTCAATCGGCGCCAGGAAGGCCGCCTCCGGCTGGGCCACCACGATCTGCCAGGGCTCCGTTGACAGCGGTGCGAACCCGAACACCGTCTGCTGGTTGGTGGGCTTGAAGAAACCGGTCGTGCTGCCCGCGCCCTTGTTCCCCTGGAGGCGGTCGGCGAGGTCGGTCATGCCCAGGTCGGACACTGGGGCGTTGCCGAAGCTCTGGTTCTGGCGCAGCACCTGCTGCTGCGTGTCGTTGAGCGGCGCCAGGGCGTGGTACAGCGCCTGCTGGGTCCCCGAGGTGCCGATGATGATTCCGTACTGGTCCATCAGCATCGCGTAGCGCTGCTGGCCGAGGAGGTCGGTGCGGAAGAAGCCAAAAAGCTTTTCCGGGGCGGCGCGCAGCCCGGCGACTCCGACCACGGTGCCCACGGCGTCCCGGACGGGCGACGTGAAGTAGATACCGGGCACCGGCGCCGCCTTGCCGATGGTGAGGTCGGAGATGTACTGGTTGCCCGCCTTGGGCTGCTCGAACATCTGGGTCCCAGCCAGCTCGCGGCTACCATCGAGCGCCGGGTCGGAGCTGGCCACCACCGCCCCGCTGGGATCGAGCAGGAAGGTGGTCTTGAAGCTGGGGTCGGACCCCTGGGCGCGGCGGAGGGCGTTGACCATGTCGTCCGGGGAAGCCGCGGGGTCGTGGCCCAGGAAGCGGACCGTCTGCGGATCCTGGGCCAGCTGCTTGGAGTTGGCGCTCCACGTCCCCAGCTGGTCGTCGATCTGGGCCGAGAGGGAGACCGAGCGGTTTGTCAGGTTCTCCAGTTGCTGGGCGCGCAGGATCGATGAGTTGGCGCGGTCTGTCAGCGCCACCAGCCCATACAGGGGTATGAGGCTGGCAAATATGAAGAAGAGCAGCACCTTGGTCGAGGTTCTCGCTGACCAGAGCCGCTCGACCAGTCGTGTTCTGCCGAGGTTGCCCATTGGAACTCCGCCCATATTGGCCGATTAGAATCGGCCTGACAATGAGGTGGGCCGATCGCATGGCACAACTTGGTACCGAATCGGCCTTCGAAGTGCTGGCCCGGGCGAACCGTCTGGAAGCCGAAGGACGCTCGATCCTGCACCTCGAGATCGGCGAACCCGATTTCGCCACTCCGCCCCATATCGTGGCCGCCGCCGAGGCTGCCATCGAGGACGGATACACCCACTACACGCCTTCGGGGGGCATCCCCGAGGTGCGCAAGGTGGTCGCCGAGCACTACAGCCGCCGGCTGGGCCAGGAGGTCGCCGCCGACCAGGTGATCATGACCCCGGGGAGCAAGAACATCCTGATGTTCGCGATCATGGCCCTGATCAACGAGGGTGACGAGGTCATCCTGCCCGACCCCGGCTACCCCATCTACTCCTCCCTGGTCAGCTTCTTTGGCGGCGTTCCCGTCAGTTTGCCCCTGCGCGAGGAGAGTGACTTCCGCTTCGACGCCGACGAACTTGCCGCCCTGGTCACCGAGCGCACCCGGATGGTGATCCTCAACTCCCCGCAGAACCCAACTGGCGGCATCCTCCACGAGGACGACCTCAAGGCGGTGGCCGAGCTGGCGGTCGAGCGCGACCTGTGGGTGGTTTCCGACGAGATCTACAGCCAGATCGCCTACGACGGGCCCGTGCCCTCGATCACCTCCCTCCCCGGGATGCTGGAGCGGACGGTGATCATGGACGGCCTCTCCAAGGCCTACGCGATGTGCGGCTGGCGGCTGGGCATCGGGGTCGCCCCGGCCGAGCTGATCCGCGCCATGGAGACGCTGATGATCAACAGCAGCTCCTGCGCCACCGCCTTCATCCAGGTCGCCACCATGACCGCGCTGGAGGCGCCGGAGTCGGACGCCTCGGTGAACCGCATGCTGGACGAATACCGATCCCGGCGCGATGCGGTTGTCGACGCCCTCAACGGCATCCCCGGGATCCACTGCCACCGTCCCGGCGGCGCCTTCTACGTCTTTCCCAACGTGACCGGCACCGGCCTCGGTGAGCGTGAGCTGGCCGACGGCCTCCTGGGCGAGGCCGGCGTCGCCACCCTGGCGGGTACCGCTTTCGGCGCCATGGGCAAGGGCTTCCTCCGGCTCTCCTACGCCAAGGACATCCCGTACCTGCTGGAAGGTGTCGAGCGCATCAAGGAGTACGTCGCCGGTCGTCAGCAATGACCCTGCCATGAGCCCGACGGCCGAGCGGGCGGCGATCGTGCCTTCGCTGGAGGAGGTGCGCGGGCTGGCCGGCGACTACAACCTGATCCCGGTCTATCGCCACGACCTGGCGGATACCGAGACCCCGGTGGCGGCCTACTGGCGACTCAACGGCGATGGCCCCGGCTTCCTGTTGGAGTCGGTCGAGGGCGGGGAACGCCTGGGCCGGTATTCGTTCATCAGCGGGCCTCCGAGGGCGTCGGTGACGATGCGCGGCGGGGACGCGCTGGTGGAGGACGAGGGCGGCACTCGGACCGAGGCCTTCGCCGATCCCATCGCCTACCTCGAGGGCATGATCTCGAGCCTGCGCCAGGCGCCCGCCGCCGACCTGCCGGGGCGGTTCCGCGGCGGCCTGGTCGGCTACCTGGCGTACGAGGTGGCGCGCTACTTCGAGCAGCTGCCCGCTCCCGGTGCCGACCCGGTTGACGTCGCCGAGAGCGTTTTCTTCCTGGTCGACAACGTGGTGGTCTTTGACCACCTGCTTCACCGGCGGACGATCATTTCCCACGTTCGGGTCGAGGCCGGCACCGTCATCGAGGCGGCCTACAGCGCAGCGGTGAGCAGGGTGGAGGAGATGGCGGCGCGCCTCGACAGCGGCGACATGCCGCCGGGGCCGGACTACCCCCAGTCGACCGACGGCGAGAATGCCGGCGCCGAGCTCGCCGATGGGGAGTGGAACATTGGCCGCGACGAATTCATGGCCAAGGTCGAGCGCTGCAAGGAGTACATCCTGGCCGGCGACATCTTCCAGGTCCAGGTTTCACGCCGGTTGAAGGTGCCGATGACGGCGCACCCCTTCTACCTCTACCGCGTCCTTCGGACCGTCAACCCCTCGCCCTACATGTACTACCTGCGTCTGCCCGGCCACGCCGGCGAGCGGCGGCGCGGCACCGCCATCGTGGGCACGTCGCCCGAGATCCTGGTGCGCGTCGAGGACGGGGCGGTGGAGTACAGGCCGATTGCGGGCACCCGGCGCCGGGGCAGTGACGAGGCTCGCGACCAGGCCATGGAGGATGAGCTGATCGGGTCCGAGAAGGAGCGGGCGGAGCACCTCATGCTGGTCGACCTGGGGCGCAACGACGTCGGGCGCTTCGCCGCCACGGGTACCGTCAAGGTGCCGGAGCTGATGTTCGTCGAGCGCTACTCCGCGGTGATGCACCTCGTAAGTCGCGTAACCGCGACCCTGGCTGAGGGCTGCACCAGCTTCGACGCCCTGCGCGCCTGCTTCCCGGCGGGGACGGTGACGGGCGCTCCTAAAATCAGGGCCATGGAGATCATCGCCGAGATGGAGCCTGACGCCCGCGGGGTCTACGCCGGCGCTGTCGGCTATGTCGGCTTCGGCGGCAACCTCGACACCGCCATCGCCATCCGCACGGTCGTGGTCAAGGACCAGTACGCGTACATGCAGGCCGCCGCCGGCGTGGTCGCCGACTCCACCCCCGAGGAGGAGTTCCTGGAGACGGAGAACAAGCTGGCCGCCCTCCGCCGGGCGGTCGCCCAGGCCCATCAGCCGCGACTGCCATGAGCCCGATGAGCCGCCGTGTCCTGGTGATCGACAACTACGACTCCTTCACCTACAACCTGGTCCAGTACCTGGGCGAGCTGGGGGAGTCACCGGTGGTCCATCGCAACGACGCCCTCAGCCTGGCCGACGTGGTCGCCATGGCGCCCCTGGGGATCGTGATATCGCCGGGGCCGTGCACGCCCGCCGAGGCCGGCATCAGCACCGACCTGGTGCGTGAGCTGGGCCCCACCACCCCGATCCTGGGCGTGTGCCTAGGCCACCAGTGCATCGGGGAGGCGTATGGCGGCCAGGTGGTGCGGGCCGCCAAGGTGATGCACGGCAAGCTCTCCAGCATCGAGCACAACGGCAGCGGGGTCTTCGCCGGCCTGCCCAACCCATTGACCGCGACGCGGTACCACTCGCTGGTGGTGGAGGCCGGCTCGGTCCCGCCGGCGCTCGAGGTGACCGCCTGGACTGATGACCATGGCAGCCGGGTGGTCATGGGGCTGCAGCACCGCGAGCACCCCGTCGCCGGGGTCCAGTTCCACCCTGAGTCGATCATGACCGATGCCGGCCATCACCTCCTGCGCAACTTCCTCGACCTCTGCCAGAGCAGCGCCGCGGTCCCGGCCTGAGGCGGCGGATGGCTGACGGCGAGTCGGGTACGGGCTCGGTGCTGGACACGATCGTGGAGCACAAGCGCGCCCACCTCAAGGTCACCCCGCCGGACCCCAAGACGCTGCATTCCCTGGCCGCCTCACGGGGGGAGCCGCGGAACTTCGTGGCGGCACTGCTGGCGGGTCCCCGGCCGGCCCTGATCGCGGAGTGCAAGCGCCGCTCACCGGTGAAGGGCCTGATCGCCGAGGACTACGACGTCGCCATTATCGCCCGCGAATACGAGATGGGCGGCGCCAGCGCCATCTCGGTGCTTGCCGATGCTCACTTCGACGGCGCCCCGGCGCACGTGGCCCAGGCCTGGGCGGCGGCCACGCTGCCCCTGCTCTTCAAGGACTTCATCGTCGACCCCATCCAGGTCCTCGAGGCGCGGGCCCATGGCGCGGACTGCGTCCTGCTCATCGCTCGGATCCTGAGGGCGGCTGAGATGGTGGACCTGGTGGACCGCGCCCATGAGCTGGGCATGCAGGTCCTGCTCGAGGTCCACGACGAGGCCGAGGTGGACGTTGCCGTGGCGGCGGCGCCCGACATGCTGGGGGTCAACCACCGCAACCTCGAGGACTTCACCCTCGACGCGACGATGTTCCAGCGAGTAGCAGCGCGGCTGCCCGCCGGGGTGCCGATGGTGGCCGAGAGCGGCTTCGAGACCCGGGCGCAGGTCACGGCGGCGGCCGACGCCGGGGCTCGGGCGGTTCTTGTGGGGACGGCGTTGATGCGGGCTGAGGACCGCGTTGCCAAGGTGCGCGAGCTCATCGGCGCGGCGGCCTAGGCACGGGGCGGCTGGTGCGGATCAAGGTCTGCGGCAACACGGCCATCGACACGGCCCTGGCGGCGGTCGAGGCGGGCGCCGACATGCTCGGCTTCATCATGGCCCCCAACACTGCCCGCAGCCTGACCAGCGCCCAGGCGGCTGAGATCACCCGCGCCATGCCCAATCACGTCGAGCTGGTCGGCGTCTTTGTCGATCGACCGGCCGCCGAGGTTGCCGAAGTGGCTGCCGAAGCCGGCTTCACCGCGGTCCAGCTGCACGGCGGGGAGACGTGGCTGGAGGCCGCTGGCCTGGACCTGCCGGTGATCAAGGGCGCGCGCCTGGCATCCTCGACGGCCGCGGCGGCGCTGCAGTGGCCCCCAGCCCAGATCGTGCTGGTCGACTCGCACGACCCCGGCGTCCCCGGGGGCACCGGGCGCACCTTCCCCTGGGAGTGGGCCGCGGACCTTGCGCCACGGTACCGCCTGATCGTGAGCGGCGGCCTCAGCGCCGACAACGTTGGCGACGCGATCCGGCGGGTCCGGCCCTGGGGGGTCGACGCCAGCAGCCGGCTGGAGTCCAGTCCCGGGGTGAAGGATCCCCAGCGGGTGCGGGCCTACGTCGCCGCCGCGCGCAGGGCCGAGGCCGAGCTGCTGGAGGCGGTGCGCTGATGGCCGAGGGCGCCAGCGCCGGACGGTTCGGGGCCTACGGCGGACAGTACGTGCCCGAAACCCTGATGCCCGCGCTCGAGGAGCTGGACCAGGCCTACGCCGAGGCACGCATTGACCCCGAGTTCGTCGACGAGCTGGCCGGCCTCAACCGTGACTACGGCGGGCGGCCGACGCCCCTCTACCTCGCCGAGCGCCTCTCCCAGCGCGCCGGCGCGGATGTCTGGCTCAAGCGCGAGGACCTGCTTCACACCGGGGCGCACAAGCTCAACAACGCCCTCGGTCAGATCCTGCTGGCGCGAAGGATGGGCAAGACCCGGGTCATCGCCGAGACCGGCGCCGGCCAGCACGGCGTCGCCACCGCGACCGTTTGCGCCCGCTTCGGCATGCGCTGCGTGGTCTACATGGGCGTGGAGGACATGAAGCGCCAGGCCCTCAATGTCTACAAGATGCACCTCCTGGGAGCCGAGGTCGAGCCGGTGGAAACCGGCTCGCAGACGCTCAAGGACGCCACCAACGAGGCCATTCGCGACTGGGTCACCAACGTCCGCGACACGCACTACATCATCGGCTCGGTGGTGGGGCCGCATCCCTACCCGACCCTGGTGCGAGACTTCCAGTCGGTCATCGGCGACGAGGCTCGCGACCAGTTCACCGGGCGCACCGGGCGCCTGCCCACGGCGGTGCTGGCCTGTGTCGGCGGCGGCTCCAACGCCATCGGCATCTTCCACGCCTTCATTCCCGACGCCGACGTCCGCCTGATCGGGCTCGAGGCCGCCGGGCTTGGGATCCAGACCGGGAAACACGCGGCCTCGATTCTCGGCGGGCGGCCCGGGGTGCTTCATGGCTCGTACAGCTACCTGCTCCAGGACGACGACGGCCAGGTCACGGAAACACACTCAATCAGCGCGGGCCTCGACTACCCTGGGGTCGGCCCCGAGCATAGTCAGCTCAAGGAGTCGGGCCGGGCGACATATGAAGCCGTGTCCGACGACGAGGCTCTCGACGCCTTCCATGTCACCTGCCGTCTGGAGGGCATCATCCCGGCGCTGGAGAGCGCCCACGCTATCGCCCGGGCGCTCAAGGGCGACATCGAGGGGCCGATGCTCGTCTGCCTCTCGGGTCGGGGGGACAAGGACATCGACACCGTCCGCGCCACCGAGCGATGAGCCCCGAGCCGGCCGGCTGACCGCCAGCTCCATCAGATGAGCAGGATCTCGCCGCTGTTCGAGCGTCTGCGTGCCGAGGGCCGCCTCGGGCTCTTCACGTACGTCACGGTTGGCTACCCGCGGCTCGACTCGACCCCCGACATCGTCGCGGCCATGGTCACAGCCGGCGCCGACCTGGTCGAGCTGGGCGTGCCGTTCTCGGACCCCCTCGCCGAGGGCCGCACCGTCCAGGCCACCACCCACCGAGCGCTTGCCAATGGGGTCACCGTCGCCCACTGCCTTGAAACCGCCAGGCTGTGCCGCGCGCGGACGGAGGCGCCGATGGTCTTCATGGGCTACCTCAACCCCATCTTGGCCTACGGGGTCGACCACTTCTGCGCTGACGCCGCGGCGGCAGGGATCGACGGCCTGATCGTTCCCGACATATCGATGGAGGAGACCGGCGAGCTGCACCGCGCCTGCCAGGGCTCGGGGCTGGACCTCGTTTTCTTTGTCGCCCCCACGACCACCGAGGCCCGGATGCGGCAGGTCGCCGAGCTGGCCAGCGGCTTCATCTATTGCATCGCCGTCACCGGCGTCACCGGCAGCCGGGATGAGATTGCCGCCGACGTCGATAAGCTCTTGGCGAAGATCCGGGAGCTGACGTCCACCCCGCTGGCGCTGGGTTTCGGCATCTCTCGGCCCGAACACCTGGCACAACTCAAGGGCAAGGTCGACGCCGCCATCGTGGGCAGCGCCCTCCTCGACCGAATCACGGAGGACGACCCGGCGGGATCCGCCGCCGCCTTCGTCAGGGAGATGCTGGGACCAGATTCACGAGGAGAAGCGCAGCTTGGCCACTAGGGGCATCCGGGGCGCCACCACGGTGGAGGACGACACCGCCGCCAGCATCGAGCACGCCACCGACGAGCTGCTCCGCGCCTTGATCGACGCCAACCAGATCGATGCTGCCGAGATCGCCGGCGCCTGGTTCACCACCACCAAGGACCTCACCGCCGAGTTCCCCGCGATCGCCGCGCGCAAGCTGGGCTGGACCGACGTCCCCCTGCTCTGCGGCCACGAGATGGACGTCGACCCCTCCAACCCCCGGAGCATCCCGATGTGCATCCGGGTCATGATCCTGCTCAACACCGACAGGCAGGCCGCCGAGATGCGGTTCGTCTACATGCGCCGGGCCCTGGGCATCAAAACCGACCTCGACGAGATGCGGATGACGGTGGCCGACGACTCGACCACCGGCGACAAGGGCTTCGACTGATGCGGGTCACGCAGGCGTGATCGTCGTCATGAAGAAGGGCGCGTCCGACCACGATGTCGAGGGCGTCGTCAAGCAGATCGAGAAGCTCAACTTCAAGGCCCACCTCTCCAAGGGCGAGACCGACACCATCATCGGCGTCATCGGCCCCAACGCCATCGAGATCAAGGACTCGCTGGTCCACATGGCGGGGGTGGCGACCATCATCCCCATCACCAAGCCCTTCAAGCTCTCGGGGCGGGAGTGGCACCCCGACGACTCCATCTACAAGGTCGGCGGCACCCAGATCGGCGGTGGCACGGTGGTGGTGATGGCGGGGCCCTGCGCTGTCGAGAGCCGGGAGCAGGTGATGGAGACGGCAGAGTCGGTCAAGAAGGCGGGTGCCCACTTCCTGCGCGGCGGCGCCTTCAAGCCGCGGACATCGCCCTACACCTTCCAGGGCATGGGGCTCCACGGGCTCAAGATCCTGGAGGAGGCGAGGGCCGCGACCGGGTTGGGCGTGGTCACCGAGGTGATGGCGCCGCACGACGTGGAGGCGGTGGCCGCCTCCGCCGACATTCTCCAGATCGGCGCGCGAAACATGCAGAACTACAACCTGCTCTACGAGGTCGGCCAGGTCCACAAGCCCGTGCTGCTCAAGCGCGGCCTGTCGGCGACCGTCGAGGAATGGCTGCTGGCCGCCGAGTACATCCTCAGCCGGGGCAACTACCAGGTGATCCTCTGCGAGCGCGGCATCCGCACCTTCGAGACGTACACGCGCAACACGCTCGACCTCAACGCCGTCCCGGTCATCCGGGAGCTCTCCCACCTGCCCATCATCGTCGACCCCAGCCACGGCACCGGCAAATGGAGCTGGGTGACGGCGATGGCCTGCGCCGGCGTCGCCGCCGGGGCCGATGGGTTGATGGTCGAGGTGCATCCCAACCCCGAGGCCGCCTACTCGGATGGCCCCCAGTCCCTGAAGCTGGAGCGCTTCGCCGAGCTGATGAACCAGGTGCGCAGGGTGGCGGAGGCGGTCGGCCGCGAGCTGAACTGACGCCGGCGGGGTCGTCGCCAGCCGCGATAATCGGCGTGGGCATGGAACGGGTTGCGATCGTGGGTTTGGGGCTGATAGGCGGGTCCCTGGGGCTTGCCGTCAAGGCGGCGCTTCCGAAGGTTGAGGTGATTGGCGTGGCTCGTCGCGATGCCACGGCACACCTGGCCATCGAGATAGGCGCGGCCGACCGCGCCGGCGTTGACAGCGAGCTTGTCGCCGGCGCTGACCTGGTGGTGCTGGCGTGCCCCCTGCGGGCGACCGCCGACGTCCTCGCCGCGGTCGTGCCCCATCTCAAGAAGGGGGCCAGGGTCACCGACGTTGGCTCCGTCAAGGCGTGGGTTGTCGAGCGCGCCGACAAGGCCCTCGACCCGGATCGCAACAGCTTCGTCGGCGGCCATCCGATGGCGGGTAAGGAGGTCACCGGCATTAAGAACGCCGACCCTGAGCTTTTTCGTGGCAGACCGTGGGTGTTCACGCCGCGTAGCAAGTGGTCGGAGCGGGAACAGAAAGGGTTCCGGGACGTCATCGACATCATCCGGGCGATCGGGGCCGAGCCGGTTTTCATGACGCCGGAGAAGCACGACCGCTACGTGGCCCTGGTCAGCCACCTACCCTTCCTGCTCAGCGCCGCCTTCCTGGAAGCCGTGGCCGAATCGAAGGACTGGGATGCCGCATCGGCGCTGGCCTCCTCCGGGTTTCGCGACATCAGCCGCCTAGGCGCCGGCGACCCGGAGATGTACGCCGCCATCCTGGAGGCCAACCGCGACGAGGTGCTGGGCACCTACGCGGGGATGCACAGGGCCCTGGACGAGTTCGAAGCCGCCATCGCCCGCGGTGACCGCGAGCTGCTGCTCAGCCTGCTACGCAGTGCCCAGCAGACCCGAAGAACCTGGGCCAAGGACAACCCCGACCGGGCCTGATTGGTGGCCGACGCGATGCCGTTCCTCCCGGCGGCGCGGCTCAGGGGTGAGATCGTGGTCCCGGGAGACAAGTCGATCTCCCACCGGGCACTTGTCCTGGCCGCGATGGCCCAGGGCAGGTCAAGGGTCGAGGGCCGTGCCCGCGGCGCCGACCAGGAGTCAATGGTCGGTGGCCTGGCCGCGCTGGGGGTTGAGATCGAGGACGACGGCGATGTCACCAACGTCCATGGCGTCGGACTGCGCGGGCTGGCCACGGCCGCGGCCGACATCGATTGCGGCAACTCCGGCGCCACCATGCGCTTCCTCGCCGGCGCCATCTCCGGGATCGAGGGCGCCGGCGCAAACCTGGTGGGCGACGCCTCACTGAGCTTGCGCCCGATGGACCGCGTGGCCGAGCCCCTCCGCCGCATGGGCGCCGACGTCGAGACCGGGGTGGACGGCCGGCCGCCGGTTCGAGTCACCGGGCGGCAGCTCCATGGCGCCGTGCACCACGTCGACGTTGCCAGCGCCCAGGTCAAGACCGCGATCCTGCTGGCCGCCCTGAACGCCGACGGCGAGACAACCATCACCGCGCCGCCCAGCCGGGACCACACGGAGCGCCTGCTGGGGCGGCTTGGGGTGGATATTGAAACCGGCGGGACCATCCGTGTGCTGCCCCCCACGGCTCTGCCCGCGTTTGAGATCACAGTGCCTGGCGACCCGTCCTCCGCGGCCTTCTGGGTTGTGCTCGCCGCGGCCCACCCCGACGCCGAGGTGATCGTCCACAACGTCTGCCTCAATCCAACGCGCGCCGGCTTCCTGGCGGTGCTGGGACGTATGGGCGCTCGGATCGAGATGTTCGACACTCGCGATGTGGCGGGGGAGGCTGTCGCCGACATCCTGGTCCGAAGCGCGGCCCTGCGCGGAACCGACGTTGAGGCTGGGGAGATCCCGTCGCTGGTCGACGAGGTCCCGGTGCTGGCGGTGGCGGCGGCGATGGCCGAGGGCGAGACCCGCTTCCGCGGCGTCGGCGAGCTGCGCGTCAAGGAAACGAATCGGCTGGCGGCGATCGCCGAGCAGCTGGGCCGGCTTGGCATAGAAGCGAAGGTTGAAGCCGACGACCTGCTGGTATCCGGAGCGGGCCGCCTACACGGCGGAGAGCTCAGCTCCAGTGGCGATCACCGCATGGCGATGAGCCTGGCGGTGGCGGCGTCGCTGGCCGATGGACCCTCGCGGCTCGCGGGCGCCGTGGCCGCGGACGTGTCGTACCCGGATTTTTACGCGGAGCTGCGATCGCTAAGCGACTAACCTGAGGGGCGGAAGAGATGAGCGGGCCTGGCACGGTCACGATGCTGTTCACGGACCTGGTGGGGTCGACCGAGATGCTCAGCCGCCTCGGGGACGACGCCGCGGAGCGGGTCCGGCGGTCGCACTTTCGGCTGCTCCGCAATGCGGTCGCCAGCCGTGGGGGACTCGAGGTCAAGAACCTGGGTGACGGCCTGATGGTGATCTTTCCCAGCGCTGTGGATGCCATCAGCTGCGCCGTCGGCATGCAGCAGGCGGTCCAGCGCCACAACCGCGACCAGGACCCGGACGAACACCTGATGGTACGCATCGGCCTCAACGCCGGCGAGCCGATCCGCGACGAGGAGGACTACTTCGGCACCTCGGTGGCGGTGGCCAAGCGGCTCTGTGACGCCGCCGACGGCGGCCAGATCGTCGTGTCTGAGGTGGTCCGCAGCCTGGTCGGGACCCGCGGCGCCCACGACTTCCAGGCGCTGGGGGCACTCGACCTCAAAGGCGTCGCCGGCCAGGTGGATGCATGGGAGGTGGCCTGGCAGGCAACAATGGCCCCAGTCAGGGCGCTGCCCGCAGCGCTCACCGCCGAGTATCCGACCGCTTTTGTTGGTCGGGATGACGCCCTGGCCGAGCTCAAGCGCGCGTGGACTGACGCAGCTGGGGGACGGCGCCGGACGGTGATGCTGGCGGGCGAGCCAGGGATCGGCAAGACGCGCGCCGCGACGGAGCTGGCGCGATTCGTCCACGAGCAGGGCGGAACGGTGCTGTACGGCCACTCGGACGAGGAGGGCGTTATCCCCTATCAGCCGTTTGTCGAGGCGCTGACCGCCCTCGTCAACTCCTGGCCCGCGACCGACGTCGCTGGTCGGCTTGGTGACAGCACCATCGCCCTGGCGAGGCTGGTGCCAGACATCCTCGCCTACTCTCCGGCGCCGCCACCCAGCCCGATCTCGGACCCCGAGACCGAGCGGTACCGCCTCTTCGAGGCGGTTCGATTTGCCCTCCGCGAGGCATCGGTGGAGGCGCCCCTGCTGCTGGTCCTCGACGACCTGCATTGGGCCGACAAGCCCACCCTGCTGCTGCTCCTGCACCTGCTGCGGGCTGCGGGCGAGTCGCCCCTGATGATCCTTGGCACCTATCGCGACGTCGAGCTGGACCGGCGTCACCCGTTGGCTGAGGTGCTGGCGGGATTGCGCCGAGAACAGTCGTACCACCGGATCGCTCTGCGGGGTCTGTCGTCGGACGCGGTGCGGGAGATGCTGGAGTCGCTGGCTCGTCATGAAATGGACGAGGGCGGAGCTCGGTTCGCCGAGGGGGTTCACCAGGAGACCGAGGGCAACCCGTTCTTCATCGAGGAGATCGTCCGCCACCTGATCGAGACCGGCGCGCTGTATCGCAGCGCGGACGGGCGCTGGGTCAGCGACGTGACCACGGCGGCTGAATTCGACATCCCGGAAGGCGTCCGCGAGGTGATCGGGCGCCGGCTGACCCGGCTCTCGGGCGAGGCCAATACCGCCCTGGCCAACGCCGCGGTCCTCGGCCGCCGGTTCGAATTTTCGGTCCTCGAGCCAATGACCGGCCTCTCCGAGGACGCCCTCTTGACCGCGATCGACGAGGCCCTTGAGCACCAGCTCATCGCGGAGGCTGCCGGCAATGGTCAGGTGCTCTATACATTCAGCCACGCCCTGGTCCGGCAGACCCTCTACGACGAGCTCAGCCTGCCCCGCAAGCAGCGGCTCCACCTGAAGGCCGCGCAGGCGCTGGAGGCCGTCCATGAACGCGACCTCGACTCCCAGGTTGCGGCGCTCGCCGGCCACTACCGGTTGGCAGGAGCGGCGGCCGACCCTGACACGGCGATCGACTACATGCTCAAGGCGGCGGCCGCCGCAGCCGAGCTGTCCGCCTACGACGATGCCGCGGTCCATCTTGAGGCCGCCCTCGAGCTAATGGACGAGAAAGGCTCCGACCCCGCCCTGCGAGCGGCGGTGCTGCTGCGCATGGGCGACCTGATGCAGGTGACCGGGATCGACCTGGTCAAGGGCGTCGATTATCTGACCGAAGCGCTGCGCATCTATGAGGAGCTCGGGGACGCCGAACGCCAGGCACAGGCCCACTCGCGCCTCGGCCGCAACAAGTCCTCGCACCAGGTGGACGGGGTGATGGACGTGCCCGCGGCGGTCGAGCATTTCCGCGTCGCCCTCGAGCTGCTTCCCGACGCGCCCGTGCGGGCTACGCACGGCTACATCCATTACGGGCTGGCGTCGACGGCGATCTTCATGGCCACGTCGGAGCAGGGCCTCGACTCCGCTCGAGCCGCCCTGGAGATCGGGGAGCAGCTCGATAACGAAAGCCTTCGCCTCAATGCTGTCGTTGTCGAAGGCTGGCACCTTTTCCAGCTCGGCCGGATCAAAGAGGGAATTGACATCATCGAGGCGGCATGGCAGGAGGCCGACGCCACGAACCAGGTGGTGCCGGCCTTCTTTGCAGTCTGGTTGCGGGTCAGCGCCGCCAACTTCATGTGGGATTACCCGACATGCATCTTATGGGCCGAGCGCGAGCTTGCCGCGCCGAGGTTGGCGCAGGCCCCCCAGCAGCGGGAGGAGTTGGTCCAGGCGCTGATCCAAGCAAACACCCAGCTGAGCGCCGAAGGGGCGCGACGCTGGTTCGCCGATGCCGGCGACTATTTCAGGGACTGGGGCCAGGGTGAACTGGAGTTCCAGGCAGGCGACCTGGCTGCTGCATCCGATCACTTTTCAAGTGCCGGGGTCAGATGCCTTCGCATGGGCGACCAGATCGCACACATGGGAAGCGTCGGGTTTGGCGGCATGGTCGCCTACTACCGCGGCGACGCACAGAAGACGGATGCGCTGCTCAACGATTACCTACGCCTTGCCCAGGAGAGGAACACCCCAATCTTCCAGCCCTGGGCTCAGTCCTACCTCGGGCTGAGTCATGCAGAAGGGGGCGACCTCGAGGGCGCCACCCACGTCCTGAACCAGGCCCGGCAGCTGATGGCGCCGCGCCTCGACGAGTGGCATGGCCGCCCGGCGGTGACTCACCGCCTGGCGGGAGTACTCGCCGCCATGCGGGGTGATCGGGAGGAGGCCGAGCGCGAGTTCGCAGCCGCGATGCGGTTGTGGGACCAGTACCCGGCGCACATCGAGGCGATGGAGACCCTCCGCCTGTGGGGGCGTAGCTTGCGGCGATACGGTGATTTGACTGGCGCCAACGAGAAGTTCGATGCCGCCATCGCGGAGCTGCAGGAGCTCGGCGCCGGCCAGCCCTGGTTTGACCGTATCGAGCGGGAGCGCGCGGCGGCGGACTGACGCCCGAACAGGTGTGCACATTTACGTGGCATCCATGAGCCCTTCCCGCTAGGGTCAGCTGAGATGGAAGACCCGGCTTTCCAGACCGAGCCCCGGCCGGCCGCGGCCGCCGCGCCACGGGCCATGACCGGCCCCGGCACCGTCACCATGCTCTTCACCGACCTGGTGGGCTCCACCGAGATGCTTGACCGCCTCGGCGACGACCTCGCCGAGCAGCTGCGCCGCGCCCACTTCCGGCTCCTCCGGGGGGCGGTCGCCAGCCGCGGCGGGCAGGAGGTCAAGAACCTGGGCGATGGCCTGATGGTGATCTTTCCCAGCGCCGTGGACGCCATCGCCTGCGCCGTCGGCATGCAGCAGGCGGTCGCCCGCCACAACCAGGACCAGGACCCCGAGCACCTGATGCAGGTGCGCATCGGCCTCAATGTCGGGGAGCCGATCCACGACGAGGAGGACTACTTCGGCACCTCGGTGAACATCGCCAAGCGCCTCTGCGACGTGGCCGAGGGCGGCCAGATCCTGGCGTCCGAAGTCCTCCGCAGCCTGGTTGGCTCCCGTGGAGGCTACGAATTCCGCCCGCTGGGCGAACTCGAGCTCAAGGGCATCGCAGGCAGGGTGACGTCCTTCGAGATCCAGTGGGTGCCGGTCTCCAGGCCGACGGGCAAGCTGCCCACCCCCCTCCGTACCAACTACCGCTCCGCGTACGTGGGCCGCGATGACGTGATCGAGGCGCTGGAACATCACTGGGAGGTGGCCCGAGGCGGTCACCGGCAGACCGTGCTCCTCGCAGGGGAGCCCGGGATCGGCAAAACCCGCACCGCCACCGAGCTGGCCAAGACCGTCATCGAGGCCGGCGGCCTGGTCCTATACGGGCACTGCGACGAGGAGGGCGTGGTTCCCTACCAGCCGTTCGTCGAGGCGTTGCGGCAGTGCGTCGAGTCGTGGTCAACAGACGAGATCCATGCCCGCATCGGGACGTCGCTGCCGGAGCTGGTGCGCCTTCTCCCCGAGCTGAGCGAGCGGGTGCCCGCGGTCCGTGCCCCGCGGTCCGACCCGGAGACGGAGCGCTATCGCCTCTTCGAGGCGATCCGCATATTGCTGACCGACCTCGCCCGCTCGGCCCCAACGCTGCTGGTCCTCGACGACCTGCAATGGGCGGACAAGCCGACCCTGCTTCTCCTCAGCCACCTCCTGCGGGCGTCGGAGCACTCCCCGCTGATGATCCTGGGCACGTACCGCGAGGTCGAGCTCGACCGCCGCCACCCGCTCTCGGAGATGCTGGCGAGCCTGCGGCGGGATCGCCTCTACACGCGAATCGCGATTCGTGGCCTCACGCCCGAAGGGGTGACCGCGATGCTGGACTCGCTGGCCCTCCATAAGATGGACGATCCCGACCGGCTGTTCGCGGAGACGATCCAGGTCGAGACCGAGGGCAACCCGTTCTTCATCGAGGAGATCCTGCGTCATCTGGTCGAGACCGGCGTCATCTACCAGGACGACGCCGGAACCTGGGTCAGTCGAATTCGCGCCAGCGCCGAGATGATGGGCATCCCCGAGAGCGTCCGCGAGGTGATCGGCCGCCGGCTGTCGCGGCTGTCGGAGGAGACCAACACCGTCCTGGCCCACGCCGCCGTTCTCGGCCGCGAGTTCGACCTCGCGATCCTCGAGCCCATGACCGGCCTCAGCGAGGATGCCCTGCTGTCGGCGATCGAGGAGGCGCTCCAGCACCAGGTCATCGCCGAGGTCGTCGGCCGTGGGGTGCTGGCCTACACCTTCAACCACGCCCTGGTCCGGCAGACGCTCTACGACGAGCTCAGCCTGCCGCGCAAGCAGCGGCTGCACCTCCGCGCCGGCGAGGCCATCGAGGCGACCAGGGGAGGGGACCTCAGCCGCCACACTGCCGCGCTGGCGGTGCACTACCGCATGGCCGGCGCCGCGGCCGACCCTGAGAAGGCCATTCAGTATTGCCTCAGCGCCGGCCGTGCCGCATCCGAGGGCTTTGCCTACGAGGAGGCCGCCGCCCACCTGCAGGGCGCGCTGGAGCTGATGGACGAGGCCCAGGTCGACCGGCCGATGCGGGCCGAGCTCCTCGAGGGGGTGGGCGACCTGCTCTTCCTGACGGGCCTCGACTTCCAGAAGGGCACCCGCCACCTGGAACGGGCGCTGCAGATCTACGAGGAGCTGGAGCAGCCCGACCGCGTCGCGCGAGTCCACTCCAAGCTGGGCCGCAACATCTCGGGCTTCCCCGAGCCGCAGATGATCCGGATCCCGGTGGCCGAGGAGCATTACCGGCAGGCGGAGGCGATCCTGGCGCCTGGGCCCGAGCGGGCCAGCATGGGATATGTCCAGCTGGGGCTGGCGTCGATCGCGGTCTGGAAGGGACAGGCGCAGGACGGCATCGATCGGTCGGCCCGGGCGATGGAGATTGGCGATCGCCTCAACAACCGCGCGCTGTGGGCCAATGCTGCTGTCCTCCATGGTTGGAACCTGTTCAACCACGGCCACGTCGACGAAGGCTGCCGCGTCATCGAGCGGGCTTGGGAGGAGGCCAACGAGTTGAACCACGTCCTGGCCGCGTTCCTGGCGGCCTGGATGCGGGCGCAGCAGGCCAACTGGCTCGAGGACCCGGTCGACTCTGAGGCCTGGATCGCCAAGGAGCTGGCCGCGCCCCGCTCGGCGCAGGCGCCCCAGCAGCGCCACATGCTGGTGGGCACCCGGCTCCACAACGACCTACTCCAGGGCAACCTCGACCGCGCCGAGGTGTTGCTGCCTGATGCCGTCGGCACCACCCGCGACTTCTACGAGATGGGCATCGCCCTGGCGCGCGGCGACACCAACCGGGCCCTGGAGGCCGCCCAGCGGTGGGGCGAGGTCGGCAGGATGATCGGCGACCAGATCAGCGGGCTGGGCAGCCTGGGCTGGCAGGGCCGGATCCTGCGCCTGCAGGGCATGGCCGAGGAGGCGGTGGGCGCCCTGGAGACCTACGTCGGCTCCCTGGAGCAGATTCACTGGCGCTACAGCGATGTCTGGGGGCGGGCGCAGCTGGCGCTGGCATACCTCGACCTGGGGCAGGCCGATGCCGCCGCCGACCGGCTGAAGGAGCTGCGCGCGATGGTCCCCGCGGACCAGGACTGGCGGGGCGCTGAGGCCGGCTTCACGCTGGCCCAGGCAGGTGTCGCCGCGCTGAAGGGCGACATCGAGAACGCCGCCGAGCTCTACGCCAGGACGGTTGGCCTGCGGCGCGACTACCCGGCACCGTTTGAGGAGGCCGAGGCCCACCTGGGGTTGGGCACGACCCTCGCGCGGGCCGGCGAGTCGGGCGCCGATCATGAGTTCGAAGCCGCCGTCGAGCTCTACGGCCGATTCGGCGCAGGCCCATTCTGGAGCAAGCGAGCTGACCGGCTGCGGGGGGCTGCGGGGCTGGGCTAGCGGCCGGGTCTTGGAGTCAGGCCGCGGCCCAGGCTGACTGGCCGGGGAGCAGCATCGAGGTGCCCCGTGCCACCGCGACCAGCTTGCCATCGGGGTTGCAGACCTCGGCGTCGGCGACCCGAAGGCTGCGACCGCGGTGGACGACCCGACCCTCGGCGTACAGGTCGCGGCCGGAGGGGTCCGGGTAGGCGGGCCGCACGTAGTTCACCTTGAGGTCCACCGGAAGATGGGCGGTTCCGGCCTCGGTGGTCGACTGGATTGCAGAGGCCAGGGCCGAGTAGGCCAGCATCGCACCGAAGCCGCCCTGGATGGTGCCGAAGCCGCTTGTCAGCCATGCGGTGCAGGGGAGAACGAAGGTCGCCTGTCCGTCGCCCACCGCGGTGGGGCGCATCCCGGTGAGGTGGTGGATGGGCGGCATCTGCAGCTCGCCCGCGATCTGACGTTCCAGGATCTCGCGTCCACTCAGCTCCTCCCACGTCGCCGCCGAAAGCGGCTCGCCCTTGACCGGGCGCAGGTAGGGGCTCGGGCTGTCGTAGTCCACCGGGAGATTTGGCGGGGAGGCTTCCAAGAACTCCTGCAGGCTGATCTCGGCGCCGTCGCCGCCGTCGACCGGGGGGAGCTGGTCGAGAATCACGCACCGCGTGGTGCCGTGGGCCAGGATCGTGCCGTCGCCGTCCTCGACGACGCATTCGGCCAGGGCGGTGTCGCGGCCGACGTGAAGGGCGGTGCCCCGGGCGCGGAGGATACGGCTCCTGGGGGTGGCGGGCTTGATGAAATTGAGCGAGATCTCGGAGGTGGTGAAAGGCGTCCGCGCCGGCAGCCTGGATGTGATGGCGGCACCGAACGCGGCGTCGGCCACGATCGCCAGGAACCCTCCGGGAATCACCCCCTGCGACGAGAGGAACCAGCCCGACGCCGGCTGCTCCATCATCGTCTCGGTCTCGTCGGCGTGGCTGAACGAGAGGCCAGTGAGATGCGACATTGGCGGCCGTGGCCACCCGCCGACCATGCACGACCGCAGCTGGTCCATCCCGGACAGCTGGAAGATCCTGGGATCGGGATAGGAGCCACGTACCGGCTCCCGCCAGATCTTCTTGCGGTCGCCGCTATCGGCGACGGGTTCCTCCCCTGGTCTATTACCCGTGGCGGCGTGGATCACTTCTAACCCCGTTGTATGTTGAAGAAGCCCCGCAGCTCGTGGCGGGACGGTCCGCCGCACCCCTTCCTCTAAGGCCGGAGCTGGCGATCCGGTGGCTGCAGGGCTTCGACCACCACTATGGCCGCGAGCTGGGGCGAGTTCAGTTCCCTAAAGAACAGCCCGAGTGTGCACTTTTACGCATACATCCACCGCTCGGGGGCGGCGGCTAGCTCAGGTGGCGCGGTTACGGAGGCCGTCGATGTCGATGATGGTGATGCCCCGGCGGTGGGTCTCTATCCAACCCAGCGACCGCAGCATGCCCAGCGCCTTGCTGACCGCCTCGCGGGATGAGCCGGTCCAGCCGGCCAGCTCCTCCTGGGTCAAGGGGAGGTTGATCCTAATGCCGGCGGCCTCGTTTTCACCGAACCTTCCGGCCATCTCCACCAGGCGGCTGGCGACGCGGCCCACGGTGTCGTAGGCGGCGAACTCGGCGCGCTTGGCGTCCGCGTCGCGAAGGCGGCGGCTGAGCATCTTGAGCAAGAGGAGGGCAACCCGGGCGTGCTGCTCCAAGAAGAGCGTGAACTCGCCGGCGGGGATCAGCAGGGCGTCGACGGGGTCCATCGCGGTGGCCGTGGCCGACCGTGGGGCGCCGTCGAGGAAGCCCTGGTCGCCGACCAGGTCACCGCCGCCGCGGACCGCCAGCACGACCTCCTTGCCGTCAGGCGTCAGGATCGAGATCTTGACCCGGCCATCGGTGATCACGATGACGCGGTCGGCACGATCCCCCTCGACGAACAGGGTCGCCCCCTTGGGGTAGCGCTGGCGCCGCCCCAGGGCCTTAAGCGTCTCAACCTCTGGCGCGGTCAGGTTGCCGAGAAAGGGTTCCTCCTGAACCTCGGTCTCGGCCAGGACCGCCACGCCCCTCCGCTTCACCGCCACAGTCGGATAGTAACGGAGGGTTACAGGCCCGTGGGCGGGGTAGTTCGAACTCGCCCAGGTTCGTTGACACATTGATAGGTGTCCTATAAGATCGCACGACAACTGAATAGAGCTTTGACGGGGAGTACTAGGGCGCCCAAAGGGCTACAGCGAGCCGGGTCAGGTGGAAGCCGGCAGTCAAGAAGGAGTCTGAACTCGCCCCCGAGCAGCCGACCGAACGCGACGCAGTCGTCAGTAGCAGCGGCCGAACTGGTCCTCGATATCGGACCGATAGAGTTTTAGCTCTTGAGTGGTCGGCGCAAGCCGGCAATCCGGGTGGTACCGCGGGATTTCGTTGAAGTCTCGTCCCAACAGTTGGGGCGGGGCTTTTTTGTTTGGTAAAGCCCCGGGTTAAATCCAGAGGCTCTAGTGGCGAAAAGTCACAAGGTTTTACACAGGAGGCCACAGATGTCCGAGAAGAAGAAGGCCAAGATGAGGCTCCAGGCGCGCATGTTCGACATGGGCCACGCTCCCAAAGAGCGAGTGGTGAACCGTGTCCTCGACAAGGTCGACCGTGACCAGAAGGAGCCCAGCGACGAGCGGCTCCACGAGATCCTCGCCGACGAGCACACCCACGAGGACATCCAGAACATCTACGGCTAGCCCGACGGGCTGAGCCAGAGTCGTATTCCCAACCCACTAGGAGAATGAGATGACCGCTGAGATCGACCCCGAGGCCTCGGCCGCGACCCCCGGCTCCAATGGCGCCGGCGAATCCGGCGTGCGCGAGGCCGAGGCGCACAGCACACAGCCGATCGAAACCTCGACGCCGAGGACCCTCACCGGCGCCGAGATCGCAATCGAGTGCCTGCTGCGCGAAGGGGTAGACACGATCTTCGGCTATCCCGGGGGCGCCAACCTGCCCCTCTACCAGCACCTGCCCAAGTACGCCGAGAAGGTGAAGCACGTCCTTGTCCGCCACGAGCAGGGCGCCGCCCACGCCGCCGACGGGTACGCCCGGGCCAAGCGCGGCAGTGTCGGAGTGTGCTGGGCCACCAGCGGACCAGGGGCATTGAACATGGTCACCGGTCTCTGCACCGCCTTCCTCGACTCGGTCCCGGTGGTCGCCATCACCGGGCAGGTTCCCACCACCGCCGTCGGCACTGACGCCTTCCAGGAGTCCGACGTCATCGGGACCACGATGTCCGTGGTCAAGCACAGTTACCTGGTCACCGACATCAACGACCTCGCCCGGACCATCAAAGAGGCCTTCTACATCGCCCGCACCGGCCGTCCCGGGCCGGTCCTGATCGACCTGCCCAAGGACGTCCAGCAGGCGAGCATGGAGTTCGTCTACCCCGAGGCGCCGGTCCGGCTGCGGTCATACAACCCCACGTACCGGGGCAACCCGGTGCAGCTGCAGAAGATCGCCGAGCTGATCAAGCACTCCAAGCGGCCGGTGATCCTGTGCGGCCGCGGTGTCCTCATCTCGGGTGCCGAGGAAGAGCTGATGGAGCTCTCCCATAAGGCCAACATCCCGGTGGGCTGGACGCTGCTGGGCACCGGTGCGTTCCCGCTGCAGGACCCACTGGCGCTGCAAATGGTCGGCTTCATGGGCGCCGGCTACACCAACAAGGCCGTCAACGGCGCCGACCTCCTGATGATGATCGGGATGCGCTGCGACGACCGCGTCACCACCAAGATCGAAAGCTTCGCCCCCAATGTCGAGAACATCGTCCACATCGACATCGACCCTGCCGAGATCGGCAAGAACCTGAAGCCACAGGTGCCGGTGGTGGGCGACGCCAAGTCGGTGCTAAAGGACCTGATCCCAATGGTCGAGCAGAAGTGGGAGCAGGAGTGGCTGACCCAGATCGAGCAGTGGAAGGAGGAGCACCCGGTCCGCTACCTCAACAACACCGGGCTTCTGCAGCCGCAGGAGGTGCTGATCCCGATGTACGAGCGCACCGACTCGGAGGCCATCGTGGTAGCCGACGTCGGCCAGAACCAGATCTGGGCCGCGCTGTGGTTCAACTACGACAAGCCGGGCCTCTTCCTCAACTCCGGCGGCACCGGGTGCATGGGCTTCGCCTTCCCCGCCGCCATCGGCGCCAAGTTCTCGCAGCCCGAGCGCACCGTCTTCTGCGTCACGGGTGAGGGTGGCTTCGTGATGAACATGCAGGAGCTGGCGACGGCGGCGGAGCACAACGTCGACATCAAGATCCTGATCCTCAACAACCGCTCGCTGGGCATGGTGCGCCAGTTCCAGGACGACTTCTACGGCGGCATCCGCTCCCAGATCGACCTCAGTGGCGCACCGGACTTCATGAAGCTCGCCGACGCCTTCGGCATCAAGGGGATGCGTACCGACCAGCAGGCCGACGTACCCGGGATGCTGGACGAGGCGCTCAAGCACAAGGGCCCGGTGCTGATGGAGTTCGTCATCGACCCCGACGCCAACGTGTACCCGATCGTGCCCCTGGGCAAGGGGCTACTCGACTTCGTGGAGGCGAAGTAATGAACCCGAGGGATACCGACACCCAGAACCCGGATCGGGACGACCGGTCGGGCTCGGACTACCGCAAATGAGCCAGGCTCGGCTGCTCTCCGTCCTGGTCGAGAACCGGCCGGGGGTCCTACAACGGGTGGCGTCGATGATCCGCCGTCGCGGCTTCAACATCGACTCGCTGTCGGTGGGTGAGACCGACGACGCCAGCGTCAGCCGGATGACGATCACAGTCCACGTCGGCAAGGCCCAGGCCGAGCAGGCGATGAAGCAGCTCTACAAGCTGGTCGACGTGATCAAGATCGATGACATCACCACCGAGCGGGTGGTGGCGCACGAGATGCTGCTGGTCAAGGTCAACGCCCCCAGCCGGGCGCGCCGCGACCTGCTCGACGTCGTCAGCATCTTCAACGGCCGCATCGTCGACGTCGCCAGCAACACCGTCATTGTCGAGCTCACCGGCAGCGGGGAGAAGATCGACAACTTCATTGACCTGGTCGGGCCCTTCGGCATCAAGGAGATCGCGCGGTCGGGCGCCGTTGCGATGGTGCGCGGCAACCAGGCGCGGCTGAAGCTGGTCGACCACGACCACTACGGCGAGCACGCCGGCAACCTGGTCCCGTCGCGCAAGCTCAAGCCCACCGGCACCGCCGGTGACCTGACCGGAACCGTATAGGGATAGGAGGAGAGGCATGACCGCGAAGATGTACTACGATGCCGACGCCAACCCGGCGGCGCTGCAGGGCCAGCGGATCGCGGTCCTCGGGTTCGGATCGCAGGGTCACGCCCACTCCCTCAACCTCAAGGACTCCGGCTATGACGTCGTTGTGGGGCTGCCCAAGACCAGCAAGAGCCGGTCGGCAGCGCAGGAGGCCGGTCTCACGGTGGTGACCCCCGCCGAGGCGGTCAAGCAGGCCGACGTGGTCATGGTACTGGTGCCGGACACCGCCCAGGCCGACCTCTACGAGACGGACATTGCCCCCAACCTCAAGGACGGCGCGATGCTGATGTTCGCCCACGGCTTCAACATCCACTTCAAGCAGGTCGAGCCCCCCGCCAGCATCGACGTCAGCATGGTCGCGCCAAAGGGCCCGGGCCACTTGGTCCGCAGCACATATACGACCGGACAGGGCGTGCCCTGCCTGTTCACCGTGCACCAGGACGCCACCGGCACCGCCCGGGAGCGCACCCTGGCCTACGCCAGGGGGATCGGCGGGACACGCGCCGGTGTGCTCGAGACGACCTTCAAAGAGGAGACCGAGACCGACCTCTTCGGCGAGCAGGCGGTTCTTTGCGGCGGCGTCTCCAGCCTGGTCAAGACCGGCTTCGAGACCCTGGTCGAGGCGGGCTATCAGCCCGAGCTGGCCTACTTCGAGGTGATGCATGAGCTCAAGCTGATCGTCGACCTGATGTACCAGGGCGGACTCAATTACATGCGCTACTCGGTCTCCGACACCGCCGAGTTCGGCGACTACGTCAGCGGCCCGCGGGTCATCAATCAACAGGTTCGCGAGACCATGCGCCAGGTCCTGCGCGAGATCCAGGACGGCACCTTCGCCAAGAACTGGATCGCCGAGAACGCCAACGGCCGGCCCAACTTCATCGAGTTCAAGCAGGCCGACCAACACCACCAGATCGAAGAGGTGGGGGCGGAGCTGCGGGAGAAGATGAGCTGGCTGGGGGCCAAGACGGCACCGGACGTCGAAAAGGCCGAGGTGAAGACATGAACGAAAACAGCAGCAGCGACAACGGCAAGCCGGCCGTAGGTCCAGATGAGCTGGAGCAGGCCGCGCCGATCGGTGTCACGGCGGAGGGTGCCCCAGAAGACCAGCTGATCATCTTCGACACCACCCTCCGCGACGGCGAGCAGTCGCCAGGCGCGGCTATGAACATCGACCAGAAACTGCAGGTGGCGGCGCAGCTGGAACGGCTCCAGGTGGACGTCATCGAGGCGGGCTTCCCCAACTCCTCGCCTGGCGATTTTGCCGCCGTCAGCGCGGTCGCGGAGCAGGTCGAGACCTCCATCGTGGCGGGCCTGGCCCGAATCTGGCCCGAGGAGGACATCGTTCGCGCCGCCGACGCGGTCTCGGCGGCCAAGAGGCCACGGATCCACACGTTTGTTGGCACCTCGCCGCTGCACCGCGACATGGTCTCCTGGGCCAAGACCCCGCAGGAGATCCTTGACCGGGCGGTGCTTGCGGTGCAGATGGCCAAGGGTTACGTCGAGGACGTCGAGTTCTCACCGATGGACGCCAGCCGCACCGAGAAGGAGTTCCTGGTCGACATCATCGCCGCGACCATCGAGGCCGGCGCCACCACCATCAACGTCCCCGACACCGTTGGCTACGCCACCCCCGAGGAGTGGTCGGCGCTTATGACCTACCTGTACCATAAGGTGCCCGCCCTCTCGGACGTCGTCCTCTCAGTCCACTGCCACGACGACCTCGGTATGGCGGTGGCCAACTCCCTTTCGGCGGTCCGCTCCGGGGCGCGCCAGGTCGAGGGCTGCATTAACGGCATCGGTGAGCGCGCCGGCAACGCCTCGGTCGAGGAGATCGCCACCGCGGTGCGCCTGCGGCCCGACCAATACGGCGTCTGGACCCGCATCGACCACAGCCAGATCTATCGCACCAGCCGCCTTGTAAGTCAGCTCACGGGGATGATGGTGCAGCCCAACAAGGCGGTGGTGGGCGCCAACGCCTTCGCCCATGCCTCCGGCATCCACCAGGATGGCGTGCTCAAGAACCAGGAGACCTTCGAGATCATCAATCCCCTGGACGTCGGCACCGAGAACAGCCTGGTGCTGGGCAAGCTCTCCGGCCGGCACGCATTCAAGGTGCGACTGGAGGAGATGGGGTACTCGCTGGCCGACGAGGAGTTCAAGCGCGCCTTCGACCGCTTCAAGTCGCTGGCCGACAAGAAGAAGGACGTCACCGACCGCGACCTCGAGTCGATCGTCGCCGACGAGGCCCGGATGGCGACCGAAACCTTCAAGCTGGAGCATCTCCAGGTCAGCTCCGGGACCCACCTAAAGCCCACGGCGACGGTGCGGATCCAGTTCGAGGACGGCAAGACCAAGGAGGCGGCGGCCATGGGCGACGGCCCCGTCGACGCCACCTACGCCGCCATCAACGAGATCGTCAAGCTGCCCAACGAGCTCAAGGAGTACCGCGTCCAGGAGGTGACCGCCGGCATCGACGCCGTCGGCGAGGTCAACGTCCGTGTCCGTCGCGGCGCGCACCTGGCCAGCGGCCATGGCGCCGACACCGACATCCTGGTGGCGTCGGCCCGCGCCTACATCAACGCGCTCAACAAGCTGGTGGCGCTGGGCGACGAGCCGCGAATTAAGCCCGAGGACTCGAGCGCGGCCCAACCAGCCGCCGCGGCCGGCACTCCGTAGCCGTCTCCAATACGCTTTAGGTTCCCGAAGTTCACGGAGTGACTGGATAGAAATGGCGCCGCGCACCCTGTTCGACAAGATCTGGGACGCCCACGTGGTTCATGCCGCGAAGGGCGAGCCGTCGATCGTCTATGTCGACATGCACCTGGTCCACGAGGTGACGTCGCCCCAGGCCTTCGAGGGCCTGCGCCTCGCCGGCCGCAAGGTCCGGGCGCCCCAGCAGGCAGTTGCCACCCACGACCACAACGTGCCGACAATCGATCGCGACAAGGGCATCGCCGACGAGGTCTCGCGCAAGCAGGTGGAAACGCTCAACGCCAACTGCGAGGAGGCGGGCATCGTCTGCTTTGGCCTTGGCCACGGGTTCCAGGGGATCGTCCACATCATCGGCCCCGAGCTGGGTCTGAGCCTGCCCGGGCTGGTGGTAGCGTGCGGCGACAGCCACACGTCGACCCACGGGGCCTTTGGCGCCTTCGCGCTGGGGATCGGGACGTCCGAGGTCGAACACGTCCTGGCAACCCAGTGCCTTCGCATCAACAAGCCGCGCACCATGGAGGTTCGCGTTGACGGCGAGCTGCCGCTTGGGGTGGCAGCCAAGGACGTCGCCCTGGGAATCCTCAATCGCCTCGGTGTTGATGGCGGCACCGGCCACGTCATGGAGTACACCGGCTCGACCTTCCGAGCGATGTCGATGGAAGAGCGCATGAGCGTTTGCAACATGTCGATCGAGGGCGGCGCCCGCGCCGGCATGGTGGCCCCGGACGAGACCACCTACGAGTACATCGCCGGGCGGACATACGCACCTCGTGGCGCCGCCTGGGACGAGGCCGTCGCCTACTGGCGGACGCTGCCCACCGACGAGGGCGCGACGTACGACAAGACGCTTGTCATCGACGCCGGCGAGCTGGAGCCGTACGTCACCTGGGGCACCAACCCGGCGCAGTCGGTGACCGTGGGCGAGTCGGTGCCCGACCCCGACAGCTTCGCCGACCCGGCGCAGGGCGACTCGGCGCGGCAGGCGCTGGCCTATATGGACCTCCAGGCCGGCACCCGGATCGAGGACATCCG
Organism: Candidatus Dormiibacterota bacterium; assembly: GCA_049644325.1. Lineage (GTDB taxonomy): Bacteria > Chloroflexota > Dormibacteria > DASZGP01 > DASZGP01 > DASZHA01. The sequence goes on from JBARRR010000097.1 coordinate 48,235, forward strand.
GATCGACCGCGTCTTCATCGGCTCCTGCACCAACTCGCGCATCTCTGACCTGCGCATCGCCGCGGGCGTCGTCGCGGGCCACAAGGTGGCGCCGTCGGTGCAGGCCATGGTGGTGCCCGGCTCGATGCAGGTGAAGGCCCAGGCCGAAGCGGAGGGTCTCGACCTCGTCTTCAAAGACGCCGGGCTCGAATGGCGCGACGCCGGCTGCTCGATGTGCCTGGGCATGAACCCCGACATCCTGTTGCCGGGAGAGCGATGCGCGTCAACCAGCAACCGCAACTTCGAGGGCCGGCAGGGAAGGGGTGGGCGGACCCACCTGGTCAGCCCGGCGATGGCCGCGGCCGCAGCCATCGAGGGCCACTTCGTTGACGTGAGGGAGCTGGGAGTTCCGGTGGGGGCCGGCCGATGAACCCGTTCCGCAAGGAGACCGGAATCGTGGTGCCGCTGGTGCGCCATAACGTCGACACCGACCAGATCATCCCCAAGCAGTTCCTCAAGCGCATCGAGCGGACGGGCTACGGGCCGTTCCTGTTCAACGATTGGAGATACGAGGCCGACGGCTCGGAGAAGCCCGACTTCATCCTCAACCGCGAGCCATTTCGCCACGGCCGCATCCTTGTCGCCGGCCGCAACTTCGCCAGCGGCTCCAGCCGGGAGCATGCAGTGTGGGCTATGGCTCAATTCGGCTTCCGCGCCGTCATCGCGCCGTCGTTCGCGGACATCTTCCGCAGCAATGCCGGCAAGGAGGGCCTGCTCACGGTCCAGCTTCCCGAGGACGCGGTGATGCTGCTGGCGGCGCGGGCCGAGGAGGAGCCTGGCGTCGAGGCGACCGTGGACCTGGAGTCGCAGACGGTGACGCTGGGCGAGCTCAGGTTCAGCTTCGAGATCGACGGCTTCCTCAAGCGTTGCCTGCTCGAGGGCCTCGACGACATCGGCCTGACACTGGAGCACCAGGACGAGATCACCGCTTTCGAGGCAACGCGTCCTGACTGGATGCCGGACCTACGCCGCGGCCCGCAGCCATTGACGATGACCGGCGAAGCCGGCCCATGATGGACATCGACCAGTACGACGAGTCGAGCGCGTTCGTCGAAGCCGACAGGCGGCGGGTCGTGATCCTGGCCGGCGACGGAATCGGCCCGGAGGTCACCGCCCAGGCTGTGGCGGTGCTGGAGCGGGCGTGTCTCCTATCCGGTGCGGCTTTGAGCGAGGTCCAACGCCTGATCGGCGGGGCGGCCATCGATACGGAGGGCACGCCGCTGTCGGACGACACCCTGGCCGAATGCCGTGCCGCCGACGCCGTTCTGTTGGGGGCTGTGGGCGGGCCGACCTGGGACCACCTGACCGGCGAGATGCGCTGCGAGTCCGGGTTGCTGCGCCTGCGTAAGGAGCTGGGCCTGTTCGCCAACCTGCGCCCGGTCAAGGTGCACCCTGCGCTGGCGTCGCGCTCGACGCTCAAGCCCGACGTGGTCGATGGTGTCGACCTGCTGGTGGTTCGCGAGCTGACCGGCGGGATCTACTTTGGCCAGCCGCGCGGCCGTGATGGCAGCGGCGAGGAAGAGCGCGCGGTCGACACATTGGTGTACTCGCGCGCCGAGATCGCCCGCGTCGCCCGACGCGCTTTCGACCTCGCTCGGGAGAGGCGATCGAAGGTCACGTCCGTCGACAAGGCCAACGTCCTGGTCAGCTCGCAACTGTGGCGCGACGTGGTCAACGAGGTCGCGCCGGAGTTCCCCGACGTCACACTCGAGCATCAGTTGGTGGACGCGTGCGCGATGCGCCTGATCCGCGCCCCGCGGGACTTCGACGTGATCGTGACCGAGAACATGTTCGGCGACATCCTCACCGACGAGGCGGCGATGCTGAGCGGCTCCCTGGGGATGCTGCCCTCCGCCAGCCTGGGTGAGCCCGGCCGGCCGGGGCTTTACGAGCCGATCCACGGCAGCGCCCCCGACATCGCCGGCCAGGGC
>JBARRR010000098.1:0-12018 GCA_049644325.1 Candidatus Dormiibacterota bacterium
GGTGGGGAGCGAGGGACCGCTCATGGCTGGCCGGCCGTCAGCCGGCGCGCCCGCTTTGCTGCCGGCGGCGTCGGGCGCGCAGTGATGGCCCGCCCAGCAGCGCACCGCCAACAAGCAGCGCAGCGCCAAACAGTTGGGGAGGCCCGGGCCAGCCAGTTGCGGTGTTGGGCAGGCTGGCGCTGCGCGCCCGGCGCCGCCGGCAGCAAAGCGGGCGCGCCGGCTGACGGCCGGCCAGCCATGAGCCGTCCCTCGCTCCCCACCCGGGCACGCGCCTGGTTCCTGCGCACGTTCAAGGGGCGGTCGCGGTCGGAGGCGGGGTGGACCGACGAACCCGCCGGCGCCGTCAGCGCGCCGCCGCAGACCTTTGTTCTGGGCGACCTGCAGATCGAGGCAACGCCCAAGGGCATCAAGGCCGCCGGCCCCAACCCGGCGAGCGCAGTCTGGGAGGTGAGGGTGACCGCCGCTGGCGACGCCCGCACCTGGGCGTCGAGATACGGTCTGCCCGCCCGCGACAACTCGGCCCCGGCCGCCGCCGACGCCGCCCTCGACGAGCTCGACCAGATCTGGCGCGACCCCGACGGCTGGAAGGCGGTGGCGCTGGCCGGTATGAGCGAGGACGAGGTCGAGGCGATGGAGGACAGCCCCATGATGCGGCTCGATTTCAAGGCCGCCCAGTGGATCGGCCCCTTCCTCGACGCCGTGCGCTCGCATACGAAGGAGGAGACGGGCTACTGGGTCTGAGCTAAGCTGGGCCGCGGTAGGCAAAGGCGTGGAAGAGAAGGGATCGGCCAGGTCGACGAGCGGTCCAATGCGGGATATCTGGCCGACCGCCGCAGACTCGCCCAGGTCGGCACTACTCAGCAGCGCCTACGACTCCGCCACGACCGCGCGACTCCAGCGCGTCACGTGGGGATTGGCGCTGTTCGGGGTCGCAGCTGTCCTCCTTATCCCGCAGCTGCCAGGCGAAAACCTGGTGGCGGTGCGCGTGGTTGCCGCGATCGGAGCGGTTGTGCTCATCGCGGGCATCGTGTTCGCCCGATTCCTCGTTGGCCGGCCGTGGGTTGAGGCGGCCGCGGTAGCGATCACCTACGTGCTGCTGGCGCTGGTGGTGTATTTCCTTGGGCCTTCATACAGCCCTTACGGCGCTGCCGCCTACGTTGGCTGGACTTCGGCGGCGGTCTTGATCTTCGAGCGTTGGATGGTCGCCATTCTCCTCGCGGTGGTGGCGGTCTGCTATGGCGCGGTAGTCCTGTACCAACCAACGGACGTCCCCGGCGCCTTCCGCTGGATCTGGCTGATGTTCCTGATACTCGCGGTCCAAATCGTCGTCGGGTTGTCGGCGGAGACAGCTCAACGTCTCAGGGTCGCGCTCGAGCGAGGCCGGCAGGAAGAACGCCTCACCCGGCTGAGCAGCTTCTTGTCGCCAGCGGTGGCGAGGGCCGTTGTGGACCACGAGAACGAGGACCTGCTCGACCCTCACCGCAGGGAGATCGCAGTGGTCTTCATCGACTTGCGCAACTTCAGCCGCTTTACATCCGAAGTCGAACCTGAAGAGGTCATGGCAGTCCTCGGTGATTACCTGAAAGTGTCCGGCGATGTGCTGAGTCGACATCAGGCGACCGTCGGCCAGATCCAGGGCGACGGGATCATGGCGTACTTCAACGACCCCCTTCCCATCGATGACCCGGCCGGGCACGCGGCGGAGACCGCCCTGGAGCTGCGCTCTCGGCTTGACGACATGACCGATGAGTGGCGCGGCCGGGGCTACGACCTCGGTTACGGCATCGGCATCTCGATGGGCTACGCGACACTTGGGGTCATCGGGTTCGAAGGCCGCCAGGAGTACGGGCCTGTGGGCACCGTCGCCAACCTGGCCTCACGACTGTGCGGTCGCGCCGACAGCGGCCAGGTGCTCATGGACCAGAGGACGTTCTCGCGGATCGCAAAGCATTTTCAAGCGGAGGAGCTGGCGCCGATGGAGATCAAAGGCTTCGCCCAACCGGTGGCCGTGGTCTCGGTGCTCGGCGCAACCACAGGCGCCGAGCGTCGGGAGGTCGCTACTTAGCCGGCTTCTCTGCCTGCGCCCTGATGGCGTCGCGTGCGGCGCCGGCCAGGCCGGCCGCGTCGAGGCCGTGCTCGGCCAGGATGTCCTGGGGCTTGCCATGGCCAAGGAAGCGGTCGGGCAGCGCCGCCAGCCGCACTTTGCCGGCCAGCCCGGTGGGCGCCAGCGCCTCCAGTACGGCGGCGCCAAAACCGCCCGAGACGACGTTGTCTTCGGCCGTCAGCAGCAGCGGGTAGCGCACCGCCCAGTCGGTCTGCAGGCGCGAGTCCATGGGCTTGAGCCAGCGGGCGTTGATGACGCCCGCCTCGATGCCGTCGGCGGCGAGGATCTCAGCCGCCTCCTGCGCCGCCGCGACCATCTTGCCGATCGCCAGGATGGCGATGTCCTTACCCTTGCGCAGCTCCTCCCAGCGTCCCACCGGGAGCGCCTCCACCGGCAGGTCTGGCTTGGAAGCGGCGCTGCCCTTAGGGAAGCGAATCGCCATCGGTCCGTCGAGCGCGATCGCCGTCTCCAGCAGGGCGCACAGCTCGGTGGCGTCGGCCGGCGCGGCGACCACCATGTTGGGCATCGCTCGCAGATAGGTCATGTCGAAGACGCCGTGGTGCGAAGAGCCATCGGGCCCGGTGACGCCCGCACGGTCGAGGATGAACGTCACCGGTAGGTTGTGCATGCAGACGTCGAGCAGGCTCTGGTCGAAGGCCCGCTGTAGGAAGGTCGAGTAGATCGCCACCACGGGGTGCAGGCCGCCCAGCGCCAGGCCGGCGGCGAAGGTGACGGCGTGCTGCTCGGCGATGCCGACGTCGAAGAAGCGCTCTGGGAATTCGATGGCGAAGTCGAGCAGCCCGGTGGGGGAGGGCATCGCTGCGGTGATCGCCACCACCTCCGGGTAGCGCGCCGCCGCCGACAGCAGCGCCTCGCTGAAGACGTTGGTCCAGGTCAGCTCCTGCTTCAGCGGCAGCCCGGTCTCGGGGTTGGACACCGGCACCGCGTGCAGCTTCTCGACCTGGTCATCGATCGCGGGACCGTAGCCACGGCCCTTGTCGGTGACCACGTGGACGATCGTCGGGAAGCGGATCAGGCGGCTGCGGGTGAAGACGTCCTCGAGGGCGGCGATGTCATGGCCGTCGACCGGCCCCGCGTACTTGAGGCCCAGGCTGTCAAAGATGGTGCTGGGCTGGACCAGCTGCTTGACGCCCTCCTTGAGGCGGAAGGCGGCCTGGTCGGCCTGCTCACCGACCATCGGGATCTCGCGCAGGCGCCGGCTGAGGCGTTCCTTGAAGCGCTCGTACCCAGGGCTCACCGCCAGCGAGCTGAGGTGGCTGGCGAGGCCGCCGACGGTGGGTGCGTAGGAGCGCCCGTTGTCGTTGATCACCACCAGCAGGTTGGGCGGCTGGAGGTGGGCGATGTTGTTGAGCGCCTCGTACGCCATCCCGCCGGTCAGCGCGCCATCACCGATGACCGCCACCACGCGTCCCTCCTGGCCCTTGCGCATGCGGGCCTCGGCGATGCCCAGCGCGTAGCTGAGCGAGGTCGAGGCGTGGCTGTTCTCGATGACGTCGTGCTCGCTCTCCGAGCGCGACGGGTACCCGCTCAAGCCGCCCGCCTGGCGTAGGCCAGGGAACGCGTCGCGCCGGCCGGTGACGATCTTATGGACGTACGACTGGTGGCCGGTGTCCCAAACGATGGTGTCGCGTGGACTTTCGAAAACGCGGTGCAGCGCCAGCGTCAGCTCGACCACGCCAAGGTTGGGAGAGAGGTGCCCCCCGGTGGTGGCCACGTGGTCGACCAGGAAGGCGCGGATCTCTTCCGCCAGCTGCTCCAGCTGTGCGCCGCTGAGACGTCGCAGGTCCAGCGGTGAATTGATTGTTGGAAGCAAGTCTGCCAAGGGTTGGGCTTTAGCCTACACGCCGAGATTACGTATGGATTGGAATAGCGGATTGGTGGCAGACGGTTACAACATTTGATGACGCATTGCGTTGTAAGATGTCGGCGATGTCCCAGCTGCTGACCCTGGCCCCGCCGGGCAGGGTGGTACTGGTTCCAGACCGGGGAGAGATGTTCATCCGGGACAGCGGGCCGGAGTCCGACAGGAACGGCACCGTGCTGCTTCTTCATGGCTGGATGTTCGGCGGCGACCTCAACTGGCTGACATGCTTTGGTCCCCTGATGGACGCCGGCTACCGGGTGGTATCCGTCGATCACCGCGGGCACGGTCGCGGCATTCGCAGCCGCAGGCCCTTCCGGCTGGCCGACTGCGCCGACGACTGCGCCGGCCTGCTGCAGACCATCGGAGTGGAGCAGGCCACGATCGTGGGCTACTCCATGGGCGGGGCGATCGCCCAGATCTTTGCGCACAGGTATCCGGAGCTGACCGCGGGCCTGGTCCTCTCCGCGACCACCGACCAGTGGCGCGAGGACCGGCGGATGCGCATGGGCTGGCGGGCGATCCGGCTCCTGGAGTTCATGCTGACGCACTCGCAGCGCCGCGTCTGGCACAGCATCCTGCGCCGCAACGGTCGCACCGACACCAGCGACGAGATCCTGGACTGGATCATCGGCGAGTTGGAACGCAACGATCCCAAAGCGATCGCCGAGGCCGGCCGCGAGATGGCCCGCTTCGACAGCCGCCCCTGGGTCGCCGAGATCACGGCGCCTGCCGCCGTCATCAAGCCGCGGCGTGACCAGCTGGTCCCACCATGGTTCCAAGAACAGCTGGCCCGAGACATACCCGGGGCTCGGCTATTCCAGGTCGAGGGCGACCACACCGTCGTCGGCATGCACCCCGAGCGCTACGTGCCGGTGCTGCTCGAGGCGATCGCCGACGTGCGCAGCCGCGCCACGGACGCCGGCACCGCGGTGGTTGCCTAGCTACAACTAGGCGAAGGCCTCCTCCAGCTCCCGCTCGTCGGCTTCCAGATCCTTGACGACGGCCTTCTCGATCTCCGCCATGGCCTTGCCGCGGTCGCGCTCGAGGACCTTCATGCGGCCGTCGAACTTGCGGGCGCTGAAATCGACGAACTCGTCCATGGTCAGGTCGAAGGGATGCGCACCCTCCTCGTAGTTCTCCCAGAACTCGGACACCAGGGCGAGGGCGATGGGAAACAGCTCGTTCATCCGGGTGTTGATGACGTCCCACATCCTCGGGTCCTCGCTGATCAGCCGCTCCAACAGATAGACCCCGTAGCGAATATGCCGCGACTCGTCGCGGGCCGTGAGCTCGATCCCGGCGCAGATACCGGGCATCAGGCCGTTCTGCTTGAGGCCCCGGCGGAAGCCGTGGTAACCGGTCTCGGCGAGCATGCCCTCGATGACCATGTTGTAGGTAGTCGAAGCGATCGCCTGGGCCTCCAGTGATTGGTCGGTGAGGAGGCGTCCCATCGCCGCGGGCAGCTCCTCGTAGAAGATCTTCCGCCAGCTGGGGTCGGTGTAGTGGTGGAGGTCGTAGTCGACCTCGCAGACCTCGTTGAGGAAGCGCCGGAACATCTCGACGTGCTTGGCCTCCTCCCAGAGAAACGAGGTCAGGAACATCTCCTCCTCGATATGGCCGTCGTGGGCCACGGCATGGATGAGGGGCAGCAGGTCGACGGTCACCGCCTCCTCACCGCCCTGGAATTGCGCCAGCAGCCGCAGCAGGAAGTCCTTCTCGATGTCGGTGCGGGCGTCCCAGTCCTTCTTGTCCTGTCTGAAGTCAAGGTCCGCCGGGTCCCATATCCCCAGCTTTTTCGCCTTCTGGAAAAGTCGCATGGGCACGCTGTCCATGCGCAGTCCTCGGGCCGATGTCGTCAGGTACCCGGTGCGTCCCGAGCCGTTCTTCCCAGCGGTACGAGCCATTCCACACCTCATGGTCCTTTCCACCCGGTCGGGGTTGACCACGCCCCTTCGCCGATTATGGGCCGATCCCGTGGTGGCGGTCCGCGGCCCTGACGGGTTGGGCAGAATCTGATGATGCGCGTCGCGTCGTTGCTGCCCAGCGCCACCGAGATCCTCTTCGCCGTCGGTGCCGGGGACGACGTCGTGGGGGTGACCCACGAATGCGACTTCCCGGAGGGCGCGCAGCAGCTGCCGGTGCTCACGGCCAGCGCCATCGACCACGACGGCAAGACCTGTGCCGCCGTCGACCGCCACATCAAGGGCGCGGTCCACGCCGGCTCCAGCATCTACAAGCTCGACGAGGCCCTGCTGGCCACGCTGGCGCCAGACCTGGTCCTGACCCAGGAGCTGTGCGACGTCTGCGCGGTCTCATACGGCGAGGTGGTCCACGCGGTGCGGCGGCTGCCCGGCATTGCCGAGGTGCTCTCCCTGGAGCCTTCGTCACTGGGAGACATCTGTGCCACGGTGGAGGTGGTGGGCGGGGCCCTGGGCCGCGAGCCCGCAGCCGGCCGGGTCGCCGCCGAGATGCGCTCGGCGATCGCCGCCGTGGCGGCCCAGCCGCGGCCTGCGCCCGCGTCGCGCGTGGCCTGCATCGAGTGGACGGACCCCATCATGGTCGGCGGCCACTGGGTGCCGGAGATGGTGGAGCTTGCCGGGGGTGAGGATCCCCTCGGCCGGCGCGGCGCGCCCTCCCACTACGTCGACTGGGAGGAGATCGTCGCTGCGGCGCCTGACGTGATGGTGCTGATGCCCTGCGGCTTTGACCTGGCGCGGACGCTCGAGCTTGCGCCCGACATCACCCAGCGGCGGGGCTTCCGGGATCTTCCCTGCGCACGCAGCGGTCGGGTTGCCGCGGTGGATGGGTCGGCGTTCTTCAACCGCCCGGGGCCGCGGATCATCGACGGGCTGCGCCTCCTGGCTGCGATTTTCCGAGGTCAGCCGGGCGCCAGCCTGCCGCCGGGGGCAGCCTGGATTCGCGCCTGAGCCGAGCGTGCTGAAGCGCGCCGGTCGGGCTGTCCGCCACCTGGCGGTGGACATCGCGCCGCTTCGACAGTCGTACGACTTCCGGCTGCTCTGGTCCGGCGAGCTGGTGTCGCTGGTCGGCCGCCAGATCACCGTGGTGGCGGTGGCGTTTTCGATGTTCGAGCTGACCCATTCCTCGGTGGCGGTCGGGCTCGTCGGCGTGGCCCAGTTCGTGCCCTACGTCGCGATGTCGCTGGTGGGCGGTACCGTCGTTGACGCGGTCGATCGTCGCCGCCTTCTGATCGTCACCCAGCTGCTGCTGGCCACCGGCTCGGCGGTGCTCCTGGCAGCCGCGTGGTTCGGCTTCATGTCGGCCTGGCTGTTGTACGTGGTCGCGGCCGCGATCTCGGCGGCGGCGGCGGTCGACCTGCCCACCCAGGCATCGATTGTCCCCAACCTTGTCCGCCGCGAGCACCTGACCGCCGCGGTGGCCCTCGGCTTCACTCAGTTCCAGGCCAGCATCGTGGTGGGACCGGCCATCGGTGGCGTGGTCATCGCCGCGCTGGGGCTGCCGGCCGCATTCGCCATCGACGTCCTCACCTTTGCCGCCACCATCCTGGCCGCGCTGGCGATTTCGCCCCAACCGCCGGCCGAGAAACACGACGAGTCGCCGCTGCGGTCGATGATCGAAGGCTTCCGCTACGTCCGCCGCCAGGGGGCGATCATGGGCGGGTTCGCCATCGACCTCAACGCCATGATCTTCGGCATGCCCCGCGCCCTCTTCCCGGCGCTGGCGGCGGCCACCTACCACGTGGGGCCGCAGGGCCTTGGCCTGCTCTACGCCGCGCCCGGTGTGGGGGCCGTATTGGGCTCGCTTCTCTCCGGGTTTGTCGCCCGCGTCCGCCACCAGGGTCGGGCGGTTGTGATCGCTGCCGCCGGCTGGGCGCTGGCGATCGGCCTGGTCGGCCTGGCCACGTTTGCCTTCTGGCTGGCGCTGTTGTTGCTGGCCATCGCCGGCGCCTGCGACATCATCAGCGCCGTCGCCCGCAACACCATCCTTCAGACCACCACGCCGGACCGGCTTCGCGGCCGGGCCTCTGCAGCCAACTCCATGGTTGTGGTGGGCGGGCCGTTCCTAGGCGACGTCCGCGCCGGCACCCTGGGCCAGCTGGTCTCGCCACAATTCTCGATCGTTGCCGGCAGCGTCGTCTGCCTGGCGCTGTGCGGGGTCCTGGCGCGGGCCTTCCCATCTCTGTGGCGGTACCACGCCGACGTGGCGCCGTTGGTGCCACCGACCGTGGCCGCGGTCGATCGGGAACCGATCTAGAGCGGCTTGCGCCCCGGGTAGCCCTCGCCGATGCGGTGCCAGTTGGCGACGCTCTCTTCGCCCAGGCGCCAGCAGAGCTCGACCATCTCGCCATCCCGCTCGCCGAGAAAGTCGACCAGGCCGGTGGTGGAGTCCTTGAGGGTGACGTCGAGAGACTCCAGCTCACGGACCGCGACCGCCACCGCCATCTCGGCGGCACGGAGGGCCGCCACCGCCTGCGCGAGCTCCTCTTGCTCCGCTTCACCGGCCCCATCCCGGCGGAACCGCAGCTCTTTGATGCGAACGTTCTCGTGCATCTCGGGCAGCTCGGGCATGACGTCGACGACGCGCTCCACCAGGCGCCGGACCTCGGGTAGGGCGGCGTTGGCTTCTTCGACGCTGTACACCCGGGGAGCCATGTTCAAGACGCTAGCAAAATCGTTGGCGGACGTGGTTCCGGTCCTGCGATAGGTTCAGGCGCTGTCGCCGGGCGGCTTGCGGAGTCGCTTGACCTCGCTCCGTTGGCGCTTGACCGCCACCCGGCGGGCCCGCGCCGCGGGACCCGGCCTGGTCGCCCGGCGCTTGGGTGGCGGCGGCGCCAGGGCCTCGGCCACCATGGCCTCGAGCCGCTCGGCGCAGAGCGCGCGGTTCTGGGATAGCGCCCGCTCCTCCTGGGCGGTGATCCGGAGAGGACCTCGGTCCAGTCCCAGGTGCCGCTGGATGCGGTCGGCGACATCCTCGGGCAGGCCGTCGAGAGCGTCCCCGTCGATGACCAGCTCAGCCCGAGTTGAAACCTTGTCACGGCGCTGGCCGCCGGGGCCGCTGGATCGGGAGGCGCTCCACTGGGCGCGCTCCAGGAGGTGGTTGGTGACCTCCTCGGGGTTGGTTTCGGTCAGCTGCGCCGCGCGGCCAGGCGGGCGGTGAGCACCAGGACCGCTGGCAGGGTGCCCAGGAGGGCGAGCGCGGCGAGGGTGAACGTGGCCGGCGCCCCGAGCGCGCGGCCCGCGACCGGCAGGCCGGGCACGAAGGTGTTGGGCAGCTCATCGGACGACACCGAGTTGCTGGTTCCGATCGGCAGGTTGCTGGAGGAGCCGGTCCCGGAACCGGAAACCCCAGAGCCCGGGTTGGCAACAACCACCGGGTTGCCGTTGTTGAGGGGTCCCTGCGAGGGTGAGCTCGTAACCACCACCGCGCCGTCCATGTGCAGCACCCCGCCGCTGGGGACGGTGCCGTGGTAGGCGCATGTGTAGTTGTAGGTGCCGGAGGCGCCGAAGCTCACGGAGTAGCTGGTTGGGCCGCTCGGGCTCAGCAGCCGTGGACCATACAGTTTCGGCGAGCCGAAACTGGCCGGGCCGGAGGTCGAGCTGGCGGTGTGACCGGGGCAGACCGCGCTCAGGTCGCAGAGGCTGTCGGAGTAGGTCCAGACCACCGTGTCGCCGGGGGCGATGGTGACGGTGTGGTTGCCGCAGTTACCCTCGACACAGAAGGCGGGGTTGGGGAAGCCGGTCATGGTCACGTGGTGGACGGTGGCGGCCGCGACCGGGGCAGCCGAAGCCACGGACATGCCGAGCGTTGCGGCGAGGCTCAAACCCGCTGCCAACCCGGCCCTGTACAGGGCCTGCATCTCCCAAGTCACGTTAAGACCCCCCCTCAATGGTCCGATCCCGTGGCTGATTCGTAACAAACATACCCCGAACTCCTGTTCTTTGCCAGCGCCTTGATGTCTATGTCAACGATTGGCGACCACGAATCCTGCCGCGTGCGCCCGACTACAATCCGCGGGTGGCTGTAGCGAAGCAGGCGCAGACGGGCGCCGAGGAGATCCACTGGAACCTCGCTGACCTCTACCCGGGTGACCCGGTGGTGGGGGTCGAGTCGGACCTGATGCGGGCCGAGGACATGTCTCGGGCCTTCGAGGAGGAGTACCACGGCGTGGTCGCCGCCCTCGACGCCGCCGGCGTGGCCGGCGCGCTGAAGCGGTTGGAGGAGATCCACGAGATCCTGGGCCGGGCGGCGTCCTATGCCTTCCTCAACTTCAGCACCGACGTCGCCGATCCGCCGCGCGGCGCCCTGCTGCAAAAGGTCCAGGAGTCGGCCACCCAGACCGGCACCCACCTGCTCTTCTTCAGCCTGGAATGGATCGCCGTACCCGATGAGCAGGCCGCCCAGGTCCTCGCCGACCCCGCCCTGGCCAACTACAAGCACTACCTGGAGTCAGCCCGCCGCTACCGGCCCCATGTCCTCAGCGAGCCCGAGGAGCGGGTGATGGTCGAGAAGTCGGTGACCGCCCGAAGCGCCTGGGACCGGCTCTTCGAGGAGGCGACCACCGCCATCAAGGTCAATAGCGCCGCCGGCGAGCAGTCGCTGGACGAGGCCCTGGCCCGCCTCCACTCGAGCGACCCTGAGGAGCGGAGGGAGGTGGCCCAGGCCGTCACCGATGCCCTCCGCGTCGACCTCCGCACCCGGCGATACATCTTCAACACCGTGCTGGCCGACAAGTCGATCGACGATCGGCTGCGCAGCTATCCCAGCTGGGTTGCCGATCGCAACCTCGCCAACGAGGCCAGCGACGAGTCGGTCAACGCCCTGGTCGAGGCGGTGACCTCGCGGTACGACATCCCCCAGCGCTACTACGCACTGAAGAAACGGCTGCTGGGGTTGGACACGTTCTATGACTGGGACCGGTACGCCCGTTACGGGGCGCCGGAGCCGGATGTCAGCTGGGACGAGGCCCGTGAAACCGTGCTCGACGCCTACGGCTCCTTCTCGCCGCTGATGCGCGACACTGCCGCCGAGTTCTTCGACAAGCGCTGGATCGATGCCGCCCTCGGCCCCAACAAGCGAGGCGGCGCCTTCGCCCACCAGACCATCCCCGCCCATCACCCCTACGTTTTCGTCAACTACACGGGCAAACGACGGGACGTGCTGATCCTGGCGCACGAGCTGGGCCACGGGATCCATATGTCGCTGAGCCGCAAGCAGACCTACGTCAACTTCGACACGCCGCTGACCACCGCCGAGACGGCCTCGATCTTCGGCGAGACGGTCACCTTCTCGCGCCTGCTGGAGGCCGAGCGGGACCCACAGCGACGCCTCGGCCTGATGATCGGCCGGATCGACGACGCCACCGCCACGATATTCCGGCAGATCGCTATGAACCGCTTCGAGGACGCCCTCCACACCATGCGGCGGGAGCAGGGGGAGCTGTCCGATGAAGACATCAACGGCGCCTGGCTGCGCACGCAGCGCGCGATGCTGGGGCCGTCGGTGGAGGTGACTGACAACTACGGCATTTGGTGGAGCTACGTCCACCACTTCGTGGCCGTCCCCGGCTACGTCTACGCCTACGCCTTCGGCAACCTCCTGGCCCAGGCCATCTACCAGCGCTCGCTGGAGGAGGGACCGGACTTCACGCCCAAGTACTTCGAGCTGCTGGCTGCGGGCGGCTCGGACTCACCCGAGGCGCTCACCAAGAAGCTTGACGTGGACCTGGCCGACCCCGGTTTCTGGCACGGTGGCCTGGACAACATCTCTCGGCTGGTCGACGAGGCCGAAGAGCTCAGCAAGCAACTCGCCTAGGGCCTTAGTGGCGCCGCCCTTGGCGGGATGCCGGTTGGTCCAGGCGCTCGGGGGGCGTTCGGTCAGGGGTGCTGCGTGCTGTAGAACATCGTCGCGCCAAGTCCCAGGACGACGATCAGTATCACTGCCACGATTGCCAGCACCAGGACGGCGAAATGGATGTAGCCGAGCCAGATCCCGACGGTGGCCATGCCGCTGCCAGCCTCTCCCGTCTGGCGAATCTGGCTGCGAGCCATGT
>JBARRR010000099.1:0-8211 GCA_049644325.1 Candidatus Dormiibacterota bacterium
TGTGGGATGCCACCGACCCGACGTTGACCACGTGCCCGCGCTTGCGCCGCAGCATCCCCGGCAGGACGAGCGAGTTGGCCAGGGTGGGGGCAACCACGTTGACCTCGAAGACGTAGCGCAGGTCCTCAGGCTTGATGTCCTTGACCGGCGCGCTGAGGCCGAGGCCGGCGTTGTTGACGATGATGTCGATACCGCCGAGCTTCTCGTCCGCTTCGGCCACCATACGCCGAACGTCCTCCTCCTTCGACATATCGGCGACGATCGGGTGAGCCTGGGTGCCCGCGTCGCGGACCCTCCGCGCCACCTCCTCCAGGGCCTCCAGGTGGCGCGCCACCAGCGCCACGTTGGCGCCTTCATGGGCCAACACCACGGCGGTGGCGGCGCCGATGCCCTTGGAGGCGCCGGTGAGCAGCACCGTCGAGCCTTCCAGGTTCACGGGTTCCAGTCCAGTGGGTAGTCGGTCAGGTTGCGGTAGCCGTCCTTGGTCACGACGATGGTGTCCTCCAGGCGGACGCCGCCTATCTCGGGGCTGTACAGCCCGGGCTCGATCGTGACCACGTCGCCCTCCAGCAGCTCGGTGTCGACATCGGAGACCCGTGGCGGCTCGTGGATCTCGAGGCCCACGCCGTGGCCGGTGCCGTGGATCATGGTGGGCACCCCCTCGCGCTGGAAGCCCTCGACCAGCGTCGAGAAACCCGCCTCGTAGAGGGTGCGGCAGACGGCGAGGTGGGCCTCCCGGCCGCTGACTCCGGCGCGGAGCTGCTCCAGGGCGGCCGCGCGGGCGGCCTTAACGGCGTCGAACATCCGAAGCCAATCCTCGCGCGGCTCGCCGGGGACGAAGGTGCGGGTGATGTCGCCGAAGTACCGGCTCTTCTTGCCCTGCGGGAAGATGTCGACGATCACCGCCTCGCCGGCGTTCAGGTGGCCGCTGTCGTCGACGTGCGGGTCGGCGGCGTCGGGCCCGCCGGCGACGATGGTGCCCTCGGGGGTATCGCATCCCAGCCTCAGCAACTCGACCTCGATCGCGGATTTGACCGTAGCGCTGGTCAGCGGCTGGCCGTCGTGGTACAGCTTGCCATCCCGGACCTCGGCATCCCGGAGCAGCCCGCGGGCCACCGTCAGGCCCGCCTGGGCGGCGGCCTGTGAGCTCTGGATCGCGTCCAGCTCGTCAGGGCGCTTGCGGCGGCGCTCGGACTCGAAGAGGGGCTGGTCGGCATCGACGACGACGTCACCCGCCTCGATCGCCCGCGCCAGCGCCACCGGGAAGTCGGGCTGGACTCGAACCCGGTCCACGCCCGCCTCGGCCAGCAGCGATAGAACCATCCCGGCGTAGGCGTGGCGCTCGCCACCCTCGCGGTAGCGCGCGCTGAAGCTGAATTCGTCGTAGCTGCGGACGACGTCGGCGCTGGCCTCCTTGCGGGCCCGGCCCAGCTCCATGGCGCTGACCAGGAGCGTGCCCTTGCCATCAACCTCCATGTAGACAACGGGGTCGGGCGCGATGAAGCCCGTCCGCCAGCTGAGGGTGGGGTTGCGGCTGTCGCCGAAGAGCAGAATGGCCTCGGTCACGGGTCCTCCGACTGGTGATGTGGTGGATGGTCCGGCGGCGTGGTCGGCAAGGGACTTGAACCCCTGACCTCTCGGATGTGAACCGAGCGCTCTAACCAACTGAGCTAGCCGACCAGCAAAACCGAATTCTAATCAGCGCCCCTGAAGCCGGCTGGCATACTTGCCCGCAATGGCTCAGCGTCGACGGCGCGCCGGTTTGGGCGGCCGCCGCGGATCTACTCCTTGGGGACCGAGCACGTCTGCCCCCACCTCCACAGCGGCCGGGGCGACACCCTTGCCGCGCCGGCGCCGCAGGTGGCCCTGGGTGGTGCTGGTGGTGCTCCTGGTCCTGATGCTCCCGGTCGGGTATTTCGGCTACGGCCTGGTCTCGACGCTGTTCGCCATCTCACCGGGGGGCTCGGCGGGCCCGATCGAGGCCATCCAAGGCCAGCAGGCGGGGGAGGCCCCCCAGGGCACGACCTACGTGCTGGTGATGGGATCGGACGAGCGTCGGGACAAGAACGGCAACGCCATACCCGGCGAGGTGCCCCACTCCGACACCATGATCCTGGTCGCCGTCGACGCCACCCACAAGCAGGCGCGGGTCCTGAGTGTGCCCCGTGACCTGCTGGTCACCATCCCCGGCTATGGGCCCAACCACCGCATCAACGAGGCCTACACCCTGGGCGAGAGCGACAAGCTACCCGGCGGTGGCCCGGCCCTGGCGGTCAAGACCATGGAGCAGCTCACCGGGATACACATCCCCTACTTCGCGGTTACGACGTTTGACGGCTTTCGCCAGACGGTCGACGCCGTGGGTGGCGTCTACATCAACGTCGAGCGGCCGATCTCCGACCACGACTACCCTGGCCAGGGGGCCGACTTCATGCCGGTGTACGTGCCCGCCGGCTGGCAGCAGCTCGATGGCGAGCGCGGCCTGGAGTACGTTCGCTCCCGCCACGACGATCCTCTCAGCGACTTCGGCCGCAACCAGCGGCAGCAGCGCTTCATCGAGGCCCTGTCGCACAAGGTGCTGCAGCCCGAGCGCGTCTCGCAGTTCAACCAGTTCATGGACATCATCAAAGCCAACGTCCGGACCAACCTCTCGCCGGCGCAAATCCTGGGAATGGGCAACGCCATGATCTCGGTAGGCAAGGGCCACATCCAGGGGTACGCCGTCGGTCCGGGGTATGTGCAGCCGCCCAGCGCGGCGCAGTTCGCGGCCTATGGAGCGGTGCTGGTGCCCGACAACGCGGCAATCGCCAAGCTGGTCAAAGCCTTCCAGGACGGATCCACTCCCCCCGGCGTCACCCCGACTCCGACCACCTCCTGAGGCCGGCTCAGCGGTGGGTCAGGTGAGTCCTCTCAGGAGACGTCGTTCCAATGCCCGTTCTCGAATTCCTGGTTGCCCCCGCCTTCCTCATCGTCGGTCTTCACGTGGAAGCGAGCGGCCACCGTCTGCTGGGCCATGTTGCGGGGCAACCCCAGCTTGGTGAGGGCCCTGACCTCATCGGCCATGACCTTGTCGCGGGCGGCCTCGATGGCGCCCAGGACGTCGTCTACGAGCATGCGGGATTCTAACCTGTGCCGACCGCAATGCTGACGGTGGAGGAGGCGCGGCAGCGCCTGGTCGAGCTGGCCGGCACCCTGGCGTCGGAGGCCACGCCGCTGGACGCGGCCGCCGGCCTGGTGCTGGCTGAGGACGTGGTGGCGGGGCGCAACCTGCCGGGCTTCGACAACTCTGCCATGGACGGCTTCGCGGTACGCGTGGGCGACGTCGCGAATGCCAGCCGCGATAAGCCGGCCCGGCTGCGGGTCGTCGGCGAGGTCAGCGCCGGGACCGTCTACAAGGGCAAGCTGGCCGCCGGCACGGCGGTTCGGATCATGACGGGTGCACCCATCCCCGCGGGTGCCGAGGCTGTCATCGAGGTCGAGGAGACTGACGTCGCGGGCGATGACGTGCTGGTGTTCCGCGCGCCCGAGCCGGGCCGCAGCTTCCGGGCCGCGGGCAGCGACCTGGCCGCGGGCGTGTCCGCTCTCGCCGCAGGCACCGTCCTGGGACCGTCGCAGCTGGGGCTGCTGGCAGCCCTGGGAGTGACGCTGCCGTGGTGCTATCGCCGCCCGCGGGTGGCGGTGCTGGCGACCGGCGACGAGCTGGTCGACGCGTCGGTCGATCCGGGACCGGGGCAGGTGGTTGACATCGCGACGCCATCGCTGACGGCGGCGATCACCGGCATCGGGGCCGAGGCGCTGCCGCTGCCGCCAGCGGCCGACCGCGAGGCGGCGATCCGCGACGCGCTCAGCCAGGCCGCCGCGACCGCCGACATGGTGATCAGCGTCGGGGGCGTGAGCATGGGTGAGCGCGACCTCGTCCGCCCCGTGGTCGAGGAGCTCGGAGAGCTGGACTTCTGGCGGGTGGCGATGCGCCCGGGCAAGCCGCTGGCGGTGGGCACGGTCCAGGGCACGCCGTTCATCGGGCTGCCGGGCAACCCCGTCTCGGCGCTGGTCGGCTTCGAGGTGTTCGTGCTGCCGACGGTGATGTCGATGGGCCACCGTACCGGCTGGGCCCGGCCGGTGCGTGCGGTGACCCTGAGCCGGGCGCTGTCGACTCCGCCCGGCCTTCGCACCTTTGCCAGGGCGGTCGTCACCGCCGCCGGTGGCGGCCTTCGCGCCGAGCCGGTGGTGGGACAGGCCTCATACCAGCTGGCAGCGATGGCCAGTGCCAACGCCCTGCTCGACGTGCCGGCGGAGGCAGGCAGCCTCGAGGCCGGCGCCCAGGTCACCGCCATCATGCTCGACCAGCCGCCTGGCCCCGCCACCGGCCGATGAAGCGATTCGGGGTGGCGTTGTTGGTCCTGGCGGCCGGCTGCAGCCTGCCGCAGACGCCGGCAGGCAACTCGACGCCAAGCTCTGCGACGCCGGTGTCGCTGCTCCTCACCCCGGTGCCATCCCCTGAGCTCGAACCCGCCTGGACGCTGCACGCCGACGACGGCGAGGGCTACGCCATCGCCTTTCCTGACACCTGGAACTTCGTATTTCGCGACTCGCGCACCTTCGACGCTGACGTCAAGGCGCTCAACAACGCCGACCTCATCAAGTTCTTCGGTGACGGCTTCAAGAACGGGCAGGCGGGCGGCCTCAAGCTGATCGCGGCTGAGCCACGCAGCATCCAGTCGGGCTTTGTCACCAGCCTCAGCGTGTTCAAGACCGACCTCGGGCCCAGCGATACCGCACCTGGGCTGGCGGGCATCGCGGCCTCCAAGCAGAACCTCTTCACCCGGACCGATGGCCTCGTCGGCGAGGTCAAGCGCCAGCAGGTCAAAGTCCCGGCGGGGACCCTGGAGCAGCTGCAGTACTCGATCAAGCCCAATGACCGAGCGGCCACCGTCAGCTCATACCTTGGGACGCTGGAGGCGGGCGGGCACCGGTTCCTCTACGAGATCCTGGTCGGGACAAATGTCCAGGACCCTGCCGGCCTCTTCGATCGCGTCATCAAGACCTTCCGCCTCCTTGGCGTGGGCTCCGCCGGGGCCTCGCCGACGCCGGTCTCGAGTCCGCGAGCCACGCCATCGCAGGCGGCAGCCTCGCCCAAGGTCACCGCTCCCGGCCGCGCCAGCAGCAGCCCTCGATAGCGCTGGCAGCCCGATAAGGCGCTGGACTAGCATTACCCTTCGCCGCTCATGATCGGCGCCCGCTGGGGTGGAGAGTCCATAACACAGGGGTGAACATGGCCAAGTACACGCCGGAAACCATCCGCAACGTCGCCATCCTCGGTCACAGCCATGACGGCAAGACCACGCTCGCCGAGGCGCTGCTTTTTGCAGCCGGCGCGATCCCCAGGATGGGCTCCACCGAGACCGGCAGCGCGACGTTGGACTTCGAGCCCGAGGAGCACAAGCACAACATCTCCATCGGCGCGGGAATCGGTCACCTGGAGCACAACGGCGTCAAGGTCAACCTGATCGACTCCCCGGGCTTCGCCGACTTCGCCGGCGAGGCCATCGCCGCCCTGCGGGCGGCCGAGGCAGCGATGGTAGTGGTGGGGGCCAGCAGCGGCGTCGCCGTCGGCACCGAGGCGGCGTGGGAGATGCTGGCCGAGCGCGGAGAGCCCCGGCTGGTGGTGATCAACAAGATGGACAAGGAGCACGCCGACTTCAAGGGCACGCTCAAGTCGCTCCAGGACAGCTTCGAACCCAAGCCGGTGCCGCTTCACCTGCCGATCGGGTCGGAGGCGGGCTTCAAAGGCGTCGTCGACCTTCTCCATCGCAAGGCGTACCTCTATGACGGAGGCCAGGTGACCGCGGGGGACATCCCCGAGGAGTTGCACGGGGAGGTCGACATCTACCGCACCCAGCTGGTGGAGGCCGCCTGCATGGCCGACGACACCCTGTTGGAGCACTACCTCGACGGCCAGGAGATAGCTGACGACGAGATCGTGCGCGCCACCCACGAGGGCATCCGCTCGGGCCAGGTGATCCCGGTCCTCTGCGCCGCGGCGACCACAGGCGTAGGGGCCAGGCAGATCCTCGACGCCATCGTCGAGCTGATGCCGTCGGCGGCGGAGGTACCCGCGGCCGAGGCGGAGGAGCACGAGGGCCTGCCGCCGGACCCCGACGGACCGGTGGTCGCGCTGTGCTTCAAGACCACGGCTGACCCCTTCGTGGGCCGGATCAACTACCTCAAGGTGGTGTCGGGCACGCTCAAGCCCGACCAGACGCTGCAGAACACGACCAGGGGCCAGGCCGAGCGCCTGGCGGCCCTGACGTCGCCGCTGGGCAAGACCCTGCAGCCGGTCACCGAGCTGGTCGCCGGTGACATCGGCAGCGTGAGCAAGCTGGCCGCGACGCGAACCGGCGACACCCTCTGCGCCAAGGAGAAGCAGGTCACCCTGCCACCGCCGAAGCTGCCCACCTTGACCTACCAGATGGCGGTCTCCGCCAAGACCAAGGGCGAGGAGGAGAAGGTCTTCAGCGGCATCCACAAGCTGCTCGACGAGGACCCCACCCTGGAGCTGACCCGCGAGGAGACGACCAAGGAGCAGATCCTGCGCGGCCTCGGCGACGTCCACCTCGACGTGGCCCTGGAGAAGCTGAAGCGCAAGTACGGGGTCGAGGCGGAGCTGAAGCTGCCCCGGGTGCCCTACCGCGAGACGATCACCGGCACCGCCCGCGTCGACAAGAAGCATAAGAAGCAGTCGGGAGGGGCGGGCATGTACGGCCACGCCGTCATCGAGGTGGAGCCCGCCGAGCGGGACGCAGGGCTGGTCTGGGAGGACAAGATCTTCGGCGGCGCCATCCCCCAGAACTTCCGTCCATCCGTGGAGAAGGGGGTGCGCAAGGCGATGGAGGACGGGGTGCTGGTGGGCAGCCCGGTAGTCGACGTCCATGTGCGTCTTGTCGACGGCTCCACGCACAGCGTCGACGGCAAGGACATTGCCTTCCAGATCGCGGGCGCGATGGCGATGCGAGAGGCGGTCAGGGAGGCCAACCCAGTCCTGCTGGAGCCGATCATGGAGGTGTCGGTGACGGTGCCCGAGCAGTTCATGGGCGACGTGATGTCGCTCCTCAGCGGCAAGCGCGGCAAGATCGGGGGCACCGAGATGCTGCCCGGTAAGAAGACCCAGATCAAGGGGCAGGTCCCGCTCAAGGAGATGTATGAGTTCCCCAAGGAGCTCCGCTCCATGACTCAGGGACGGGGCACGTACACCATGGAGTTCAGCCGCTACGAGGAGGTCCCCGCCCACGTTGCCCAGGCCCTGGTGGATGCCTACCAGAAGGCGAGCGAAGGCAAGGTCGCGGCCGAGGTCTGAGCATGGGCCACGTAGTCGCGGTCGCCAACCAGAAAGGCGGGGTGGGCAAGTCCACCACGGCGCTGAACCTGGGACACGCCCTGCACGAGCGGGGCAAGCGCGTGCTGCTGGTCGACCTCGACGCCCAGGCCCACCTGACGCTGATGTCGGGCGTCGAGCTCTCCCCCAGCGACATGGACGCCCACGACGTCCTTCTCACCGGGGCGATGGCGGCGGACGCACTCCAGGAGGTCGACACCGGGCTGGACATCATCCCCTCGAGCATCCAGCTGGCCACCGGCGAGGTCGACCTCAGCCGGCGGCAGCGCCGCGAGTACCGCCTCAAGGAGGCGCTGGACCCCATCAAGGGGAGCTACGACTTCGTGGTCATGGACTGCCCGCCCAACCTCGGGCTGCTGACCGTGAACGCGCTGACGGCGGCGGACAGCGTCCTGATCCCGCTGCAGCTCGACTTCCTCGCGCTCAAGGGGATGCAGCTGCTGCTCAACACCATCGCCGAGGTGCGCAGCTCTACCAACCGCAAGCTCGAGCTGGTCGGCATCCTGCCGACGATGGCGCGCCCCCGGGCGCTGCACTCGATCGAGGTTGAGGAAAGCGTTCGGGAGTTCTTCGGCGACACCATCTTCAAGACCGTGGTCCGCTCCTCGGTCCGCTTTCCCGAGGCGGCGGCCGGGTTCCGCTCCATCCTCGAGTACTCGCCCCGCCACCCCGGCGCCGAGGCCTACCGGGCCCTGGCCAAGGAGGTCGTCCAGAGGACCGGCAAGCGCTAGCAGCGTCCCTTGACTACACAGGTTGTGTGTAGCATCCTGATACAGCCCAACATCTTGTAGCGAACGCACCAGACAATCCACTTCACC
>JBARRR010000100.1:0-4766 GCA_049644325.1 Candidatus Dormiibacterota bacterium
ACGGTGTCATCGGTGCTGCCGTCGTCGACGAGCACGATCTCCCAGTCCGGAGCCAGCCCATCGAGGATCGTGATGGTCTTCCCGATTACCTTCGTCATGTTGGGCGCCTCGTTATGCGCCGGAATGACGAGGCTTAGCGGGCGATCGAGCATGGGCACAGACTACGAGAACGTATCACGGCTGGCAATCAAAGCAGCACCGAATGAGAGGACGATGAGACCGCAGGCCGCATCTGGAGCCGCACGGCGGCGGCTGATCGCGCTCCTGCCGGTTGGGCTCGCGCTGGTGGCCGCGGTGGCCTATGCCGCCATCAGCATCTACCGGCATGACCACTTCGCCAGCAACGCCTTTGATCTGGGCGTCCAGGACCAGACCGTCTGGGGCTATAGCCAGCTGCAAATGATCCCCAACACCGTCGAGATGATCCGCAACCTGCTGGGTGACCACTTTCATCCGATCCTGGTCGTGATCGCGCCCCTGTATTGGATCTGGAACGACGTTCGCGTCCTGCTGATCGTGCAGGCGGTGCTGCTCGCTGCCGCTGGAATTCCGATCTTCTGGTGGGCCCGGGAGCGCCTCGGACTCATCCCGGCGATCGTGTTTGAGGCCACCTATTTGACCTTCTGGGGCGTGCTTTCGGGGGTTGTCTACGACTTCCACCACATCGCATTTGCCATTCCGGCGGTCTCGTTCGGTCTCTACGCGGTCCTGACGAAGCGCAACCGGCTGTTCTGGCCGATGCTCGCGCTGGGGCTGCTGACCAGGGAGAACATCGCGCTCACCTTCGCCGCCATCGGTCTCTACCTCGCCCTGGTGCAGCATCGCTGGCGGATGGGGGCCGTCGTCATCGCCGTGTGCGCGGCATGGTTTACGGCGCTGATCGAAGTCGTGATGCCGGCCATCGCCGGCGCGCCGTACGGTCATTGGACCTATGACGCCTTGGGGACTGGACCGGGCAGCGCGCTTGTGCATATCATTCGGCACCCTCTGGCATCGCTCCGGCTGCTGGTGGACAACCCCACCAAGCTCAAGCTGTGGGGCGGACTGCTGGGCGCCTGGCTCTTCCTCCCCGTGCTTTCGCCCATCGCCGTGGTCGCGATCCCGACGTTGCTCGAGCGGTTGTGGTCCTCGAACCCGGCGCTCTGGAGCGCGAGTTTCCATTACTCGCTGGTCATCGCCCCGATCTTGGCCTTTGCCAGCATCGACAGCCTCGCCCGCCTGCAGAGAATCTTCCAGGGCGTTCGCGGAACATCTCCCTCCCCCTCCGGGGGAGGGAATGCGCCAACAAGTTCCCGCCCCCGCTTGCGGGGGAGGGTCGGGGTGGGGGCCTCAATTGCCGTACTTGCCGCCGGCCTCATCATCACCTTCGGGCTGGTCCGGCCCTTGGACGAGCTCGGCACGTATGTCTCGGCACGGCAGGTCTCGGATATCCAGTCGTGCCTCACCGTGATCCCGGCTGACGCCAGCGTGTCCGCCTCGAATGCGCTGCTGCCGCACCTCAGCCACCGTCGGGAGATCTACCTGTTGACGATGAAGAGCGATGCCGACTACGTGGCGATCGACCTGGCCACCTACCTCGGCCACTTCTTCGCTGGTGAGGAGGCCCAGATCCGAACGACCATCACCAACTCGCTGGCGAACGGCTACGGGGTCGCCTGTTCGAAGGGAACGACCGTCGTGCTGCATCGTGGCGCCAGTGGCGGCACGCTATCTCCGGAGATCTCCGCCTTCTTGAGCCAGCAGTCCTAGTCGCTAACGCCGCGTCTCACCGAATGTTTAACCTGCGCTAGGCACACTCTCATCGGGACCCTCCAGATTAGACCTCGATTTGCTGGCGCTCCGGCCGCGTGTCACCTGGGGGTGGCTAACGAGAAGGCACGCCCTCTGGCTGGGCGCCGGCCTGCTACTCCTGGGACTCTGCTTCCGCGCCGATGTCAGCGGAGACGGCGTCGGGTACTACAGCTACCTGCCATCGATCATCGCCCACCGCTCGTTCGACGTCGGCCCCGTCTTCGACCGGTTTATCAACAGCAACACGCCGGTCGCCCGGCAGTTCCTCGAGATCACGCTGCCCAACGGCCTGACCGCCGACTACAAGCCGGTCGGGGCGGCGTTGCTGGCACTTCCGTTCTACCTGGTGACGCATCTGATTTTCTTGCTCGTTCCGGGCCACCAGGACCCCGACGTCAGCGCCGAGTACCAGCTCGCCTTCACTGCGGCATCCCTCTTTTATGCCGTGCTGGCGATCGTCCTGCTCTACCGATTTCTTCGCTCCCTCTTTGGTCCCCTGCCGGCCCGCCTGGCAACCGCCGGGGTCGTGCTGGCGACACCGCTGGTGGCCTACGTCCTCTTCGGCGCCTCGTACTCACACACCTTCTCGGTCTTCACCATCACGGCCTTCGCGATCCTCCTCTTCGAGACTCGGCGAGACCGCAGTCGTTGGCAATGGTTCGTCTGCGGCCTGCTCGGCGGCCTCGCCAGCATCACGCATGTCCAGGAAGTGCTCTTCCTGGCGCTGATCCCGGCGGAGACCATCTGGCATCTGCGGCATCGCACCTGGAGGCCGCGATGG
Source organism: Candidatus Dormiibacterota bacterium (assembly GCA_049644325.1). Lineage (GTDB taxonomy): Bacteria > Chloroflexota > Dormibacteria > DASZGP01 > DASZGP01 > DASZHA01. Next base: position 2,573 of record JBARRR010000100.1, read on the forward strand.
CTGGGCGGCTACGGATTACTATCGCTCGGGCTGGCGCTGCCGGTCGGTGCGCAATTGGTCGTCGACCGGGTGATCTTCGAGCGCTGGCTGCCCCAGAGCGCGCCGAACATTACGTTTGACTTTGCGCATCCGCACCTGCTCGACCTGCTGATGTCGACCCACCATGGCTGGCTGAGCTGGAGCCCCCTGGTGGCGCTGTCGTTCCTCGGGCTGCCCGCGGTCGTCCGCCGGCTCGAGTGGCTGGGCGCCGGATTGCTGGCCGTTGGCATCGGTGAGTTCTGGATTAACGCCTCCCTCTCGGACTGGTGGGGTGGGAATGCCTTTGGTACCCGTCGGTTGACCGATCAGAGCCTGTTGGTCGGTCTCGGGTTGGCGGCCACGTTTGCCTGGTTCCTCCAGCGCCGTTGGGCTCGGGTAGCCACCTTCCTGGTGGGATCGGGCGTCGCCTGGACGTCGCTGCTGCTGGCTCAGTACTACTACGTCATTCGTGTCGACGTCGGCCCGCCCTGGCGCGACTTCTTGCTCGGTCAGATTCAGGCCATCGTCTTCGTTCCACGGCTCTTCATCCAGGGGACGGTGTTGCGTGAGGCGGCGGCGTCCTCATGGTGGCTGGCGCTCTACACCGGCCTCGTCATCGCCGCGGTCGTCGTAGCGGCGCTCCGGGTCGGGCTGCGAGGGTTGCCGCGAATCAGGGGCCGGCGCGGCGGAGATACACCGCGTCCGGGTAGCTCTGGAAGGCGAGATCGTAGTCTCGAGCCAACACTGGCGCGATCTCCGGCCACTGGCTGAGCGCCTCCTCCGAGGTGACGATCAACTGCGGTTGCATGGCGGCGACGCGGTCCGCGACGGCGGATCCCGAGCCGAACAGCACGACATTGTTGTAGATGGGGGCCGTCGGCAGGCCTACCGGGAGGTCCGCCAGCAGGTAAACCCAGGCACTCGATGACCAGATCACCGCGGTCGACTGCGACAGACCTTGGTCCCGGATCCACGCCGCGATCGCCTCGTCCGCGGGGCTTCGCATGTCGAGTTTGGCCGACCATTCGGTGCGGTGCTTTCCCAGTTGTGCCGCTGGCCAGGCGGCGTAGGCCTGCAGCGCGTTGAAATCGGCCCCCGCCACCAGCGCCAGTGACCCGGTCAAGGTGAAGGCGGCGGCCAGTGGCGCGAGCCGCCAGCGGATCGGGAGTCGGAGCCCACGAATCGAGACCAACGCCAGGATCGCCGGTGCCAGCGCGGGCACCAGGAAATGCGGGTAGGGGCGATTCGCGGTCGCGGAAACGGCCAGGTCGGCACAGGCCCACAGCCAGAGCGGCCACATGGCCCGGGGGTCGCGGCGGGCGATGAAGGTCCCCGCAAGCGCAAGCGCCGGGCCGAGTACTCGCAGGCCGATGCCCAGGGCGGAGTTCGGCGCGCTGAAGGCAACGTATCCCTGATAAAACCCCACGAGGGCGAACGCGACGGCCGGGACGCCGGCGACGACCACGACCGGCACCAGCCAGCTGGCCACCACGGCCAGGAACGCGAGGACGTAGGCGGGTACGGCGCCGCGGCTGACACCCGGGACGAGTGCGATGACCAACGCGAACACGGCGGCGTCGGCGAGGGCGGTTTGCTGGAACCCGAGCGCGATGCCCATCAGCCCTCCGGCCAGAAGCGCGAGCTTCCAGCTCCCCGCGGTCCGCTCTGGCGCCGGAATCACACGAGTGAGGACGAGCAATCCGGCCCATGTCGTCGGCGCGATCAGGAGGCTCTCGGGAACCAACAAGGCCGCCTGGAAGAGCGGAAGCCCAATCGCGAGCCCAAAGGCGACCGTCGCAATCAATGCGCGGCGTGGTGAGAGCAGCCGCCGGGCGAGTAACGCCAGCGCCAGCCAGGCCAGTAGTCCGCTCAGGAAGGTCAGCGCGTGCAGCCCGGCCTCCCGCGGTCCGAAGAGGACGAACGGCAGGGCTACCGCCAGGATGTGGAGTGGCGGCTTGTTCGTCCAGGCCTGAAGGTAGAGCGGCATCCCGCGCAGCACCGCTCGGGCCGTCGTCGTGTAGCCCGCCTCATCGGTGTACCAGTGCGGCTCAAAGAAGGAAGGTACGCGGCAAATGACGTAGGTGAAGAGCCCCGGAATCAGCCAGGCCCAGCGAGGCCAAACAGTCACCCCCCTGCTGGCGAGGCGTTGGCTCATCAAACTCGGAGTATCCAGACC
>JBARRR010000101.1:0-3225 GCA_049644325.1 Candidatus Dormiibacterota bacterium
CCCCGATCGAGGCCGCGCCCCCCGCTCCGGTCGAGGCCGCGCCGCCGCCGCCCGTCGCGGCTCCCCCAGCCCCGGCTCAGACCGCGCCGCCGGCCCAACCGGTCGCCGCTGTGAACCCTGTCGCCGACCTGCCGGCAGCCGTACCCGCCCCCAAGGCCGTGGCCGGGGTCAATGGCTCCGGCGCCCAGACGATCCTGCTGATCGAAGACGACGAGCGGATTGCCAAGTTCTACACCATCCTCTTCGAGGCCAAGGGCTTCAATGTCGAGAACGCCCGCGACGGCCTCGAGGGCGTCGACATGGCGTCCTCGGTCAACCCCGCGCTGATCCTGCTCGACGTGATGATGCCCAAGATGAACGGCCTGATGGTGCTGCAGACGCTGCGGGCCAACCCCGACACGGAGCACACGCCGGTGGTGGTCCTCTCCAACTACATGGAGCCGCCCCTCATCCAGCGGGCGCTGCAGCTCGGCGCGATCGAGTACGTGGTCAAGTCCCAGGCCCGGCCGGAACAGCTGGTCAACGCCCTGCCCAGCTGGCTCAAGGGAGAGCCCGCCCTCCACTGACCCGACCGCCGGGTTTGGCGCTCACCTAGAATCGGGAATGGTCGAGGGGACGGCCTGGTTGCACCCCCGAGCGGGATCTGATCGAAAGGAGGATGAATGGCCTACGAACTACCGGCTTTGCCCTACGGATATGACGCCCTGGAGCCGCACATCGATGCCCAGACGATGGAGATCCACCACACCAAGCACCACCAGACGTACGTCGACAAGCTGAACGCGGCGCTGGAAGGCCACGACGACCTCGCCAGCCAGTCGGTCGAGGACCTGCTGCGCAACTTCTCCACCGTTCCCGACGACATCAAGACCCCCGTCAAGAACCACGGCGGCGGCCACGCCAACCACTCGCTCTTCTGGACCATCATGGGCCCGGGCGGCGGCGGCGATGCCACCGGCGACGTGGCCGCGGCCATCAGCGAGGCCTTCGGCGACTTCAACGCTTTCAAGGAGAAGCTCAACACCACCGCCACCAACCATTTCGGCAGCGGCTGGGCCTGGCTGGTGGTCGACGGTGGCAAGCTCGACGTCATCAACAAGCCCAACCAGGACTCACCCCTGATGGAGGGCAAGACCCCCATCTTCGGGATCGATGTCTGGGAGCACGCGTACTACCTCAAGTACCAGAACCGGCGCCCCGAATACATCGCGGCGTGGTGGAACACCATCAACTGGGACGAGGTCAACCGTCGCTACAACGAGGCCAAGGGCTAGGCCCTAGACTTCGACCCAACAGGCGAGCGTCAAAGGCCTCCGGCTAAGTCGGGGGCCTTTGCTCTGCCCGGCAGCGCGACCCGGACGTCAGCTCTCGGCCGACGCCTCGCGGGGGACAAAGACGTGGACCTCCCGGCCGGACGCGATCGCCCGGTCGACAGTGCCGCGGGTGCCGGTGCTCTGCCCGTCCCAGAAGGCGACCACCACGTCGGCGGCGTCGATGAGCTCCTGGTTGCGCCGGCTGGATGCTCCCGGGTCGGTGCCCTCCTCGAAGCGCGGTCGCAGCTGGATCAGCCCCAGGTTCCGCTCACGGGCGACCTCCCCGGCGGCGGCGTCGACGCCGCTGGCGCCCCCGGTGACGATCGTCGTTCCGTCGGGCAGTCCGCGCACGTACTCCTGCACCCTGTCCATCTCGGGGAAGTGCCGGCTACCCACGATCGCCACCTTCACGGGCCGGATTATATGGGCAGGGTCGAGGCCGGCCGGGGCCGGGTTAATGGTCCCGCAATGAGCGGCTGCAATACTCGTGGGTGCGCCGCCTGCTGATTTCCGCGCTCGCAGTCTTCCTCCTGGCGTCGTGCACACAGGGTGGGAACGGCGCGTTCAGCGAGCCCTCGGCGAGCCCCAGCCCGGTGAGCCCGGCGAAGCTCGACCTGGCGGCGCTGGCCAAGGTGCGCGACCAGCTCGCCGGCTCGCTCGTGACCCATACCACCGGCGGCCACCTGGAGCAGTCGTGGGGTCCCGGCGGCGCGTTCACCTTCGCCGGGCCGTACCGCAACATCCCCGCCTATCTCGACGGTCTCGACCTGCTGGCGGCCAAGGTGCTGCTGGCGCCTGGCAGCGGCGGCGCCGGGCTGCAGGCGACCGTTCCCCAGCTGGCGTCGTCGACAGCGACCGAGATCCACGACCTCAACGGCCCCAACGGCGGCGCTTACCTGGTCCTGGCCCGGGTGGCGGCATTGTCGCCTCCCGCGGCATGCCCCTCGCCCGGAGCCCCGTCGGGGCCCGACCCCACCTGCCAGCGGGCGGCCTTCTCTGACGCCCTCAAGACCGGCTGGTATGCCCCGGACACCAAGAGCTACTTCCATGTCGGCGACAGCACCACGGTGTACCGGCCGGTCGACGCCATCGGCGTTGGCGCGGCGCTGGTGGTGGCCGGCTATGACGAGCACAACGAGGACAAGATCAACGCCGGCTCCGACATCATCCAAAAGGAGATGTCGGCGGACTTCGACCAGCACTTCGGCCTGCCCTACGGCCTGATGACGGCGACCGTCAAGGGTGGCCGTCAGGCCAGCGACACCAACACCCGGGTGGTCGACGCCGCCGGCATGGCGGAGATGCTGCTGCAGGCCTTCGACGCCTCTCGCGAGCAGCAGTACCTAACCTACGCGCGAACCACCCTGCAGCCGCTGCTGGACGACCGCGCCGGGCTGCGCGCCCAGAACGGCTACGTCACCGGCTTCGACCTTCGCACCTCCAGCGCCCAGGGAGCACCCCTCGACTTCCTGGCCACCTCGCTGGTGCTGCAGGCGGCTCGTCACTACGATCGCGACGACGGGGGCCGGTTCGCCCGCCTCGAGGAGGCAGCCGCGGCGGCGCTCGTGGCCGGCGTCACCGCCACGGACCCCGCACAGGGAGCGGCCGCGACGCTCTCCGGCACGACCGCCGGTGCGCGCTCCGGCCTGGTCACGGCGGTGACAGTGATCGCGCTGTGCGATGTCATCGCCAACCCGCCCGGCGCAACGCCGCCAGCGCCGCCGGGACCCAGTCTGCCCGCGGGGGGCGCCACTCCCTAACGTCGGGCGCCGACGCTTGCTTTAGCCGGTGACGGTGACGTTGACGCGGTTGTACTGGTCGAACCAGAACTGCGTCTCTTTGACCATCTGATATTCGATCATGAAGCTGCTGGTGCCTGGGTCCGGCCCCGTCACGGCAATCGTGAGTGTGA
>JBARRR010000102.1:0-17368 GCA_049644325.1 Candidatus Dormiibacterota bacterium
CGGCGCCAAGGGCAACCAGGAAACCTTCGTCTGGCTGCGCCATGGCTGACGTCCTCTTCGTCCTCCACTCCAGGGTCGACCCCAATGAGCCGCACCTGCTGGCGGCCATGGAGGTGCTTCGCGATCGAGGCAGGTCCGTCGAGGTCCTCCAGCGCCGGGACCCGACCACCCAGCCCGCCAATCCCGACAGCAGCTGGGGTCTCGACCCCGCCCTGGTCCAGGGCTGCGAGCTGGTGGTCACCTTCGGCGGAGATGGCACCTTCCTCCACGCTGCCCGGACCGCGATCCGATACGAGGTGCCCGTCCTCGGCGTCAACCTCGGCCGTCTCGGCTTCCTTGCCTGGGTCGACCTGGCCAAGGCTCCCGACGCGCTGACGGCCTGGCTCGACGGCGAGTGTGAGATCGAGACGCGGGCGACGATCGTGGTCGAGCGCGACGGCAGCCAGCACATTGCCATTAACGAGGCCGCCTTGCGGAAGCACCAGCACGCCAACGTCATCGAGATCGAGGTCCTCCTCGACGGCGGCATCGTCGGCCGATTTCACGCTGACGGTGCGGTGGTGGCCACGCCCACGGGCTCGACCGCCTACGCCGTCTCCGCCGGTGGTCCCATCCTCGATCCCCGAGTGGACGCCGTGGTGGTGGTCCCGCTAAACCCCCACACCCTGGCGGCGCGAGCGCTGGTGCTGCCCGCCCACCACCCGGTCGAGGTTCGCGTCGACGAGTCCACCGTGCTCGAGCTCGACGGCGCCGAGGACCTCGACATCCCGGCCGACGAGGGGGTCACCTGCAGCCTGGATGGGCCGCTGCTGAAGATCGTCCGGGCCCCCAGCACGCCCGATTTCTACCAGCAGCTGCGGGAGAGGATGGGCTGGGGGGAGCCTCTGGTTCGCGAAGGCCGCAGCCTCCGCGGCGGCTGATGGCGGTGGGAGCACAGGCGTCGCGGTCGCGCTGGCGCTACCGGGTCGGCCAGGTGATTGCCGCGGCTCGAGCCAGGCACACCAACGTCAAGGTCGAGGACGTGCTCCGCGATCTGCCACCAAGCCTGGGGGAGCTGTGGCTGGAGATGGCGCCGCGGGACATGGTCCACTCGCTCAAGGTCTTCCAGCGGGTAACCGGTGACGAGCTCCTGGTCCGGCAGGCGGCGTTGCTCCACGACGTGGGCAAGGCGCGGGCGCCACTGGGGACCATCGGCCGGTCGCTGGTGGTGCTGGCGGAGCGGTTCGGCGCCACCGCGGCGCTGGAAGCGGTGCCGGTGCTCGGCGGGCGCTGCCGGCGCTACCGGGGGCACCCCGAGATCGGCGCCGAAATGCTGCGCCACGCCGGGGCCGACCCGGTGCTGGTGGAGATCGTGGCCGAGCACCAGTCGACGGCGCCGCGGCACCCCCAGACCGCGCGCCTGCAGGCGGTGGATGAGCGCGAATGAGCCTTGACCTGCGCGTCCAGACCTCGGCCTTCGAGGGCCCCATCGACCTCCTCCTCACCCTGGCCCAGCGGCAGCAGGTGGACCTCAACGAGGTCAAACTCGCCGACCTCGCCTGGGACTACCTGGCCGGGATCAAGCGGGACGCCGCCGAGGGAAGGTCGCGCTCTCCCGACGAGGTGGCCGCTTTCCTGGTGGTGGCCTCGCGCCTGCTGGCGCTCAAGGCGGCCGCGTTGCTCCCGTCGGCGACGCCCGAGGACGAGGAGGAAGACCTTGAATCGTGGGAGGAGCAGGTCCGCCAGCGCATGGTCGAGTACGCCCGCTTCAAGGAGGCGGCCATGGAGCTGATGAAGCGCCACCAGGAAGGCGGCATTAGCTTCCCCTCGGCGATCGAGGCGGAGATCATCCCGATGGAGCAGCTCTCGATCGACCCCGGCGGCCTGGCCACTGCCTTCCAGGCCGTGCTCGACCGGCTGCCGGCCCCGGAGGAGGTCCAGTTCGAGCTGTCCAGCTACTCGCTCACCGACGAGATGGATGGCATCCGGGCGCGCCTGCGCCTGGGCGAGAGCACCAGCTTCGGCGCCATCTTCGAGACCGCCCAGAGCCGGCTCCATGCCGTGGTCATCTTCCTGGCGCTCCTGGAGCTGATCCGGGTCGGAGAGGCGAGCTTCCGGCAGAAGTCGGTCTTCGCCGACATCGAGGTCACCCTGGGTAAGGCTCCGGCGGTGGTCAGTGCCGAGGAGCTGGCGAACGACGATGAGTAGCGACCAGCAGGTCCCCGACGGGGCGGTGGCGGATCATGGCGCCGCCTCCGACGCTGAGCTGGCGCGCCAGGCCGAGGCGCTCCTGTTCAGTCTCGGCACCGCGATCGAGGCCAAGCGCCTGGCCGACGCCCTGGGCATCGACCTCCGTCGCCTGGAGCCAGTGCTCGACCACCTTGCCCGGCTGCTTGCCGACCACGGCCTGATGCTGCAGCGCCACGACGCCCTGGTCCAGATGGTGACCCGGCCCGAGGCCAGCGATGCCGTCCGTCGACTACTCAACCCCGAGGTCCCCGGGCGGCTCTCACCGGCCGCCTACGAGACCCTGGCGATCGTGGCCTACCGCCAACCGGTGACCAAGGCCAGCATCGAGGAGGTGCGGGGGGTCGACTGCGAGCGCGTCCTCGAGGGGCTACTGGCGCGCGGCCTGGTCGAGGAGCGCGGTCGTCTTGACGCCCCCGGCACGCCCCGCCTCTTCGGCACGACGATGCGCTTCCTGCAGCTCCTCGGCGTCGAGCGGCTGGAGGATCTCCCTGGCATCCCCGACTGACGCCGGCGCTGTCCGCCTCAACCGCTACCTGGCGATGGCCGGGGTGGCCGCCCGCCGCAAGGCCGACGACGTCATAGCCGCCGGCCGGGTGCTGGTCAACGGTGCGCCGCCGCCGCCGGGCGGGGTGTTGGTTGTGCCGGGGCGCGACCGCGTCGAAGTTGACGGTATCGAGGTGCTGCCGGCGGCGTCGCACAAATACGTGGCCGTCAACAAACCGGTGGGCTATCTCAGCGCCGTCAGCGACAGCAGCCGGCGACCGCTGGTCAGCTCCCTGGTACCGCCCGAGCTGAACGAGGGCCGTGGCCGTCAGCCACTCCACCCGGTGGGCCGGCTTGACCTCAAGAGTCGTGGCCTGATCCTGCTCACCGATGACGGCGAGCTCAGCTTCCGCCTGCAGCATCCACGGCACCACGTCGAGAAGGAGTACCGCGTCGTCGTCGGTGGGCGGCCCAGGGAGCGCGAGCTGGACCGGATCCGGAAGGGGATCGAGCTCGAGGAGGGACGCACCGCGCCGGCCGAGGTCGAGGTCATCCCGGGTTCGGACCCCGGTTCCACCGAGCTCAGGGTGGTGCTGCGCCAGGGTTGGAAGAGGCAGCTGCGGCGCTCGTTCCTGGCCATCGGCTACCAGGTCTCGGACCTCGCGCGCATCCGGCTCGGCTCGCTGCAGCTGGGCGACCTGGATGAGGGCAGGAGCCGCCTGTTGACCGACGACGAGGTCAAATCGTTGAAGGCCGAGGTGGGGTTGTGATCGTCGCCATCGATGGGCCCTCGGCCTCCGGCAAGTCCACCATCGGGCGCCGGGTCGCCCGCCACCTCAAGCTGCCCCTGGTGGACACCGGCTTGATGTACCGGGCCATGACCGTGCTCGGGCTCGACCGCGGCATCGCTCCCAACGATGCAGCTGCAATGTCATCGCTGGCCGCCGGCATCGACCTCGAGGTCAACGATGATCCCAATGCCAACCCTGGCGACTGGCTGGTGAACGCCGGCGGCCTGGACCTCTCCCACCGCGTCTATGACCCCGGCATCGCCCCCGCCCTGGCCCAGGTCAGCCAGGTCCCCGGGGTCCGCGAGAGCCTTGTCGCACGCCAGCGCCGCTACCAGGACGGCCCCGGCGTGGTCATGGTGGGCCGCGACATCGGCACCGTCGTCTTCCCCAACGCGGACTTCAAGTTCTTCATCACCGCTTCTAAGTCGGAGCGCACCCGCCGCCGCGCCCGGCAGATGCGCGACGACGACGACCACCTGCTCAAGGGGGAGATCGAGGATCGCGACGCAGCTGACACAGGCAGGTCGGTGGCGCCATTGCGGCCGGCCGAGGACGCCTATACGATTGATACCGATGGTCGCAGTCCTGATTCCGTGTTCGAGGAAGTCCTGCGCCTGATCGACTCCGGCAGCGCCCAGCGTGCCGGGGCGCCTGAAGCATGACCGAGCCAGTAGCCGAGCTCCGCAGCTCCAACGTCCAGCGGGGACCGATGACGCCCAACTTCCTGTACTGGGTGATCCGCTGGGGGCTGCACGCGATCATCAGCGTGGTCCTGCCTCGACGGATGCACGTCAGTGGCAAGGAGAACGTGCCCCGCGAGGGTGGACTCCTGGTGATCAGCAACCACATCGCCACCGCCGACCCCCCGCTCCTGGGTGCGCTGTTCCCGCGGCCGTTGCACTTCATGGCCAAGGTCGAGTGGTTCAAGAACCCGGTGATCGGCTACCTGGCGCGGCAGTTCCTCTGCTTCCCAGTGGTCCGCCACACCGCCGACCGCTCAGCCCTCCGCTACACCCTGGCGCTGCTGCAGCAGGGGCAGGCGGTGGCCATATACCCCGAGGGCACCCGCTCTGAGGACCTGCAAATTCATCCCCCAGAGGCCGGCGCCGGCTTCCTCGCCCGGCAGGCCAAGGTGCCGATCCTGCCGGTGGCGACGTGGGGCGGCGAGGGGGTGCTGCCCAAGGGCAGCAAGTTTCCTCGGCCGGCCCATGCCCACATCGTCTACGGCAAGCCCTTCCAGCTGCCCGAGGGCAAGCTCTCCAACCAGGAGGCTGCTGACTACATGATGTCCAAGGTCGCCGAGCTCCTTCCTGACGACTACCGCGGGCACTACGCGACCTGGAAACCAGCCCGTGCCGGCTAAGACCTATGTCCTCGACACCAACGTCCTCCTCCACGACCCCGAGGCGCTGATGTCCTTCGAGGACAACGAGGTGGTGATCCCGCTGGTGGTGATCGAGGAGATTGACTCCCAGAAGAAGCGCCAGGACGAGGTCGGCCGCAGCGCCCGCAGAGTGGCCCATCACCTCGACGACCTTCGCGGCGTCGGCAAGCTCTCTGAGGGCGTGCCGATACCCAGCGGCGGGACCCTGCGTGTGGTGATCCAGGCCAAGGGCGAGCACCTCCCCGTCGAGCTCGACATCAGCAAGCCCGACAACCAGGTGCTGGCGGTCACGGCGCAGCTCAACGGCGCCAGCAACGGCGCCCGGGTGGTGCTGGTCAGCAAGGACATCAACGTCCGGGTCAAGGCCGAGGCCCTCAACCTCACCGCCGAGGACTACGAGCGCGACAAGGTGGTGCGCAGCAGCAGCGAGCTGTACGGCGGCATCACGGTCATGGACGTCGACCCGCCGGCGATGGATGCCTACCAGCACGAGGCCCGTGCCGATGCCCGCAGCGTCGACCTCTATCCGAACCAGTTCGTCCACTTCCAGGTGCCCGAGAACCACAGTCTCAGCGCACTCGGCCGCTTCGATGTCGCCGAGCGCGCCATCGTGCCACTGGCGCCGGTGCAAAAGGACACCTGGGGGATCCAGGCCAAGAACCTGGGCCAGCGCTTCGCCCTCGACGCCCTGATGAACGACGAGATCTCGCTCGTCACCCTCACCGGCCGGGCGGGCACGGGCAAGACCCTGCTGGCGCTCGCTGCCGGGCTCCACAAGGTCGTCGACGAGCACGTGTTCCGCCGGCTGCTGGTGACGCGGCCGGTGATCCCCATGGGCAAGGACGTCGGCTACCTGCCCGGCGACAAGGAGGAGAAGCTGCGTCCATGGATGCAGCCGATCTACGACAACCTTGAGTTCCTGATGAGCACGATGTACAAGGACCAGATGGTCGGCGACATGGTGACCCGTCTGCAGGACAAGGGCCTGTTCGAGGTGGAAGCGCTGACCTACATCCGTGGCCGCAGCATTCCCCAGCAGCTGATCATCGTCGACGAGGCCCAGAACCTGACGCCGCACGAGGTCAAGACCATCATCAGCCGGGCGGGGGAGGGGACCAAGATGGTGCTCACCGGCGACCCATACCAGATCGACCATCCCTACCTTGACTTCAGCAGCAACGGGCTCTGCTATGCAGTGGAGAAGTTCAAGGAGAGCCCCCTGGCCGCCCACGTGACCCTGACCAAGGGTCAGCGGTCCGAGCTCGCGGAGCTGGCGGCGGTCCTGCTGTGACCTCATCGCCGCGGCGCGGCTCCCAGACGGGGGAGGCGCGGCCGGGGCGTCCCCGCGGACGGGTGGCGGCGAGCTGGGAGAACGGCGGCTTCGAGCTCACCGGCGATCTCCCCGAGATCGTCTGCCTCGACCTCGAGGCCACCGGGCTGAGCTCCTCAGCCGACCACGTAATCGAGATCGGGGCGGTGCGCTTCCGGGGCAGCGAGGTGCTGGGCCGCTACCACACGCTGGTCAACCCGGGGCTCCGGCTGCCGCCCATGATCCGCCGCATGACCGGCATCGCCGACCGCGACCTGGCGGCGGCGCCGCGGCTGCGCGAGGTCCTCCCCGACCTGCGCGCCTTCATCAGGGGCGCCGGGCTGCTGGCCCACGGCGCGGGGTATGACATCACCTTCCTCGAGGACGCGCTGGCTGTACCGATCGGCGAGGTGGAGGTCTTCGACAGCCTCGAGGTGGCCCGCGTCGTCTGCCCCGGCGCGCCCTCGTACTCGCTGGGCGCCCTGTGCGACCTGGTCGGCCTCAGCCACCCGCGACCCCACCACGCCCTGGAGGATGCCGAGGCCACCTTCCGTCTGTTCCTTGAGCTGGTGCGGCTGGCCGGTGAGCTCGAGCCGGCGACCCTGGCCGAGGTCCGGCGGCTGACGGCCAACAGCAACCACAGCCTGCGGACGTTCTTCCACGTGCTGGTGCAGGCCCCGGTCGCGGCAGAGCCCCAGGCCTCGACCCCCGCTCCGACCCGGTCCGACCGCCTGGCCGCCCAACCCCGGGAGCCCCTGATGGAGAGGCTCAGCGCCGGCGAGCTGACCGAGCTGGTGGGGCCCACCGGCCCGCTGGCTTCGGAGCCCGGGTGGGAGCTTCGCGAGGTCCAGGAGCAGATGACGCTGGCGGTGGCCCAGGCCTTCGAGCGCAAGGTCAACCTGGTGTGCGAGGCGGGCACCGGCACGGGCAAGTCGCTCGCCTACCTGGTGCCGGCGCTGGCCTGGGCCGCATCCGGCGATACCCAGGTCTATGTCTCCACCTACACCATCAACCTGCAGGAGCAGCTGCTGCACAAGGACCTGCCGCTGGCGGCCCGCATCCTCGGCATCCCCCTTCGCGCCGTGCTGCTCAAGGGGCGCAGCCACTACCTCGGAAGGCTGCGCTGGGAGCAGCTCCTGGTGGGTACCGAGATCATGCCTGGCGGCCGTGGCGGGGTGGTGGAGCTGGAGGGCGTCGACCCCGGAGAGCTGCTGATCTTCAAGCTCAAGATCACCGTCTGGCTCAGCCGCACTCACACCGGCGACCGGGATGAGCTGCGGCTGTTCGGCCAGGAGGAGCGCCTCTGGCGGTCGGTGTCGTCGGAGTGGGCCGACTGCCGCTCGGCGGAGTGCCTCAATGGGCCCAACCCCTGCTTCTATCACCGCTCCCGGCAGCGGGCCGCCGGCGCCGACGTCGTGGTGGTTAACCACGCCCTCCTCCTGGCCGACGCCTTTAACGAGGCATCGAGCCTGGCCCGCGCCCGCAACCTGGTGCTGGACGAGGCCCACCATCTCGAGGACGCCGCCACCAAGGGCCTGACCGAGGACGTGCGCGAGGACGACCTCCTCAACCTCTTGGGAATCGCCACCGCGGCCGGGCCTCGCGGCGGGGGTGGGCCGAGCCCGGCCCTGCGGCGGCTGACAGCGCTGGCGCTCGGGCTCTTCGAGGAGCTCCGGCTGGAGGGGCGCCGCGTATTCGGCTCCGAGATGGGCCGCGACATCCGTATCGAGCCCGGGCGCTGGAGCGCGATTGCCGGTGACCTGCGCGGCCACCTCACCGCCCTGGCACCGGCGGAGGCGGTGGTGGTAGAAGCCAGGGTCGCGAGGCTGATCGGGATCCTGGAGGCCGCTGACGACGCCCGCGTTGGCTGGGCGGCCTTCGGCCGCGACGGCCGCGCCACCGTAAAGCGCGCCCCCCTCGAGGTCGGGCCGATTCTGCGGGAGGCGCTGATCGAGGGCCGCGACAGCGTAGTCATGACCAGTGCCACGCTCGCCATCAACGGCTCCTTCGAGTACTTCCGGCGCCGCGTGGGGCTGCCCGCCTCGCGGCTGATGGAGCTGGTCCTGCCCAGCCCCTTCGATTTCCTTGGCCAGGCGCTGCTCTGCCTGCCGTCGGACATGCCCGAGCCGTCAGAAGCTGACTTCATCCCCCGCATGGTCGACGCCGTCGAGGACGTGGCACTGCGCCTGCGCGGCCGCACGTTGGTGCTGTTCACGTCCGTCGAGCAGCTCAGCGCGGCCTCGGCCGAGCTGCGCCAGCGCCTGGCGCCTGAGGGTATCGAGGTGCTGGCCCAGCTGCGAGGTGCCGGCTCCCGGCGCAGCCTGACCGAGCGCTTCATCAGCGCACCGGAGGCGGTTCTCTGCGGCACCAACAGCTTCTGGGAGGGCCTCGACCTCCCTGGTAGTGCCCTCTCCTGCGTGGTCATCGCTCGGCTGCCCTTCGCTCCCCCGGGTGAGCCTGTGACGCGGGCGCGGAGTGAGCTGCTTCGCGACCCGTTCCTCGAGCTGGCCCTACCTGACGCCGTGCTGCGACTGAAGCAAGGCTTTGGCCGCCTCATCCGCCGGGCCACGGATCGCGGCGCGGTGGTGATCCTCGATCCCCGGGTTTCGACGCGCGCGTATGGGACCCACTTCGTCGAGGCGCTCCCCGAGTGCGCGACATACACCGGCGACGCCGCCGGGATGGCGGACGCGATCCAGGAGTGGATCGAAGATCGGAATATATCCTTCTCAGATGGCGGCCTCGAAACGGAATCCGCGCCGGAAGCTGGCCCTGGCACAGTGCGCCCCGAAGCTGGGGAACCTGCCGTCCAACCTCCAGCTACATCTCGACCTGGCTGACAAGGCTGCCGCCGAGGGGGCGACGCTGTGCGTCTTCCCCGAGCTGAGCCTCACCGGCTACTTCCTCAAGGACCTGGTTCCCGAGATGGCGATGGAGCTGGACGATGCCCGCCTTGAGCCGCTGCTGGAGGCCTCGCGCAGGATCGACCTGGTCCTGGGGATGGTGGTCAAGTCCCCGGACTTCCGCTACTACAACGCCGCCGTCTACCTCGCCGAGGGCGAGATCAGGCACGTGCACCGCAAGGTCTACCTGCCCACCTACGGCATGTTCGACGAGTCGCGCTACTTCGCGGCCGGCGACCGGCTGCGCACCTTCGATCGCCACGGCTTCGGTGTCGGTGCCCTGGTCTGCGAGGACGCCTGGCACCTGTCGGCGTCCTACCTGCTCTTCGTCCAGGGCGTGAGCCTGATGCTGTGCATCTCCTCGAGCCCCGGCCGGGGCGTGCTGGCCAACCCCGAAGCCGACCTCTCCCCAGGCTCGGCCCACTCCTGGGAGGACCTCCTCCGCACCGTGGCCGAGTACACCGCCAGCTACGTCGTCTATTGCAACCGGGTGGGATACGAGGACGGCGTCAACTTCTGGGGCGGCTCCGCTGTCCTGGCGCCCGACGGCTCGACCGTCGCCGAGACCGGCGCCGAGGAGGGCATGCTCTTCGCCGATATCGACCTGCGCGAGGTGGAGCGGCAGCGCCTCAACACGCCGCTGCTCAGGGACGAGAAGGTCGAGTTCACCCTCCGCGAGCTGGAGCGGGTTTGGAATGAGCGCACCGGCGGGCCCTACTGAGGTCGCGGACGAGCCGCTAGACAGCAGCGAGCTCGCCCTCAACCTGCCCCTGGTGGAGTCGATCCTGCTCGGCTTCATCAGCAACGAGACCACCCGCGTCGGCTTTAACAAGGTGGCGGTGGGGATGTCCGGCGGCGTCGATTCCAGCCTGGTGGCTGCCCTGGCGGCAAGGGCCCTGGGGCCGGAGAACGTTATCGGCGTGTCGATGCCCTATCGCGCCAGCAACCCCGCCAGCCTGGCCGACGCCCAGCTGGTGGCCGAGAAGTTCGAGATCCCGCTTCGCATCGTCGAGATCACGCCCCAGGTTGACGCCTACTTCGAGCGCTTCCCCGACGCCGACAACCAGCGCCGCGGCAACAAGATGGCACGCGAGCGGATGACGATCCTCTACGATGTTTCCCTGGCCGAGACCGCCCTCGTCCTGGGGACCAGCAACAAGACCGAGCTGCTCCTCGGCTACAGCACAATCTTCGGGGACTCGGCGTCGGCGCTAAACCCGATCGGCGACCTCTACAAGTCGCAGGTCTGGCAGCTGTCGTCGCATGTCGGCATCCCCGACCAGGTGATTGGCAAGGCGCCCTCGGCCGACCTCTGGGAGGGCCAGTCGGACGAGAGCGAGCTGGGCTACCGCTACGCCGCCGTGGACCGCCTGCTGTTCCACCTGGTCGACCGCCGGGTGGCCGTCGATGAGCTCGTCGACATGGGCCACGACCCGGCCTTCGTCGAAGCCGTGCTTCAGCGGGTCCGCACCAACCAGTACAAGCGGCGCCCGCCGATCATCGCCAAGGTCTCGCTTCGAACGATTGACCGCGAGTTTCGCTACCCCAGGGACTGGGGCGTATGACCCTGGCCGGCTGAGGCGCCGCCCCAGTTGGGCACCCTCTACGTGGTGGGCACCCCGATCGGCAACCTCGAGGACCTGACCCCCCGAGCGGCGCGGATCCTCAGTGAGGTGGGGCTGGTGGCTGCCGAGGACACCCGACGGACCCGCGGGCTGCTGTCGCACCTGGGGCTGCACAAGCCCCTGGTCTCGCTCCATGCCGACGTCGAGCGGTCACGCGCGCCGAAGGTGCTGGAGGCGCTGGATCATGGCGACGTCGCGTACTGCACCGACGGCGGCATGCCTGTGATCTCCGACCCGGGCGCGGCACTGGTGGCCACCGCGCGCGAGGCCGGGTTCGCGGTGGTGGTGGTGCCGGGGCCGTCAGCGGTGACGGCGGCGCTGGCGGCGTCGGGGTTCGCCGGCGATCGCTTCGTCTTCCTGGGGTTCCTGCCGCGCAAGGCCAGCGAGATGACGCGGACCTTTGACGCCCTGGACGCCGAGCGGCGCACCGTGGTCGCGTTCGAATCGCCGCTCAGGCTGGTCAAAGCCCTCGATATAATTTCGGCCGTTCTGCCCACCCGCCGCGTCGCCGTGGCCCGCGAGCTGACCAAGGTCCACGAGGAGGTGCGCGTGGGGACGGCGGCGGAGCTGAGCCGCCACTACCAGGAGCATCCGCCGAAGGGCGAGATAACCCTGCTGGTGGAGGGTGTGTCCAAAGCCGAGATGCGTCAGAGGAACCAGTCTTGACCCCGCCGAAGTACTACATCACCACCGCCATCGACTACATCAACGGCGTGCCCCACCTGGGCCACGCCTACGAGAAGATCGGGGCCGATGCCCTGCGCCGCTACAAGCGCATCACCGGGCATGAGGACTGGCTGGTGGTCGGCTCCGACGAGCATTCCCAGTCGGTGGAGAGGGAGGCCAAGGCCAAAGGGATGACACCCGAGGAGTATTGCGAGTCCATGCTGCCGCGCTGGCGCTCGATGTTCGAGGCGCTGCAGGTCGAGTACTCCGAGTTCGTGCGCACGTCCTCGGACGCCAACCGCGCGACCACCGAGGAGTTCCTCCAGCGGGTCTACGACAACGGCCACATCTACAAGGGCAAGTACACCGGCTACTTCTGCCCCAGCTGCGAGCGGTACTACCAGGAGCGCGAGCTGGTCGATGGGAGGTGCCCGGTGCACGGCATCGTGCTCCAGTGGGTCGAGGAGGAGAACTACTTCCTCAAGGTCTCGGCCTTCACCGAGCGGCTCATCGAGCTGCACCAGCGGGAGGATTTCCTCCGCCCCGAGTCCCGGCGCAACGAGATGCTCAACGTCATCCGCGAGGGCCTGCCCGACGTGTCCATCTCTCGAGGGTTCACCACCTGGGGCTTCCCCCTGCCTTTCGACCGCAGCCAGGTCATCTATGTCTGGTTCGACGCACTGCTGGCCTACGTCACCGGGGTTGGCTTTGCCACCGACAAGGAGCGCTTCACTCGCCTCTGGCCCTGCGACGTCCACATCATTGGCAAGGACATAACCCGCTTCCACACCATCATGTGGCCGGTGATGCTCTGGGGCGCCGGCGTGGAGCTGCCGCGCAGCGTCTTCGCCCATGGCTTCATCAGCATCGGCGGCCAGAACATGAGCAAGACGCGCGGCATATTCGTCGAGCCTCTGAAGCTGATCGAGAACCTGCAGCCGCCGGACGCGGACGCGCGACCGATGGTCGGCAGCGACGCCGCTCGCTACCTGCTCCTTCGCGAGATCCCATTTGACCGGGATGGCGATTTCTCGTTGGAAACCTTCGTCGACCGCTACAACGCCGACCTGGCCAACGACTTCGGCAACCTGGCATCGCGCGTGCTCAAGATGCTGGCTCAGTACACCGAGGGACGTGTGCCGGAGCGCGCTGAGACCGATGAGCCGGAGCTGCACGCATTGGTCTCGATGGTCGGGGATCTCGAGGCAAGCATGGGCAAGCGGATGGAGGCCCTCGACTTCAGCGGCGCCCTGGAGGACATCTGGAAGCTGGTTGCGCGCGCTAACAAGTACGTCGAGGAGAGCAAGCCCTGGGACCTGCGCAAGGACGAGGCTCGGGTCGACGAGCTCAACAGCGTGCTCTACAACCTGGTCGAGACCCTGCGGATCCTGACGTACCTGGCCTCGCCTTACATCCCCGACGCCACCGAGCGCCTGGCGGCCCAGCTGGGCGTGCCCGCGCCCTCGACCCTGGGGCCAGGGGGTGACACCCTGCTCGACGTCCTCAAGTGGGGAGGCTTGGAGGCAGGGCACCAGACCCAGGTCGGGGAGGTGCTCTTCCCGCGCCTTGACAAGGCCCGGGTCCTGGCGGGGGAGTGACGCATAACAAGGCCGAGGCAACCGGGCTGGTCGACACCCATTGCCACCTGGAGCTGATCGCCGAAACGGGGAACGGGGAGGTCGAGAAGGCGCTGGCGGAAGCCCGGGAGGTCGGCGTTGACGCCGTGGTCAACATCGGCCTCGGCGACGACAACGCCGCGGTGGTGGAGAGGGCTCGCACCCATGACGGCGTCTACGCTGCCCTTGGCTGGCACCCACACCAGAAGCGCCCCCCGACCGATGACGAGCTGGCCGTGATCACCACGCTGGCCGCCGACCCGCGGGTGGTGGCGATCGGGGAAATTGGCCTCGACTACTACTGGCGGCCCGGCTACCACGAGGTCCCGGTCGAGGTGCAGAAGCAGGGCTTCAGGCAACTGCTCGAGCTGGCCCGCAAGACGGGGCTGCCGGTGGCCGTCCACAACCGGGAGGCGCACGCCGACACCCTCGAGGTGCTCAAGGACTTCGAGGCTGTGCCCGTGGTCATGCACGCCTTCAGCGGCGACCAAGAATTCGCCGCCACGTGTGTGGCGCGCGGCTACATGGTCTCGGTTGCGGGGCCCATCACGTACCCCAGCGCCGGGGTGCTCCGTAACGCGCTCCAGGTGGTGCCGCTGGACCACCTGGTGGTGGAGACCGATGCCCCCTTCCTGCCGCCCCAGCCCTGGCGGGGCAAGGCCAGCCGCCCGGCGATGGTGAGCGAGACAGCGCGGGCCCTGGCCGAGCTCAAGGGGGTCAGGCAGTCCGAGCTCACCGCCCAGCTCAGGGCCAACGTGTCGCGGGTGTTTGGCATCGGCCCGGGATAGGCTCTGGCAATGGACCGGATGTTCGCCGACCCGGCGGCGCTCATGGATCGTCACGGCCTCTCGGCCAAGAAGTCCCTGGGCCAGAACTTCCTGACTGACGGCGTCGTTGCGCGCGCGGTGCTGGAGGCCCTGCCGTCAGAGCCGGGTGCCATCGTCGAGGTCGGCGCCGGCCCCGGCACCATGACCCGGGCCCTGGCGCAGTCGCACCAGAGGGTGGCCGCGGTCGAGCTCGACCAGCGCCTGCTGCCGGTGCTGCGCCGGGAGTTCGCCGGGCAGCCCAACGTTGAGGTCGTCGAAGGGGACGCGCTGGACCTCGACCTGGCATCGCTGCTGCCCGCGCCCTACGCGGTCTTCGGCAACATCCCCTACTACATCACCGGCGCCCTGATCCCGCGGCTGCTGCGCATGCAGCCGCGGCCGGAGTGGGCATGCTTGATGGTGCAGCTCGAGGTCGCCGAGCGCCTCAGCGCCGGTCCCGGCGGCTGGAGCCTGGCCACCCTGGCGGTTCGCTCGGTGGCCAATGCCGAGATCCTGATGCGGGTTCCGGCGCACGCCTTCGACCCCGTCCCCAAGGTCGATTCGGCCCTCGTCCTTTTGCGCCCCACGGCGCCGGCGACCTTCGCCGACGATGCCTTCTTCACCTTCGCCCGGGCTGTCTTCCAGGAGCGCCGCAAGAAGCTCCCCAACGCGGTGGCCAACGCCCTGGGCCACGACGTCGCCCGGGGCCGAGCGGTGGTGGCGCATGCCGGGATCGACGCCATGCGCCGTCCTCAGACGCTGGACCTGGCCGAGTGGGAGACCCTGTACCGTGCCTATGTCGAGGTGAGCGCAGGTGGCTGAGGGGTCGTCCCCAGGCGGGGAGGAGGAGACCTCGGTCGAGGCGCAGGCCCACGACGATGCGGTGGTCGCCCCTGAGGCTGGCGGTGTGGAAACCCGCGGCTTCAGGGACCTCCTCAGCAACCACGAGTTCCGGCTCATCTGGGGGTCGCAGATCGCCAGCCAGCTGGCCGACAAGTTCCTGGTCTATTCGCTGCTGACGGTCACCTACGACCGCAGCGGCGCCAACACCCAGGAGGCGATCGTGTTGCTGGCGTACACCTTCCCCTCGGTGCTGCTCAGCCCGATCGCCGGGATCTACGCCGACCGTTTCGACAAGCGGCGCCTGATGATGGTGACCAACGTGATCCGCGGCGCCCTCATCCTGCTGGTGCCCGGGCTCGCCCTGGTCCCGTACTTCCAGACCGTGACCTGGCACCTGCTGATCATCACCGTGCTGTTCAGCGCCGTGGGCCAGTTCTTCGCCCCCGCGGAGGCCTCCTCACTGCCCTTCATAGTGCCCAAACGGCTCCTGATCACGGCGACCTCGGTGTTCACCCTGACGATCGTGGCCACCCTGGTTGTGGGGCTGCCGGTGTCGTCGCTCCTGGTCCGGATACACCCCTACGTGCCGTACTTCGCCGCCACCGGCCTCTTCGTCTTGGCCGCGGGTGCCAACTTCCTGATGAAGACCCGACTCAGCGCCAAACCGACGGCCGAAGCGCGCGTGGATATCAGTCGCTTCCGGCGAATCTACGACGAGGTCGCCGAGACCGCGGAGTTCCTCCGGGCGCGGCCCAAGCTGCTGACATCTTTCTGGGAGCTGGGCCTCGCGGTGATGCTGATCTTCACCATCTTCACGCTGGCCCAGGGGTACCTGAAGACCGTTCTCTTCCTGGACCCTCGCGACTCATACCTGATCCTGGTGCCCGCGGCATTGGGAATGGGGGTGGTCGCGATCTATCTTGGGAGTGCCAGGTCCATCCGTCGCGAGATCCTGATCCCGGGTGGCCTTGTGACCCTGGGGGTCCTGCTGATGCTTATGGGAACCGTCCCATATCTGCTTGTCGGGCTCCACGCCCACGCCCTGACCATCGTCTTCGCCGCGGTGGTTGGCGCCCTGTTCGGCGCAGCCTTCGGGGCGGTATTCATCCCAGCGGTGTCGCTCCTGCAGGAGTCCACCGACCCCGAGCAGCGAGGGCGGACGTTCGGCGCCATGTTCACGGTTCTAAACCTGGCCATCGCGGTGCCGTTGTTCCTTGCCGGCCTGGCCGCCGACACCTTCGGGCTCCACCTGGTGGTCAGCATGATGGGGGCGATCGTCGTCTTCTTTGCGATCGTCCCGGTGCTGCTGCGGCTGCGCCGGGAGCGCCAAGCCGAGCCGGTACAATCCTGATCTGCGCGGGCGGCTAGCTCAGGGGTAGAGCACTACGTTGACATCGTAGGGGTCGCTGGTTCAAATCCAGCGCCGCCCACCAACCAGGCTCAAACCGTCACCGCGAACCAAACGCCGCCGATGCCCTGGCCCTTGGCGTCACCGGGTGCCTTGTCCCCCGAGAAGCGGTATAGCGGCTGTCCTTTGTAGAGCAGCTGCTTGCCATTGGGGTCGTCGAGCGTGGTGACGTTGCTGGCGATCGCCGCGGCTGCCGTGGGTGTCCCGGGGACGAGGAGGACTGGTGGCCAGCTGGTGGCGCAGGAGCCGGTGCAGGTAACGCTGGTCGCGGTATCTGAGGTGCGGTGGTAGATGGTCAGGCCCTTGTCATCGGTGAGCACGTTCATGGACTGTCCCGCCACCGTGACCATCGCGGTTTGCAGCAAGGGGGTTCCCGACGCACCGCTCGACGCCGCCGTGCTGGGCGTGGGCGAAGTATCCGCCGTCGCTGCCGAAGGACTGGCGTTCGAGGTCGTTGAGGTTGAGCTGCCGCAGGCGGCCAGCATTGGCAGGACCGCCAGGGAAAGAAGCGCGAGCAGGTTCCGGTGATTCTTCATGGCATCTCCCAACGTGTTTTTCGAGGCCAGTCGGCCACAAGGCTCTACGGCGACAGGTTACGTCAGGCCCGAGGCAGGCGACGCCCGGCACCCAGGCTCAGGCAGGGTGGACCTGCACCTCTGTCGCCTTGAAGGAGGCCCAGGTCACCTGGCCCACCTCGAGCCCGAGGTCGGCCACCGCCGCCGGGGTCACCTCGGCGACCAGGGATACCCCGGCCTCGATGCGGACCCGGGCTCGGTCGGCGGTTAGCTCCAGACTTGCGATGACGCCCCGCCAGACATTGCGCGGGCTGCCGGAGGGCGGCTCCCGGTAGAGAGACACGGCCGCGGGGTGGACGACGGCAAAGACGTCGCCCTGGTGGGTTTCGGGAGCAGCCAGGGTCGTGGCCCCCAGGTCCACCAGGCCGCCCTCGGCACGGCCGCGCCAGACGTTGACGCCGGCCATCTCAGCGATATAGCGCGAGCGGGGCCGCTGGGCGATGTCGGCCAGCACTCCCTGGTCGATGATGCGTCCGGATTCGAGGACCACGATGCGGTCGCCCAGCGCGGCGGCCTCGACGGGGTCATGGGTGACCATCAGCTTGATCCCCTGGTGGCCGTCGAGGTGCCGCCTGAGCTCGTGCCGGACCTCGGCCCGCGTTGAGGCGTCGAGCGCAGCCAGGGGCTCATCGAGGAGGACGACCTGGGGGTCGAAAGCCAGCGCCCGGGCCAGGGCGGCGCGCTGTGCCTGGCCGCCGGAGAGCTGCCCGGCGCTGGCCTGGGCCTGTGG
>JBARRR010000103.1:0-62625 GCA_049644325.1 Candidatus Dormiibacterota bacterium
CCGGGGTGTCGGCTTCGCGGTCGAGCTGCGCGGCGGCCTGCGCCAACGCGTCGGCGCGCTCCCTCCGATAGTCAACCCAAACCCCACCCCGCTCCGGCCGGTCGAGGCGGGTGAGGAAGTCGGGGATGACCTTCTGCAGCTCTGTCAGGATCAGCTCGCCGTAGGCCCGAGCTTCGGGAAGCTCCTCCGAGCGCATCCGCAGGATCAGCTGCTCGTACCCCTGGGGGCTGCCGAAAATACCGACGTTGGAGACCGTGCCCACCGGCAAGAGGCCGCGGGCGACGTCCAGGGCCGCGGCACGGGCGGCGCGGACCTGGGCCTTGTCGTCGGGGGGAATGGGGCCGAGCAGCATCTCGCGGACACTGCTACCGATCTCGATGTAGGCCTCGAAGAGCCCGTCCATGGCGGCGACATAGCGTTCGCCGTGCGGCCCCGCCACCAGGTCGGGGTCGCGGTAGTAGCGGAACATGCCGCCGGGCTTGTCGGCGTAGGAGACGTAGCGCGTCGATTGCTCCAGGTAGCCCATCAGCCGGCCGCGCTCCAGGACTTTGGTCAGCAGGTTGGACACCTGCTCGCAGCTGACGTGGACCCCAGCCAGCTGGGCGACGGAGTCGTCGCCGTAGTCGCTGAGGACGCGACTGAAGAGGTCGGAGGCACGCGCCATCCCGACGTCGGCGCCGGCGGCGGCTTCGGCGTCGGGGTCGTAGAACTCGTCAAGAAAGACGCGCTTCAACGGTTTGGCGGTGCGGCTGTAGCGGGCGAACAACGCCGCCCTGGTGCTGTCGGGGAGTCCGACGAGGACGGAGGCAGGACCGTCGATGGAAGTGAAGTGGCGGCCCAGGATCTCCCGTTCGGCGGTGCTGTACTCCGCCTCGACGTAGGTCTGCATTCGAAAGCGATTATCGGCCACGCCACTGGAGGGGCAATACCATTCACATATGGACACTCTCAACCCCGCCGGCGGCCCATCGGCCGGCGAGGTGCCGCCACCGCTGCTGGCGCTGGAGGCCGTCCTGGCGCGCCGGGCGCAGCACTATTCGCCGCCCAAGCCCAGCGCCCGGCGTCGGTCCGCCGCGGTACTAGTGCTCTTCTACGAGAAGTCGGGCGAGCTCCACCTGATCTTCTTCCGGCGCACCGATAGCGTGCGCACCCACAAGGGCCAGGTCGCCTTCCCCGGGGGCTCGGTCGACCCCGGCGACACCAACCTCCTGGAGACGGCTCTGCGGGAGGCGAAGGAGGAGATCGGCATCGACCCCGCCAAGGTTGTCATCCTCGGCGAGATGCGGACCTTCGACACCTTCGTCAGCAACTTCACGGTGACGCCCTTCGTCGGCTTCTACCCGGTCCCAGACCCGGAGTTCGTCCCCGTCGACTACGAGGTCGAGGAGCTGAGGGAGGTCCCGCTGGCCAAGCTGCTTGACCCCAGGAACCGCCACGTGGGCCGAGTGCCGGGCTTCAACGTCCCCTTCCCTCTCCCCTACTACGAGATCGACGGCACCATCATCTGGGGCGCCAGCGGAGGGGTGGTCGAGGAGCTGCTGGCCGCGCTGAAAGAGGCCGAGGCCGAGACGACCGCGACCGGGGAGGCTGGTTGACGCCAGCCGGCGCCCCACGGCGTTTTGCGCCAATGCTGGCCGGGACCGCCGCCGGTAGCCTGGGCCCGGCCGACCTCGAGGAGATCGGGATCTCGATCATCGCGCTCGACATCCTGGAGCTGTGGATGGGCGTCGGGTTCGACCGCATCCGCGCCGCCGGCGGGCTGGGTGCCTTCGTCGGCTGGGACGGCCCGATCGTCGGGGTCGCGCGGTACTCCGACGAGGCTCCGTCGGCGACCGGCTGGCGGGGGCGCGGCCTGCCCCAGCTCTTGAAGCAGCTGGATGACAAGCTCCGGCTGCGCTCCTCGGTCGACGGCGCGGTGGTCGACGTGGTCATCGACGACCTGAGAACGGAAGCCGCTTCGCTTGGTTCCGGCGTCGTCGACGCCACCGGCGACCGGGCGGTCACCGTCTGGTCGGGGGCCGGCGAGCCTCCGGCCGACGGCACCATCGTTGTCACCGAGGCCGCCAACCTGGAGGCCGCGGTGGGACGCTACCACTCCAGCTCCGGATGGACTGAGCTGGCGACGGCGGCCGACGGCCCCCTGGTCCCTGGCTGCGACTGCCGCACCTGCCGCGTCTCGGGCGCGGCTTACATCGCCAACCTCGCGAACGTGCGTGAGATCACCGCCCAGCACCTCCTCGGCTGGCACAACACCCACCGGCTGCGCCTACTGGTCGAGGGTCCGAGCTGACCTAGACGTCACTGGTGGCGGCGGATGCCGCCACCTGCCCAAGCCGCAGCACCGCCCACTCCGCTGCATCGCGCACCACCGGGTCGGGGTCGCTGTCGCGGGCCCGCTCGAGGACCGTGATCGCGGCGCCATCGCCGGCGTTTCCCAGCGCGATCGCCGCATTGCGGGCCAGGCCGCTGCGGCCGGCCCGCCAGATGGCGGTGCCCTGGAACCTGGCCGCGAACTGGTCGTCGGTCAGCTCCAGGCACTCGACCAGGTCCGGGAAGGGCACCGGCCCGCGCTTGGTGGATGGGCCGGGATCCTCGCCGGCGGGCGGGGCCAGGCGCTGGTTGATGGGGCATGCTTCCATGCAGAGGTCGCAGCCGAAGACCCAGGTCCCCATAAGGGGCCGCAGGTCCTCGGGGATGCTGCCCTTATGCTCGATCGTCAGGTACGAGATGCAGCGCCGCGCGTCCATCACCCCGGGCGCCACCAGGGCGCCGGTTGGACAGGCGGGGAGGCAGGCCCGGCAGCTGCCGCAGCTGCGCTGGGACACCGGGGTTGGCGGCAGGGGGAGGCTGACCAGCAGGTCCGCCAGCAGGACGTAGGACCCGGCAGCCTGGCTGATCAGGGTCGTGTTCTTGCCGACAAAGCCCACCCCGGCGCGCTCGGCGATCGGCTTGTCCATGGCCCAGCCGTGGTCGATGAAGGCCTTGCTCCGCACCTGTTCAAACTCGCCCTCGAGCCAGTGCACCAGCCGGTCGACGCCCTGGGCCAGCCGATCGTGGTAGTCCACGGGGGCGCCGCCCTCGCCGGGCAGGCAAGCGTAGGCGGCGACCCTGCCGCGCGGCCGCCCAGGCGCGCCTGCCGGGCCCTGTCCGACCTCGCCGGCGCCAAGGCCGTCGAGCGGGACCGCGGGGCGGTAAGCCCAAGCCAGCGACACCACCGCCCGGGCCCAGGGGTACCGGGGGCGCAGGTCCGCCGATTTCTCGACGCGCTCCCGGCTGAACCAGGGCATGCCGTCGAGCCGCCCCTCCTCGACAGCCGCCAGGGCCCGCCCGCGCGCTGTGTCGAATGCCGTCACGCCACCGACCCCGACAGCGGCCCAGCCGTCGTCGAGCGCCCGCTGCACCAGCCGGTCGCGCGCACCTGACCAGCTCATGCCCGGATTCTAGGCAACGCGTAGGCGTCAGCGGCCAACGGGGGCGCCCTATGATGATGGCCGTGCCCGGGTATCGGAGGGAGACCAGTGAGCCCCATCATCGTGATCGCGGTCATCGTGGCCATCGTCGCCGTGGTCGCGATCGTCGCCGTCCGGCGGCGCGGATTGGGCACTTCGGACGATGACGATGACGGCGGCACCACCACGTATTCCGATAGCAGCGATAGTGATTCCGGCGGTTCCGGTGGCGGCGACTCGGGAGGAGGTGGCGGCAACGGCGGCGGGGGCGGCGACTAGCAGCTCAGCCGAGGCAGACCGCCAAGTCACCGCCGCAGCGGCGGACGAAATTTAGCCGGCGGTGACGGGGGCTGGGGTAGCGGCCACGTGCGCGTGGCCGTTGCGCTGGTCCAGCGGCAGCGAGCAGAACTCCTCGTAGTCGATCAGCTCGGTGATCGTGGGGTGCTCGCCGCAGACGGGGCAGTTCGGGTCCTTGCGCACCTTGAGGGTGCGGAACGACATGTCCAGCGCGTCGAAGACCAGCAGCTTGCCGACCAACGGCTCGCCGATGCCCAGGATCAGCTTGATGGCCTCGGTTGCCTGGATCGCGCCCAGGGTCCCGGGGAGGACGCCGAGGACGCCCGCCTCGGCACAGTTGGGCGCCAGGTCGCTGTCGGGGTCCGGGGGCTCGCCGAAGATGCAGCGGTAGCAGGGGCCGTGCTCGGCGTCCAGCACAGTGACCTGGCCGTCGAAACGGAAGATCGAGCCGTGAACGATCTTCTTCTTCTTCCAGACGGCGGCGTCGTTGAGCAGGTAGCGGGTGGCGAAGTTGTCGGAGCCGTCGACGATGAGGTCGTAGGGCTCGATGATCTCGTAGACGTTCTCGGAGCTGAGCCGGGTGTTGTGCTCGACCACCCTGATGTCGGGGTTGAGGGCCCGCATGGCGATCGCCGCCGACTGCGTCTTGGGCATCCCGATGCGGTCGGTGGTGTGGAGGATCTGGCGCTGCAGGTTGGACTCGTCGACGACATCGAAGTCGACGATGCCAATGGTGCCCACGCCGGCAGCGGCGAGGTACACACCCGCCGGTGATCCCAGGCCGCCGGCGCCGATCAGAAGGACCTTGGCGTCAAGCAGCTTGAGCTGGCCGGCCTCGCCCACGTTAGGCAGGATGGTGTGGCGGCTGTAGCGCGCCAGCTGCTCGGGCTTGAGCGCCTGCGGCACGCTGAACTTGTAGCCGTGCTCCTTCCAGCCGTTGAAGCCGCCGGCCATCGACTTGACGTCGGAGTAGCCCATCTGCTGCATCGCCTGCGCGCTCAGCACCGACCGGATACCCGAGGCGCAGTAGACAACCACGGGCTGGTCCTTGTCAGGGATCGTGCGCTCGATGCGCAGCTCCAACCATCCGCGGGGCAGGACGACGGCGCCGGGGATGATGCCCATGCCCGTCTCATCGGGCTCGCGGACGTCGACCAGGACCGGCGGGTTGGCGCCCTTCAGCTGCTCGGCCACCTCGTCAGGGTTGGTTTCCTTGACGTCGCGGCGCGCCGCCGATAGAAAGTCGCGAAAAGTAGCCATCAGGTTCCAGTCTCCACGTTGTTTTGAACCAAAATCAATCTTGAGCTATTTCCGACCAAATCTATCAGATTTAGCTTTTTCGGCCCATGCCGAGGGCCAACCGCGCCAGGGTGCGGACGCCGAAGCCGCTGGGGCCGCTGGGAACCTCCTTGAGGGCGGAAACGCGGTTCCAGCTGGGCGCCGCAATGTCCAGGTGGACCCACGGCTTGCCGGCTGCAAAACGCCGCACAAAGAGACCGGCGGTGATGGCGCTGGCGTTGGGCCCGGGCGCGTTGTTGAGATCGGCGATGGGACTGTCCAGCAGGGTCTCGTATTCCGTGAAGGCGGGCAGCTCCCATAGCCGCTCCCCCGCCAGTCGCGAGGCCGCGGTCACCTCGGCCAGCAGCGCCGGCGCGTCCGAGATCACGGCGGCCGCCACGGGACCCAGCGCTACCCGCTGGCCACCGGTCAGGGTGGCGATGTCAACGATGTCGGTGGCGCCGAGGCCGAGGGCGTGGTGAACGCCGTCAGCCAGGACCATGCGGCCCTCGGCATCGGTGTTGGTCACCTCGATGGTTATGCCGCTGCCCGACCGGACGACGTCCCCGGGGCGCATGGACCGATCAGAGACCATGTTCTCCGCCAGGCAGAGGACGCCGATGACCTCGACCCGCGGCTTCAGCCGACCGATCGCGATCATGGCGCCGAGGACCGCCGCCGCGCCACCCATGTCGCCTTTCATGTACTGCATGTCGGCTGACGGCTTGATCGAGATCCCGCCCGAGTCGAAGGTGATTCCCTTGCCCACCAGGGCCAGGCGCCGGCCGCGGGGCGCAGCCCTCCCAGCGGGCCGGTAGCGAAGGGTGACCAGTCGTGGCGCCAGGGCCGAGCCCGCGCCGACGGCCAGGAGGGCGCCGTAGCCGCGCTTCTTCAGCGCTCGTTCATCGAGGACGTCGATTGCAAGGCCGGCCGTGGCTGCCTGCCGCCGGGCCTCGGCGGCGAAGGCCACGGGCGTCAGCGTGGACGCCGGCGCGTTGACCAGCTCGCGGGCGGAGTTGGTGGCCTCGGCCAGGACCTCTGCCTCCTCCAGGCGTCGCCGGTCGACGCGCGGAAAGGCGACCAGGGTCAGGCGCTCGATCGACCGGGCCGAGGGGCGCTCGCGGGGCTCGCTTCGGAGCGTAGCCTGCGTGAAGCCGCTCAGGACCGCAGCTTCTACGGCCGCCTCCGCCAGGTTGGCGGCGTCTACCCCGGACACCATCTCCTCGGCGAATTGCAGCGCCACCGACCGACGAGGACCCGGCAGCTTGGGGAGGGCCAGCTGCAACGCATTGCTGAGGCGGACCCGGTCGAGCCGCTCCGCAGGCCCCATGCCCACCAGCGCGACCCGGGTTAGGCCCAACGCGCCCAGGCTCAGCGTGTCGGCGACCTCCCCCAGGCGACCCGTGAATCCTCCACCGCGGAGTAGCTGGCCGAGGCCCCCGGAGAGGGCCTGGTCCAGCTCAGCGACCTGAGCGGGCAGCGCCTTGACGCCTTCAACCACGGGCAGCAGCAGGACATCCGCCTTGAGGCGGGCGGCAGAGGCCGCGGTACGGACGACCACGCTGAGGTCTGCTAGACCTCGACCTGCTTCGCTTCCTGTTTCGGGGCTGGGGGGCGCGGCGCCCCGGAGGCCTCGGCGGCCAGCTGGCCGCTGGGGTCGGTGTGGTGATTGCGTTCTTCGAGCAGCTTGGCCGCGGCCACGACGGCGGTCGTGCCGTCGCCGACGGCGGTGGTGATCTGCTTGGTCAGCTGGTGCCGAACGTCGCCGGCGGCAAAGATGCCGGGGATGTTGGTGGCCATGTTTGTGTCGGTGAAGAGGTAGCCAAGCTCGTCATGTTCGACGTGGTCTCGGAAGATATTGCTGTTGGGCAGGAAGCCGATGAAGGGGAACACGGCGCCCACCTGCAGGTCGCGGGTCTCCTCGGTCTTGGCGTTGCGCAGCTTGAGGTGGACCACCTTGCCACCGGCCTCGGCGGCGGCGTCGCCGACGATCTCGTCGACCACCGTGTCGAGGATGAACTCGACCTTGGGGTCGGATTTGGCTGCGTTGATGGCGATGGCCTGGGCTCGGAACTCCTGGCGCCGGTGAATGATGTAGACCTTCTTGGCGTAGCGGGTCAGGAAGACCCCCTCCTCGAGGGCGCTGTCGCCACCACCGATGACGGCCACCTCCTGCTCCTTGAAGAAGGCGCCGTCGCAAATGGCGCAGTAGCTGACTCCGCGGCCCGCGTACTCGGCCTCACCCGGGATCTCCAGCTTCTTGGGGGCGCCACCGGCGGTGACGATCACGGCGGGGGCCTTGTACTGGTTGAGCTGGCCTTTGACGACGACGTCGTCGCCGTCCTTGTAGATCTCCTCGACGTCGTCGTAGTCGATCTCGAGCCCAAATTTCTTGGCGTGGGCCTCCATCTTCTCGGAGAGCTCCTGGCCCGTGATGTGCTCGAAGCCGGGGTAGTCCTCGATATCGAGGGTGTTCAGCAGCTGTCCGCCGGGGGCAAGTCGATCGAGGGCCAGGGCTTTCAGCTCGAGCCGGCCGGCGTACATGCCCGCGGCCAAACCCGCGGGACCTGCCCCGACTATGATCACGTCGTATTGCTTCTCTTCGGACATTCGAACCTCAACCTGGCTGCCGCCACTCTGCGGCCTATGTCGTTAAAACGCCACCGAAGGGGGATAGCTTCCACGCCTCCCCGCCAGAGTTGCGCTAATCCTAGCCTGACCGAATGGACATGGTAGGAAATCGGCTGCGCTGGAAGGCCGGCAAACGCGGGCACTACGAGGGCTACTACATCGCCTTCAACGACCCCGAATCGGAGCGCGGGTTCTGGATCCGCTACAGCATGAGGGCGCCCAGCGACGAGGCCGAGGAGCCGGTCGCCCAGGTGTGGTTCATGCGCACCGACCGATCGCGCACGCCGCGCAACGTTGCCATCCGGCAAACCTTCCCGATCCAGCAGCTGAGCGCGTCGGCAGAGCCGTTCTACGTCGAAATCGCCGACAACCGCCTCTCCGCCGACGGCTGCCGCGGCGCGATCGCGTCCGATGGCGTGGAAGCCTCCTGGAACCTGGACTTCGACTCCGTCCTGCCGCCGATTGCGCCAACCCCGGAGTGGGGCGCGCGCGTAGCCACCTGCTTCCTTGAGCCACGGCCACTGCTGCGCATCTCCGGCACCATCACCGAGAACAACCAGGAGGTCGCCGTCGAGGGTTGGCTCGGTGAGCAGGCCCACGTCTTCGGCAAGCGGCACAGCCAGCGCTGGCACTGGGCCGAGTGCAAGCACCTGGGCGCCCCCGGGCGCGCCTTCACCGGGTTCGCCGCCTGGCCCGCGCTTCCCGGCGGCGTGCGTACGGTTACCTCCCTGTACCTCGAGCTGGGCGACGGCCGGCGGATCCTGCGCAACCGCTTCCGCGAGATGCTGAAGCCCGTCACCGAGCACTCGCCCGACGGCTGGGAATTCGACGCCGAGTACGCCCGCGACAGGCTGGTGGGCAGCGTTCGGCCCGACCCCGACGACCTCATCGGGATCACCTACCACGACCCGTCGGGCCAGCCCATCTACTGCTACCACTCGGAGCTGGCCGACTTCAGCCTGCAGTACCACCGGCGGTCCAAGCCTTCAGCCGAGTGGCGGCTCGAAGAGGAGTTCACGGCGCCCAAAAGCGCGTCCTTCGAGTACGGCAGCGCCACCGCGCTGGAAGGCATTCCCTTGCTTCTGAGTTAGCGAGGATATGACCCCGTACCTTCAGGTGGTCGAGGGCGTGGCGGGGGCGGCGCTGCTGCTGATCGTCCTGGTTGACATCTTCAACGCCGTCATCGTGCCCCGCCCCACGGCACGAAGCACCTCGATCAGCCGGTATACGATTCGACCGATCTGGAGGCTCTGGCGGGCGGTCGGCAACCGCAGCACCTCCATCACCAAACGCGAGGCGATCCTCGGTATCTTCGCTCCGGCCGCCATCGTCATCCTGCTGGTGGTCTGGATCCTGCTCGAGATCCTCAGCTACGCATTACTGGTTCACGCGTTGCGCGCCGACTTTACCCCTCAGCCCCGCTTCTTCGGGGCGGTCTACGTAGCTGCGTCCTCCCTATTCGGGGTGGGCCAATCCGGCTACATCCCGTCCGGGCACGGCGGGCGCATGGTGGTGCCGGCGATCAATGCCACCGGGCTGGGCACCGTGGCGCTCGTGATCACCTTCCTCTTCAGCCTCTATGGCAGCTTCCAGAAACGTGAGGCTCTGGTGGTCACCCTTGACGCTCGCGCCGGCGCGCCGCCCTCAGGCGTGACGTTGCTCGAGACCCACGCCAAGTACCAGATGCTCGACCGGCTGCCCCAGCTGTTCCTGGACTGGGAGCGCTGGTCGGCCGAGGTCCTCGACAGTCACCTGGCCTACCCCATCCTCACCTACTTCCGCTCGAGCCACGACAACGAGTCATGGATTTCGGCCCTGGGCGCCGTGCTCGACGCCACCGCGCTTCTCCTTGCCACCCACGACCACGTCCCGGTGGGATCGGCAAAGATGATGCACGCCATGGGCACCCACCTGGTCGAGGACCTGTCCTACCGCTTCGGGCTGGAAAACGACGGCAGTGTCATGGTCGAGCGCCAGGAATTCGAGGACGCACGACGCCGGCTGATGGCTGTTGGTCTTCCCATCCACGACGATGAAAGCGGCTGGGAGAGCTTCAGCCGGATGCGATCGCAGTACGCCTCCCGCCTCAACGCCATGGCCCAGCTCTGGGCCTCGCCCCCGGCGCAGTGGATCGGCGATCGGTCGTCGCTGCTCTTCCATGACCGGCACAGTCACCAGGAGGTGGCGCGGGAGAACCAGCCGGCGGAGCAGCCGGCGCCCTAAGCCCCGATAGGGTGTTCAGGGCCGGCGGTCGCCCAGCGAAGCCCGCGCCGTCCGCTCTGGCAGCTTCATCCCCTCCGGCAGGGGGCCAAACACCTCCTTGAGGGCGGCCCCGCTGGTGAGCTCGCCGGTGTACATGCGGTAGAAGGCCTCCGCATATTCCATCGACCCCATGCCCCGGTCCATGGCCTCCAGCGCAGCGCGCCGGCTCTGCGTCCGGACCCACTCCCCGACCCAGTCGCCGAGCTGGCTGGCGTGGGCCAGGAGGGCGTTCACCTTGACGTCGACGAAGTCGCTGACGTCGACGTAGAGATTGGGCTCGACCTGGTTCGCGCCTGAGACGTAGACCCAGGTCACAACCCATTTCTCCAGGCCCTCCTCCCGCAGCTCGGGCAGGGCCATCGGGTTGCGCGCGGTGGGATAGATCGCCGCCAGCGTGGCCTCGCCGATGGCCAGGTGGTCCGGGTGGTTGCCCCCGATGGGTCCGAAGTTGCGCACCGGGTTGGCGGTGATGACCAGGTCGGGGCGGTACTGGCGTATGACGCGGGTGATGTCCCGGCGCAGATCCAGAGAGGGGGTGAGGTTGCCGTCGTCGTAGCCGAGGTTGACGATCTCCCTGATCCCGATGAGGTCGGCGGCCGCCCGCTGCTCCTGGATGCGGACCGCGGCCAGCTCGGCCTCAGTGCGATCGCCCTCCCCGCCGCGGTTGCCCTGGGTGGCGACGACCAGGGTCCACTCCACGCCGTCGGCGGCGAGCTTGGCGATCGTGCCGGCAGCGTTGAACTCGGCGTCGTCAGGATGGGCGTGAACGACCATGGCGCGATGGATCGGGAACTCGTCTTCCGGCATGTGGCCCTCGTGTCAGCGATCTGGCGTGGGGACGATTGTATCGACGCCCCTCCTTATGATTGGCGGAACATGGCCGAGTCGCCGGCGGAAGAGGTCGCCACCCTGCTGGCGCCCGATGAGCCGCACAGAAAACCCTCGCGTTTCATCGACTGGCTGGCACGGAACCCGTTGGTGCGTCGCCTGCCCAGTGCCCTGCGCTCGCCCTTTGCCCTGGACAACATGGTCTACTTCGTCGGCAACCTCTTCGCCGGGCTGGCGGGCTTCGCCTTCCAAGGGCTTCTGGCGCGGGCCCTGGGGCCCGACGGTTTCGCCGAGGTCGCCCCCCTGATCTCGCTCTTCTACGTGGTCCAGATCGCGCTCTTCATCTCGATGGCGGTCTCGGCCCGCTACACCGCCCCCCTTGCCGCCCAGGGAGAGAGCTCGCGGGTCAACCGCGCCTACATCGACTTCACCCTCTACGTAACGGTGATCGGCCTGGTGGGAATGCTGCTCTTCCTGCTGCTGGTGCCGTGGCTCAAGGCCTTCCTCAACCTGACCACCTACGGCCCCTTGATCGCGCTCTCCGGTACGGTGCCACTGTGCTTGCTGGTGGGGGTCGCCCGGGGCGTGGTCCAGGGCGAGCAGCGCTTCCCGCCGCTGTCGCTCAACTTCATCGTCTACGGCGTCAGCACCCTGGCCTTCCTGCCACTACTGCTCCATTTCAACCTGCACGCGGTTGGCGCCATGGTGGCCATCAACACCGCGCTGGTGCTGTGCAACTTCTTCGCCGCGTGGACCCTGCGCGACCTGCCCCACGCCGGGCACCACGAGCGACTCAACGTCTGGCCCCTGCTGCGCAGCGCCCTTGTGGCCAGCGCCGGCATCACCGCGATCACCCTCTTCTACAACTTCGACGTGCTCCTGGCCAAGCACTTCCTGCCCGCGTCCGACGCTGGCCTCTACTCGGCGATGTCACTCCTGGGAAAGATCATCTTCTTTGGCACCATCAGCATCTCGGCGGTCATGTTCCCCCGCGTCGCCGCGCTCCACGCCCAGGGCAAGAGCGTCCGGCGGACCGTCAACCTGTCGCTGGCGCTGGTGCTGGGGGCAGGCGGCCTGGTGTCGGCGTTTTACTTCATCTTCCCCAGCCTGACCATCACCCTCCTGCTCCGTCAGGCCGCCTACCAGGCGATCGCGCCCTACCTCGGCCTCTTCGGCCTGGCGATGCTGGGCCTGGCCCTGGCCAATGTCCTGGTCTACTACTTCGTGGCGGTGCACAAGCGCCGTTTCGTCTTTGGACTGGCGGTCGGCGCCCTGGCATTCGCCATCCTTCTCTCCAGCTTCCACGACACCCTGGGCCAGTTCACCGTCTCGGTCACGATCGCCATCGACCTGATGGCGCTGGTCCTGCTGGCGATCTACACCCTGGACCGGCTCCCCAACACCCGGCCTGCGCGGGTCGCCGATGATTGAGTCATGAGTGCCCCGGCACATAAGTGGGAGGACAGCGCCGCCGACGCGGTCCACCAGCTCCTGACGGACCTTGGCGAAGACCCTGACCATGGCGACCTGGTCGAGACCCCCTCGCGGGTGGCCCGGTCACTGCGCTTCCTCACCCAGGGCTACGCCGAGGACCCGGTCAAGATCCTGCGGCAGGGCGTCATCGCCGCCGAGGTCGACGAGATGGTGCTGGTCAAGGACGTCGAGTTCTACTCACTCTGCCGTCACCACCTGCTGCCCTTCTATGGCCGCTGCCACGTCGCCTACATACCCAACGGCAAGGTGGTGGGACTCAGCAAGCTGGGCCGCGTCGTCGACGCCTTCAGCCGCCGCCTCCAGGTGCAGGAGCAGCTGACAAACCAGGTAGCCGCCGCCATCAACGAGGCGGTCGAGCCCAAGGGCGTGGGGGTGGTGATGGAGGCCTACCACCTGTGCATGATGATGCGGGGGGTTCAGAAGCAGGGCAGCCAGGCAGTGACCAGCTGCATGCTGGGCAGCTTCAAGAAGGATGCCCGCACCCGCTCGGAGTTCTTACAGCTGATTAAGGGAGGCGTCAATGCCTGACAAGCCGGAGATGACGATCGACGAGTCCAAGACCTACCGGGTGACCGTGGACTCCAGCAAGGGCCCGTTCGTGATGGACCTGCAGCCCTCGCTGGCGCCGAAGACGGTCAACAACTTCGTCCACCTCGCCAACCAGGGGTACTACGACGGGCTGACGTTCCATCGCTACGTGCCCGAGTTCGTCATCCAGGGGGGCGACCCCACCGGCACCGGCGGCGGCGGCCCCGGCTACAAGTTCGAGGACGAGCCGGTGAAGGCCAGCTACCGCGAGGGCGCCGTGGCAATGGCCAACTCCGGCCCCAACACCAACGGCAGCCAGTTCTTCATCACCAACACCGACTGCCAGAACAAGCTGGCGCCGAGCTACAACCTCTTCGGCTTCGTGGTCCAGGGCCAGGACGTGGTCAACAGCCTGCGCCAGGGCGACGTGATGAACAAGGTCAGCGTCGAGGAGCGCGAGGGCTAAGCCCGGCGAACCAGCCGGCGGCGGCGCCGCGTGACGATGTAGGCCAGCGCCAGGCCGAGCCCGATCCAGACGCCGCCACCGGCGGTGGCACCGCTGTTGGGCAGGCCTTCGGCAACTACCGGGGTGGTGGTTGACGCGGTTGTCGGCTGCTGGGGCGTGATGCCCGAGCCCGATGGAATCGAAGCACAGTTGGCAGCGCCGTCCTTGACCTCGGCCAGCGGTGACCGGAGCCCCGCGCTGTTGCGCACCTGGAGGGCGACGTAGACGCAGGTGCCGAGGTTCTGCCCGGAGACGTTGATGACCGGGTCCTGGCCGGGAACGCCTGGGCTGGGCTGGGCCACCTCGGTGGCCTGATCGAAGTTCTGGGGGGTGATCGGGTTAGCGCTGACCCGGACGCTGGCGCTGACGGCATTGCCGCAGCGGAACTCGGCGCCCGACGCCGTCCATTCGGCGGTGAAGCCGCCATTGGCGCCATGGACCACGTTGCGCAGCCGCAGGTCGTTGATCGCCCCCGGCGGGCGGGTGATGTTGCCGTACGCCCCGCTGTTCCACTCATCGTGGTGGTTGCTCCACCACTGGTTATTGGCGCAGGCATCGCCGGGAACGTTCCAGCTGAAGAGGTAGCCCTCGTGGGTACCCACGACCAGGTTCAGTTTGCCGTTCCGATCGAGGTCCGCCAGGGCCGGGGCCTGGTTGGCCCAGCCGCCGGTGAACTTCGGGAAGTTGGGGGCGTCCTGGCCGGCGATGTCGTACGCGTGGACCAGGTACAGGCCGCTGCCGCTGATGACACTGGCCGACCCGAGAGTGCCACCCACCGGTGCTACCGCCGGCTCGACAAAGGCCTGGTAGTCCTCCATGGGTTGGGGGAACGCCGGGTACATTTGGCCCGTCAGGGGATTCCAGGCGGACAGGTCGTGGTCGAAGGGGAAGTTCTGTCCGACCAGGACGTCGTCGACCAGGGCGTTGGCGGTGATCCCGCCCTCGAAGATTCCCAGCCCAAGGCCGCTGCCTAGATCGCCTAAGGCGCCGTGACCGAGGGCGTTGAGGCTGACCGTCCCCGACGCCGGTGACACCCCGCTTGCGGCGCCGTGGTTGGGCGCCAGGCCTTCGTCTATGACGCCATTAGCCTTGACGATGTTCACCGGCCCCGTGAACAGGCTGAGGACGGCGCGGGGCCCGCTGCCGAAGTCGCCCAGGAGAGCCGGGACCGGCCCCACCGGCGCCAGCGCGTCCGGCGCCAACCCCACCGTGGCAACGGGCCAGCCACTCAGGATGTGGCCGCCGCGGTCCAGCGCGTAGGTGCGGTTGGAGTTGCCCACCCCAAGCCCCTGGACGGCGTTGGCGATGAGGTTGGCGGGAATCGAGGTGGTGTTGCCGGTCATGGTGTTGAGCAGGGTGTTGAAGTCGGCCGTCTTGGCGGCATAGAACTCGGTGGTTGGCACCACGATCTGCTGGTGCCCATCCCCAAGCAGGTTGCCCACCGCCGGCGTGGACGTGATCTGGGCGAAGGACGTTGGGTTCTGAGATGTGTCGGCCAGCAGCTTGGGATGGCCGCTGTTGAAGCTCGGCAGGAACACCCCGTCCGGACGCCAGACATAAACGCGCTGGTCGAGCGCGCCGACGACAATGTCCAGCTGGCCGGGATGAGCGTCGTCCAGCCGTCCCAGGGCAGGTGAGGCACTCACACCCCGCTGCTGGTGGTTGTGCTTGTTCTCATTGCTGACGGGCACAAGGCTGGGATCGGGCATGACCGGGAAGCCGGGCAGCATTGCACCGGTGGCATCGAGGGCATAGACGTGACCATCGAGGTCCACCGCCACGATCTCCTGGCGCCCGTCGCCCAGCAGGTCGCCGACGGCCGGAGTCGCCGTGAAGCTTGTATGTGGTAAGGGCAACCCGCCATGGGCCAGCCCTGGGGCGCTGGTATGGAGCGTCGCTGAGCTGCGCTGACTCAGGAACGGGTGGCCGCTGTTGAACCAGGGCACGTCGTGGCCGGCGGCGTCCAGGACGTGAAGCTCGCCGGCGTCGTTGGCCACGATCGACTCCATGTTCCCGTCGCCAAGCAGGTCGGTGAGATGAACCCCGGCGACGATGCCGCTACCAAAGTTGATGGGGAACCCGCCGTGGACGGTGGGGTCATGGTGGACATGAATGACCCGCCGGGTCTCACCATGCCGGCCGCAGCTGTCGTTGACGCTGAGGCGAAGCGTCACCGAGAACGCCTCTCGGTTCGCGGGCGCGCCCGACGCCTGCGGGACCGGCAGCGACGAGGTGGCGATATTGGCCAGCGTGCCGGTCTCGGTGGAGCCGTTCATGGAGCGCGTCAGCAGGGTGGTGAACTGGTTTATAGGCGTGGTCGTGGGTTCGATACCGGGGGCGGCCTCGACCTTGAAGGTCGCAGGCCCCGGGCAGCGCAGGTGGCCCAGGTAGCCGGTCAGCGGCAGGGATGGGGTGACGGTGGGGTCAACCTGCTGCCACCAGTCCGGGGAGGTCAGCGAGACCTCGGGCGGAATCTTGACCGGCAGCGCCGGCCCGCTGGTCCCGCTGGGAGTGACGAAGTTGGCCGGCTGGCCCAGCCACTCCAGGGCTCGACCGGCGTTGATGCGCCCGTATCCGAAATACTGCGACCAGCTCCCGTCAAGCTGGGCGCTGGTCGCCCGCGGCGGTGATCCGCCCGGTGCCGGGGGATCGGGGAAGACGCTCAGCGGCGTGGGCAGGACCTCGGCCGTGGTCACCCCGTCGGCGGTCAGCTTCAGCAGCTGTTCCGCCTCCAGCGGGGTGATCGGCCGGTCGAGGAAGTGGTACGGCGCGTCGGCGAGCTCCCGCGAGTGAGCCACCAAGAGGGCGACGATTCCAGACGTCTGGGCACTGGCCACCGAACCCGTGGTGGCGCCCTCCATTCCCACGTCGAGATGGTCCCCGGGAGCCGTCAGGTTGGACGAGCGGAAATATGTCTGGGGCTCGATCGCCTGGCCGTTCATCCCCAGCCCCTGGCTGTCGGGGACGATGCCGTTCACGGTCAGGACGTCGGGGTAGTTCTCGGGATAGAGGTGGTCCGCAGTGTTCAGGTCCTGCGTGATGCTCACCGGGACGACCCCATGGTCCACGGCATAGCGCGTGGCGGCCCGGGCGAATGGCGTGTTGTTGACCGCGGCGAACGCCAGCTCCATCACGGAAGCGCCCATGTCGGCGGCGTAGACCGCGGCCGCGCCATAGGCGTTCTCATCCATGATGAAAAAGCTGTGGGTGCGGATCGGTAGGAAGGTGCATTGGGGACACGAGCCCACCCCACCGACGCCGTTGTTGGCCTCGGCCACCGCGTCCTTCATCCTGCCGGTACCGTGGTTGTTGGCGGACGAGTACGAGCTGAGGTCGTGGGGATCGTTGTTGTCGTCCATGAAGTTCCAGCCGGCGATGTCATGGGCGTAACCGTTGCCGTCGTTATCGACCGCGGCACAGCCCGAGGGGTCGCCGTGCCAGGTGCCGCCACTCGTGCACCAGCTGGAAAACGTATGGATCAGGTCGGCTGCATTGATGAGGTTGCCGTCACTGTCGTTGGCGGGGTTGGCAGCATCCTCGGTCCAGTCGGGCTCCTTGAAGTCGACAACCCGGGGATCGCCAACATATGAGTCGACGTTGAAGTAGGACTGCCCATTGAGATAGCACGGCGGCGCCGGTCCTCTTACCGCGTACGTGGAGAGATCGACGTTGGCGCATGAGCTGCTGGTATCCGGGTGCTCCGGAGGGGGCAGCTCCGCCCAGTTGAGCCGGACCTGGCGACGAATGTCACGGTCCTCCCAACGTACACCGGTGTCGATGACGGCCACGGTCACGTCGGGCCGACCCAGGCTCAGCTGCCAGGCTTTGTCAATGCTGACGCCACTGACGGTCAGGTTGCCATTGCACGCTGGCCCGACAGGCGCGAAGCTGAACCAGCCGAACTGCTCGTCGTAGGGGCTGGCATTGCTGGGGCAATCAGCCGGGAACTTCTTGTTCTCGTGGGACGCATAGCCTGGATCGTTGGGCCGGTGGTCCCGCGGGTCTGTGCCCGGCGCACCCGGGTTGTAGGTGGCCGCGCTGGCCGTGGTCGGCACCGCGGACCAGAGAAAACCTAGGGCCAACACGACCGCCAGCCAGCGACGCCTCCCCGCCAGATACCGCGCTCTCAAAACACCCCCCGCCTGCGAGTCCAGATGGACGCCGATTAGCGTACCAGCTACCCGGACTGGAGCCTCTGCAACGCGCCTTCGTAGGCCTCCCGGTCGGACTCCGAAAACGTGCAGATGCTGACGTCGATCTGCTTCCCGGAGTGGCTCGCGGCAAGAGCATCCGCGACCTCGCCAACAGCGATAGCCGCGGCCTGCTGCACGGGAAATCCGTAGGCGCCCGTCGATAGGGAGGGAAAGGCCAGGCTGCCGCAGTCGTGGTCGACCGCCTCGGCCAGCGCAGATCGCCAGGCGGACGCCAGCAACGCCTCAGCATCGCTGTCGACGCCCCACCTGGGCCCGACGGCGTGGATCACGTATCGCGCCGGTAATTCCCCAGCCGTGGTAGTGACGGCTCTGCCGGTGACGCAGCCGCGGGGGAAGCGCTCGCGGGTCTCGCGCATGATCGACGGGCCGCCGCGCCGGTGGACGGCGCCATCCACACCTCCACCACCGGCGAGGTGCGCATTGGCGGCGTTGACGATGGCGTCCACGTCCATCTCCGTGATGTCGCCCTGGACCACTCGCACCGTGCCGCCGGGCAACCGCAGCTCCACCACGGCCATATTCTGGCGTGCCGGTCGGGCAAGATATCGCGGTGACGATTCGGCTGGCGGTCATCGGCGACACCCAGGGGCGGTTTGAGGTGCCGGCCCTGATCGACCGCTGCCAGCAGGTCTTCGAGGGCGTCGACGAGGTCTGGCACGCGGGCGATTGGCAGTACCCCGAGGTGCTCGACGGCCTCCAGCAGATCGCGCCGCTGACGGTCGTCAACGGCAATGCCCCCGACGACCCACGCTACCCTATGCAGGTCGTGCGCGAGATCGAGGGACTGAGGCTGGGCATGGTGCATAGGCCGCCGAGCCCCGGCGACCAGTGGGCCTCCGCCCTCGACATCTGCATCCACGGCCATACCCATCGATGGCGCGACGAGGTGGTCGGTGGGACCCGCTTCATCAACGTCTCCACCGCTACCGGTGCCTGGTTCAGCAAGGACCGCAGCGCCGCCATCCTGACCCTCACCGCCGGCGACGCCGAGCTCCAGCGCATCGAGCTCTAGCCGGTGGCGCGCGTGGCCAGGAAGCCCAACAAGCGGACCACCCTGGCGGCGTCGCGGGCGACCCACCCCTACGTCCCCCGCGGGGGCAAGACCGCGGCCCACGACCTCCGCGTCGACGGCTACCTCCACATCGGCGACTACGGCACCATCGGCGACTGCCGCTCGCTGGCGCTGGTTGGTGTCGACGGCAGCATTGACTGGTGCTGCCTCCCGCGATTCGACAGCCCCAGCGTCTTCGGCCGCATCCTCGACGCCAGGAAGGGCGGGTTCTGGCAGGTAGCGCCGGTGGGCGAGTACGCCACTCGCCAGGAGTACATCGACAAGAGCAACATCCTGCGCACCATCTTCCAGACACCCGAGGGCCTGGCCCTGTTGGTCGACTACAT
Source organism: Candidatus Dormiibacterota bacterium (assembly GCA_049644325.1). Lineage (GTDB taxonomy): Bacteria > Chloroflexota > Dormibacteria > DASZGP01 > DASZGP01 > DASZHA01. The sequence goes on from JBARRR010000103.1 coordinate 18,885, forward strand.
GCCAGCCGACGAGCACGACATCATGCGCCACGCGCGACCCCATCGTCACCCCCGGATCGTGCGCATGATCACCGGGCTCAGCGGGCGCGTCCGGATGCGGCAGAAGATCGACCTCCGCCCCGACTATGCGCGCAAGCCCAACCCGCTCAAAGTCGAGGGCGACCTCTACCACGGCGACAGCGAGAACCTTCACTTCTGCTTCAGCGGCACCGTTCCAGTCACCGGGCCCGCGCAGGACTTCACCCTCCACCCCGGCCAGACGATCGCCTTCGCAATGTCGTGCAACCACGCCGGCCAATGCGGCCGGCCGATGAACGACATCGAATCGTCCCGTGCCCTGTTCAAGGAAACGCAGCAGTTCTGGTGGCACTGGATCGACCAGTGCACCTACACCGGGCCCTACCAGACCATCGTCTGGAGGTCGGCGCTGGCGCTCAAGCTGCTGACCTACGCCCCCACGGGTGCCATCGTCGCCGCCCCCACGACCAGCCTGCCGGAGTGGATCGGCGCCGAGCGCAATTGGGACTACCGCTTCACCTGGATCCGGGACGCCTCGTTCACCCTCTATGGCCTGTTCCAGCTCGGCTTCAAAAAGGAGGCGATCGACTTCATGGAGTGGGTCACCAAACTCACCATCAAGCGGGGGCTGAACATCATGTACACGCTCGACGGCAAACCGCCGGGCGAGGAGCTCGAGCTGCCCCACCTTGAGGGGTACCGCAAGTCCAGGCCGGTGAGGACAGGCAACGGCGCCGCCACCCAGCTCCAGCTCGACATCTACGGCGAGCTGATGGACACCGTCTTCATCTACGTCATCAACGGCGGCCAGGTCTCGGAGCGGCTGTGGCGCGAGCTCCAGCAGGTGGTTGAGTTCGCCATCGAGCGCTGGACCGAGCCCGACGCCGGGCTCTGGGAGGTGCGCGGGCAGAACGTCCACTTCACCTACAGCAAGGCGATGTGCTGGGCGGCGGTCGATCGCGGTATCCGGCTCGCGGAGATGACGAAGCTGCCGGCCGACCTTCTCCGCTGGCGGAAGGCGCGCGCCCAAATCCACAGGGCGGTCATGGCCCAGGGGTTTTCAAAACGGCTGCAAGCGTTCACGCAGGCTTTTGGCTCCGACGACCTCGACGCCTCGGTGCTGCGCCTGGTGCAGCTTGGCTTCCTGCGCAACGGCGACCCGCGCTTGCGCAACACGATCGACGTGGTCGATGCCGGGCTGAGCATTGGCCCGCTGATGTTCCGCTACAGAGCCGAGGACACCGACGACGGCTTCAACAGTCCCGAGGGGTCGTTCATCATCTGCGCCTTCTGGATCGCTGATGCGCTGGCCATCGTCGGCGACCTCGAGGAGGCGGAGCGCCGCTTCACCCGGCTGCTCGCCTTCGCGTCGGCCACCGGGCTGTTCTCCGAAGAGGTCGACCCCGGCAGCGGCGCCCTGCTGGGGAACTACCCCCAGGCCTTCAGTCACCTGGCCCTGATCTCGGCCGCCGTCAACATCGAGCGCCGACGGTCCGGGACCCTGGTGCGCAATACCGGCGGGAAGAGCGCCCGGCGTCGGCGCCGTCAGCGCGGAGCCGCCAAGGACTGACCCTGGGGCCGGAGCTACATCTCCAGCGGCGGGTAGTAGTTCTCAACGCCGGCCTTGCGGACGTCGCCCAGCCAATCGCCGTCGTACGCCTCGGTCGGACCCTGGTCGCGTCGCACCAGGCTCCAGGCCTGCCGCTTGTAGGTCCAGTTCTCGGGCTGGGCGCGGTGCGCCTCGCGGAAATGGGAAATGGCGTCTTCGGCAAAACCAGCACGCTGCAGGTGCTGGCCCATTTCGAAGTGCGCTGCCGCCAGCGCCACCCCCGGCGGCCGCGGCCGTGAACGATCGATGACCTCGTCGGGCGTGAGCGCGAACCGGCTGCCGCTACCGCAGTCGACCCAGTCGCGTAGCGCGGCGACGTACCGATGTGGCTCGCTGTGAATCTTGCGTGACTCGACGACGACATCGCGCAGGTAGGGATCGATGCCCTCGGGCACGGGTGGCAGCTGGTCCACCGGGATGGCCGCGATCGACAGCTCCGGGAAAGCCGGCTCGGGCGGGCGCACGATCACGCCCTCCTCGTCAATCCAAACACCGCTGGGGACGTTGACCACGCCCAGCAGCGTATCGAGTCGATGGGCCTGGTCGATGAGCGAGGGGTGCGTCTGGTTGGCGGCCTCGATGTACTTCTGAGTCTTCTCGAGCCCGAGGACGTCTAGGGCCACGGTGACGACCTCAAGCCCCTTGGGGTGGAGCTCCTCCCGCAAAGCCTGCCACCCGGGCAGGTCCCGCCGGCAGCCTCACCAGGATGCCCAGGCGAGGAGAAAGATCTTCTGACCCCTAAGGGTGCGGAAGTCGAAGTCGTCCCCCTGCCACGTGGGAAGCACAAGGTCGGGGAAGTCCGCGCTGGGCAGCACCCGGCCGGCGGTCTCGGGGCCCACAGCCCAGATCCCGTGCTTCTGCTGATAGACCAGCGGCATCCCCAGCCGCTCCGCCACCCAGGCCACGTCGACCTCGTCGCCCATGTCCCCGAGCGGAACGCAGACGTCGCCGCGGCAGGCCCCCTCGGGCTTGATCTCCCAGCCGGTCTCACGTTGGAATGTCGCCCGGTCGGTGCGCAGCGCGCTGAGGATCACGCCGTGGTCAGCGGTTTCGGGCGGACCGCGCGGCAGGCTTACGGCGAGCCTTCGTGCTCGGCTCGACGGCGCCCGCCCTTGCGGCGCGAGGCCTGCGCTCGGCCGGCGAATCGCCGCCGGGCAGCAGCATGTCGCCACGCATCAGGTGCACCGCCTGCCAGCAATACCAGGCAGCGATGCTGCGATAGGGCCGATAGATATCGCCCAGCGCCTGCAGCTCCTTCGGCTTGGGCATCTCCTGCAGGCTGTGGATCAGCCGATAGCCATTGCGAACGCCGAGGTCGTCGACGGGCCAGACGTCGAGACGCCGCAGCTCGAAGAGCAGGAACATTTGGGCGGTCCAGCGCCCGATGCCACGAACACTGCTGAGACGCGCCACCAGCTCGTCGTCGGGCAGCATGTGGAGGTCGTGCAGCGGCACCGTGCCGTCAGTCGCTTTCTGGGCCAGGTCGCGAACGGCGGCCAGCTTGGCGCCGCTGAGGCCCGCCGCCCGCAGCTTCTCAGGATCGGCCGCCAAGACTGCCTCCGGGGTGACCTTCCCGCCGAGCGCCTCAACGAGCCGGCCGTGGATGGCGGCCGCCGCCCGGCCCGCCAGCTGTTGGTACATGATCGACCGCACCAGAGACCCGAAGTAGTCGCCAACCCCACCACGCATCCGCACTGGACCGGCTTTGGCGATGAACGCCCGCAGTGCCGGGTCGCGCTTTGCCACCTCCTTGGCCGCGGCAACCTGCTCCGCAGTCGGCTCGGTCGGATCGGGCACGGTTGCCATCGCTAGACAGTACCTGCGGCCCGGCTTCGATTCCTACGCTTGGCTCACCTCGTACAGCCGCCACTGGCCGGGCACGCCTTTGAGTTCGTGCTCGCCCATGTCGACAAAATCGAGCGTGGAGCCGGCTACCAGGTCTTTGACCGTGCTGGAGACAAGCACCTGGCCGGGCCCCGCTGCCCCGGCGACACGGGCCGCTATGTGCACGGCGAGCCCACCGATGTCATCGCCTCTCAGCTCGCACTCCCCGGAATGGACGCCGGCACGGACCTCGAGGCCTATTGCTCGGGTCGCTTCCTGGATGGCCTGGGCACACTGGACGGCGCGGGCGGGCCCGTCGAACGTGGCCAGGACGCCGTCGCCGGTGTGCTTCAGGTGACGGCCCCGGAATCTTTCGATCTGGCGATTGGTCACGGTGTCGTGCTGGTCAAGCAGTGTTCGCCACGCGTCATCCCCAACCCGAGCGACGTGACCGGTCGAGCCGACTATGTCGGTGAACATGACCGTTGAAAGCACTCGATCGGCCGGGCCCACGTGCCGCATGCCGGTGAGGAACTCCTCCACCTCCTCAACCACCGCGTCGGTGTCGCCGAACCATGGCCAGTGGTCGCCGCCGTCCAGTTCAACGTACTTGGCGCCCGGGATGTGCTCGGCGAGATAGCGTCCGTGGCCGACCTCCACCAGCGCGTCGTCTTTCCGGTGTATGACGAGGGTGGGAACTCGGATGGACGGGAGGACGGCGCGTATATCGATGGCCGAATTCGAGCGCATGTATATGTCCAGCTGAGCCGGACTGGCCGCCATCCGGTTGATCCGGGCAAACCACTGGCGAAACTCCTCGTCGCCGCTGCGGCTGGGCACCACCATGTCGTAGAACTCGCCGGTCGTCCCGGCCGCCTGCACGCCTGTGAAGAACATCTGGATCCCCTCTTCAGAGAATCCGTAGGGATAGTCAGGCGCGAGCTTGAGGCGCGCGAAGGAGGCGTAGGCGATCAGCCCGCTAACCCTGTCTGGATGAGTCGCGGCGAACAGCGCGGCGAGCGCTCCACCCTCGGAGTAGCCGAGTAGGGCCGCCCGGGTCGACCCGACGGCGTCCATCACGGCTCGGATGTCGTCCATGCGCTCGTCGACATGGGGCACGTGGGCCACCGGGTCCGAGAGGCCGGTCCCGCGTTTGTCGAAGATGACGAGCCGGCTGAATTCCCCCAGTCGGCGTAGAAACGCCGCTGCCTGCGGCTCCTCCCATACCACCTCGACGTGCGACACCCACCCAGGCACGATTACGAGGTCGATCGGCCCCTCACCCACCACCTTGTAGGCAATGGAGACGTCCCCACTCTTCGCGTACCGTGTCTCCGGCTGCATCCCTTTAACTGCAGCCTAACCCACCGCGCTAGGCTGAATCTGTGTCATCGATCACACAGTTGGATCGCTCCGAGGCTCCTGAGGCTGCGCTGCGCTCAAACGGCCTGTCCCCTTATCCGTGGTCCGCCGGTCCCGGTGCGGTCTTCTCGCCCCACAGCCACTCACAGACCAAACACCTCTACGTGCTGCGCGGCGGCATCGACTTCGACGGCATCGAGCTTGGCGCCGGCGACGGCATCCTGATCCCCGCGGGAACCGAGCACTCAGCGGTGGCTGGGCCCTCGGGTGTGACCTGCGTGGAGGCCTTCGAGGACTAGTCGCCAGACGCGGATCGCCGCCGAGCTGCCGGCTCCAACCAGGGGTTGTAGTAGCCCGCGTCGGAGGCATTCAAGTTGGTCCCCGGCGTCACCAGCTCATCAATGCGATCGAGCACGGCCTTGTCGAGCCTGATGTCGTCGGCGCCGAGGTTGCCCTCCAGCTGCTCCATCGTCCGGGGTCCGATGATTGCCGCCGTCACCGCCGGGTGTTCCAGGACCCAGGCCAGCGCCAGCTGCGTCATGGTGACGCCCGCCTCCTGCGCCAGCTGGTCGAGGTCCTCGACGAGGTCCAGCTTTCGCGCGTTGCCGGGCAGGCTGACGTCGAAGCGCTCGGGAATCCGGCGGATGGTCATGCGAGAGTCCTTGGGCGTGTCCTGGTCCTTCCGGTACTTGCCGGTCAGCCAGCCACCGTTGAGCGGGCTCCACGCCAACACCCCCATGTTGTAACGCTGGGCGCTGGGCAGCACCGCGGTCTCGACGCCGCGGGCGAAGATCGAGTACGGCGGCTGCTCGGTGACGAAGCGTCCGAGGTTGTTGGTGGCCGATGCCCAGTGCGCCTCGACGATCGCCTCGGCGGGGTAGGTGGAGCAGCCGAAGTAGCGGATCTTGCCGGCGTGGACCAGGTCGGTCAGAGCCCCAAGCGTTTCTTCTATGTCGGTCTTGTGGTCGGGGCGGTGGAGCTGGTAGAGGTCAATCCAGTCCGTGTCGAGGCGGCGGAGGCTGTTGTCGACCTCCTGCATGATCCAGCGGCGCGAGTTGCCCCGCTGGTTGATGTCGTCGCCCATCCTGCCATGGACCTTGGAGGCGAGGACCACCGTGTCGCGCCGGCCTTTCAGCGCCTTGCCCACGATCTCCTCTGATTCGCCAGAGCTGTAGACGTCAGCGGTGTCGACGAAGTTGATGCCGGCGTCCAAGGCCCGGTGGATGATGGCGATCGAGTCGTCGTGGTCCTTGTTGCCCCACGCGCCGAACATCATCGTCCCGAGGCACAACGGGCTGACCTTTACGCCGGTCCCGCCAAGCCGCCGGTAGCGCGTCATCCCGCGGGCTCGAGCACCACCACCGGGATCTCGCGATCGGTGGCCCTCTGGTAGTCGTCGTACCCGGAGTAGACCCTGGTCATGATCTTCCAAAGCCGTCGCCTCTCCTCGCCGACGGCAGTGCGGGCGCGGAAGCGACCCTTGTGGCTTTTGACCTGCACCTCCACCTCGGGGTTCACGAGCATGTTCTTGTACCAGTGGGGATGATCGGCAACCCCACCCTTCGAGGCCACAACAACCAGGTTGTCGCCGTCGCGCTCGTACGTCAGGGCCGTCGTCCGAGGTTGGCCGCTTTTGGCGCCGGTGACAGTCAGGATCAGGTGTTTCGCAGGACCAATGCGGTGCCCGATTAGACCACCGGTTAGTCGGTAGATCGGGATGTGCAGGGCCCGCTGGATCTTGAAGCCGGTGGGATTCAGGTAGAAAGCCGTCGCCCCCCTGGTGCCCGCAGTTGTCCCTTTGGTTCTCTTCTCGCCCTTGTCAGACTCTGGCATTGGACCTCCTCTCGGCCTCTGCCGTGACGTCCTCACGACCCACCTGGCAGCGCGGGCAATAGTAGGTCACCCGGGCCAGCGTCCCCTGCCGCCGCGCTGTCACCGCCGCCCCGCAGCGCGGGCACGCGGTCACGCGCTCACGGATGTCCGTCGGTCCGGCCAGAGGACCAGCCCGCGAGGAGAAACGCCGAATCCGACCTCGCGCATCAGCGGCTCTAAGTTCGACCCTGCAATCGGATCGCCGTTGAGGGTGCGGACCTCGACCTTGCCGGCGCGGCCGGCGCAGGTCGCCAGGGCGGCCAGAGCCTCCAACGTGACCTCGCCAAAGCTGAGCAGGCTGCGCCCGCCGCGCTCGAGGTAGAGGCGAAGCTCACCGTCCTCGAGGACCACGTATGCCCCCGCCACTCGCGCCGTGCGGGCGGGAGACGCCGGCCAGGGGATGGTGACGCCATACGGGTTGGCAGGGTCGGTGGAGGCCAGCCCGATGGCGCGCGGCCCTTCGTCGCTGCGTGCCGCATGGCGCGCCCCGCGGAGGCGATCGACGGCCCCCGGAAGGGCGAACTGGGAGCCGCCAAGGCCGTCGACAAAGTAGCCGCGGCGGATTTTGCCCGCCTCCTCCATGGCCCGCAGCACCGGGTAAATCGCGGTGAAGCCGCCAGGGCTGCCCTCACCGAGCACCTCCGCCCGCGACAGCACTCCGTAGCGCTGGAGCAGCGCGCCGGCCGTGGCGTGAAGGCGCTCGGTGGGGCTGATGTCGAGGGACGTCAGATGCTCGACCAGCGACCAACGGCCCTCGGACCCTGGTGGGCCCAGGCGCATCATCGGCCGGCGCGTGCGGCTGCCGCGCCTGCGGGGGCCCCGGTTGCGCAGGGGCACAAAGGTGTCGTTGGTCACCTCCCCGGCCCAGACCATCTCCCAGAGCACGTCGAGCACCGCCTCGGGGTCACGGCCATCGTCGACCTCGAGGGTGGCGCGCATCAGGTCGGCGAAGAACGAGGCACCGCGGCTGACCAGCTGCTCGCGGAGGGCGTCGGCGATGGCGCCCTCGGGCAGGTCAAGCGGCGGCTGAAGCAGGCGGGGGGCATCGGCGCGGAGGTATAGCGCCACCCGCCCGTCGGTCCCACCCAGGGCGCCTCGGCCCGCCCAGACCACCTCGCCGGCGGAGATCAGGTGGTCCAGCATCTGGGGGCTGTAGTCCGCGACCCGAGCCGGCAGGACATCTCGCTCCATCACGGAGACCGGCACCGCGGCGGCCTGCAGCTGGTGCACCACCTCAGCCAGGCGGTCGAGGCCGCGGGCGGGCACGCCGATGCCCTGCCACTGGGGCAGGAAGCGGGCCAGGACGTCGACCGGCACCGGCTCGACCTCGCGCCGCAGCCGGGCCAGCGAACGCCGCCGCAGCGCGATCAGCACCTCCGGGTGACAGAACTCACGCCCAGCGCCACCGGGGCGGAACTCCCCGCTGAGCAGGTCGCCGGCGGCCACCAGCTGCGACAACACGTTGCTGACCTGCTGCTTGGGCAGCGCCCAGCGGGTGGCGGGGTCGGCGGCGAGGAACGGGGTGTGGGTGCGCGCGTAACGCAGCACCAGCGACTCGAAGGCCTCGTCCCACTCGCCCAGCAGGGCGACCGGGAGGCCGACGGGCAGGGCGACGCCAAGGCCGTCGCGGTACCGGGCGGCGTCCTCAGCTGCGACCCAGCGCTCCTCCCCGGCGATGCGCACAGCGGCGGCGCGGTGCTCCTGGGCCAGCTGCCGCAGCCACTCGGGTCTGATGCCGCGCGCGGTGGCCTCGGCCTCGGTCAGGTCGCCGAGTCGCCGCAGCACGTCGGCAGCCTCGTCGCGGTCGCGCGGCCAGCGGTCGTCGACCAGGCCTTGCAGCTCGAGCTCCACCGCCTCGATGACCTCGGGCGCCAGGAGCTCGCGCAGCTCCGCGGACCCCAGCAGCTCGGCCAGCAGCTCGCGGTCCAGGGTCAACGCTTGGGCGCGGCTCTCCGCCAGCGGCGCGGCGGCCTCGTAGATGTACTGGGCTATGAAGTCGAAGAGCAGCGAGCTGGCGAAGGGCGAAGCTCGCTCCGTCTCGACGGTCACCACCCGGACCTCGCGCGAGCGAATAGCACGCATCAGGTCGACCAGCGCTTCCATGTCGAAGGTGTCACTGAGGCACTCGCGGTAGGTCTCCAGGATGATGGGGAAGTCGGGATGCCGCGACGCCACCTGGAGGAGGTCGTGGGCCCGCTGCCGCTGCAGCCACAGCGGTTGGCGCTGGTTGGGCCGCCGCCGCGGTAGGAGCAGAGACCGGGCGGCGTTCTCGCGGAATCGGGATGCGAACAGCGCCGATCCCTGGACCACGTCGATGACCGCCTCGCGCACGTCCTCGGGATCAAGGAAGAGACGGTCGACGTCAGGCGGATTGTCGACCTCGGGGACGCGCAGGGCGAAGCCGTCATCGGTGTAGATCGACTGCACCTCCAACCCCAGCTCCCGCTCCATTCGCGCCGCCACCGCCAGCGCCCACGGCGCATGGACCCGGGCGCCGTATGGGGTCAGGACGCAGACGCGCCAGTCGCCCAGCTGGTCGCGGAAACGCTCCACGACCACGGTTTTGTCATCGGGCACAGCGCTGGCCGCCGCCTGCTCGGCGAGGTAGCCCAGCAGGTTCTCGATGGCCAGGCGGTCGAGGCCGGCGCGGTCGTGGAGCCGCGCGGCGGCCACCTCGGGGCTGGCCTCGCGCAGCTCGCGGGTCATCTGCCCCAGGGCGCGGCCGACCTCGACCGGGCGGCCCAGGGTGTCACCGTGCCAGAAGGCGATCGTCCCCGGCTCGCCGGGCGCGGGCGTGACCAGCACCTGGGAGGGGGTTATGTCCATCACCCGCCAGGTGCTGGCCCCGAGCACGAAGGTCTGGCCGACGCGCATCTCGTAGACCATCTCCTCATCCAGCTCACCGATGCGCCGGCCCGGCCGCCGACCGCCGGGGGGCGCCGCGGTGCCGGCCATGGCAAAGCCGGGCACGGTGCCACGGTCCGGCAGCGGCTCGCCCTCATAGAGCGCCACCGTGTACAGCCCGCGGTCGGGGATGGTGCCGCCGCTGACGACAGCCAGCCGCTGCGCCCCGGCGCGACCGCGCAGCTTGCCGGTGACCCGGTCCCAAACGATCCTGGGCCGCAGCTCGGCGAAGTCGTCGGATGGGTAGCGCCCAGCGAGCATGTCGAGTGTCGCTTCGAAGGCGCGGTCGGTCAGGTCGCTGAAGGGGTAGGCGCGGCGGACCAGCGCCTTGGCGTCGGCGTCCTGCCACTCGCCCATCGCCACCATCGCCACCAGCTGCTGGGCCAGCACGTCGAGCGGGTTGCGCGGCACCCTGGTCCGTTCAATCTCGCCTTCGAGCATTCGCTCGACCACCACCGCTGCCTGGAGCAGGTCGCCGCGGTGCTTGGGCATCACGACGCCCTTGGACGGCTCCCCCACCTGGTGGCCGGCCCGACCGATGCGCTGGATGCCGCTGGCGACGGTCGCCGGCGACTCGACCTGCACCACCAGGTCGACGGCCCCCATGTCGATGCCCAGCTCCAGCGACGAGGTCGCCACCAATGCCGGCAGCCGTCCCGACTTGAGCGCCTCCTCCAGCTCCAGCCGCTGCTCCCTGGCGATCGACCCGTGGTGAGCGCGAACCAGCTCCACCGGTTCGCCAGGCGGGCCATCACCGTCCTCGACCGCCTGCGCGACTGCCTGTTCTTGGGCCAGCTCGTTGAGACGCGCCGCCAGCCGCTCGGCGAGCCGCCGCGAGTTGACGAAAATGATGGTGGACCTGTGAGCCCGGATCAGCTCCAGCAGCCGCGGGTGGATCGCGGGCCAGATGCTCCTCCGCGAAGGCGCCGGGGCGCCCGGGTCCAGCACTGTGGCGCCTGCGGGCCCCGAGGGCTGGTCGGCGCCACGCTCCAGGTTGCCCATGTCTTCGACCGGCACCTCGACCGTGATCTCGAGCCGTTTGCGCTCCCCGGTGTCGATCAGCTCCACCTCGCGGCCGCTGCCGCCCAGGAATCGCCCCACCTCATCGAGCGGGCGCTGGGTGGCGGAGAGTCCGATCCGCCGCGGCTCGACCTTGGTCAAGTCGCCCAGCCGTTCCAGGCTCAGGGCCAGGTGTGCGCCACGCTTGGTGGCGGCCATGGAATGGATCTCGTCGACGATGACGTAGCGGACCGTGGCCAGAACCTCCCGCGCCTGGCTGGTCAGCATCAGGAAGAGCGACTCGGGGGTGGTGATGAGGATGTCGGGCGGGTGGCGCTCGATGCGGCGGCGGTCGGCGGGCGAGGTGTCGCCGGTGCGGATCGCCGACGTGATCTCGGGGATGGGCGCGTCCATCCGCCGCGCCTCGAGCGCCATCCCCGCAAGCGGCGCCCGCAGGTTGCGCTCGATGTCGACCGCCAGCGCTTTGAGTGGCGAGATGTAGAGCACCCGGCAGCGCTCGCGCTCCGGTGGTGGTGGCTCCTGGGCCAGCCGGTCAAGGCAGTAGAAGAAGGCGGCCAGCGTCTTGCCGCTGCCGGTCGGCGCCGACATCAGGGTGTGCTTGCCGGCGGCGATAGCGCGCCAGCCCTGCTCCTGGACCAGGGTGGGCGCCTCGAAGGCGCCCGCGAACCAATGTCGCGAGACCGGCGAGAACAGGTCGAGCACGGTGGACATCCTCCGAGTCTAAGAGTGCGCTACGATCCGACGGCAATGGACCGGAGGGCAGCGCGCCGGACAGCCACGATGCCGCATGTCGAAGGCGTCAGTCACCGCTACGTCGAGGCCGGCGACCTCCTCATGCACGTGGCCGAGGCCGGCAGCGGGCCGGTCATGGTCATGCTCCACGGCTGGCCGCAGCACTGGTACGAGTGGCGCCACCTCATCCCCCAGCTGGCCAAGCACCGGCGCCTGGTGATGCCCGACCTCCGCGGCTTCGGCTGGAGTGAGGCGCCACCGGGTGGATACAAGAAGGAGGAGATGGCGGCCGACGTCGCCAGCGCCCTCGACGCCCTGGAGATCGAGGAGTACGAGCTGGTCGGTCATGACTGGGGCGCTTACATCGGCTTCCTGCTGGCGCTGCGCGAGCCGCAGCGGGTGAAGCGCTACCTGGCGATGTCGATGACGCCGCCCTGGGTCGATGGCGCCGCGCTACGGCCCTATTTCTACCGCCTCGGCTACATGGCGCTACTCGACAAGCCGGTGCTCAGCCCTCTGCTGCTGCAGCGGCTGCCGGGGATGGTGCGCCTGTTTCTGACGTTGGGGACGGTTAGGCGCGGCACCTGGACCCGCGCGGAGCAGGACGCCTTTGCCGAGCACGTCCGCGAACCGGCTCGGGCGGCGGCGTCAAGCGCGCTGTACCGCGCCTTCACCCTGGGCGAGGGAGTCGCCCAGGCCCGGGGCCGCTACGACAACGAGCGGCTGACGGTTCCGACCCGCCTCCTGGTGGGTGACCACGACGTCCTCCCGCCGTCTGTCTTCACCGGCTGGGAGCCGTACGCCGACGACATGCACGTCAAGCCGATCGCCGGCGCAGGCCACTACATCGTCGACGAGCAGCCCGAGGTCGTTCTCGACAACATCCTCGAGTTCTTCGATATCAAACAAAAACGGGCGGCCCCAAGGACCGCCCGTTCGTCGAAGTAACCAGGCTCAGGCCGGGCTGACCTCCATCGCGCTGGAGCGCGGGTAGCAGACGAGGTAGCCGGCGAGGAAGAGCACCGACAGGAGCAGTCCTATCGGCGACAGCCGGATGCCGAAGCCCTGGCTCCACCAGACCGCGCCCATCAAGAGGGTCAAGGCGTTGTACATGATCGCCAGGTTGACCCAGGCGCGCGTTGGCGTCCGGAAGTTGAGGACAAAGGCAGCGCCCAGGACCACGGCTGCGACCGACGCGTCGGTCCCCACCATGACGTCAAGGGGAAGGATCGAGGTGGCGCCGACAGCGACGAGGATGGCGCCGACGATGATCAGCGCGCCCTGGACCGCCAGGAGCACGCCGAGGATGGCTTTCTTGTGTTCGCTTTTCACGGATGGCCTCCTTTCCCCTCTTGGCTGCATCGTAGGCTGCTCGGATCGGGGATGGATCCGGTTGTTACAAAGTGTTAATCCCCGACCTACCTGGTTTGGTTACGGCCAGGGCCGAGCGGGAATAAGGCTGAGCGAGATCAGATTCAGTTCGAAAAAGAGGAGAAATCTGTCCCCATGATCCGCCTGCTCGAATCCAATATCGACACACTCACCGTTGGCAGCGCGACCCCGGTAACCGAGGCCGCAGCCCTCGACGCCTACTCCAGCGTGGTCACCTCGGTGGCCGAGAAACTCTCGCCTTCGGTGGCCAGCCTGCGCGTCAACGTCCGCGGTCGTGGCGGCCGATCCGCCGGCGGCAGCGGCTCCGGCATCGTCATCAGCACCGACGGCTACATCCTGACGTCGGCCCACGTCGTTGCCGAGAGCGAAGGCGGCACCGCCACCTTCATCGATGGCCGTGAGCTGGCCTTCACGCCGGTCGGCACTGACCGGTTCTCCGACCTGGCCGTCATCCGGGTCACGGCGACCGACCTGGTGCCCGCCGAGCTTGGCGACGCGGACCGGCTCCGCGTGGGCCAGCTGGTGGTGGCCATCGGCAACCCCATGGGCTTCGCCGGTTCCGTCACCGCCGGCGTTGTCTCCGCGGTGGGCAGGTCGCTGACCACTGGCGACGGCAACATGAGCCGCATGGTGGAGAACGTGATCCAGACGGATGCCTCGCTCAACCCGGGCAACTCCGGGGGCGCGCTGGCAGACTGGCGCGGTGCCGTTATCGGCGTCAATACCGCGGTGGCCGGCGTGGGGTTGGGGTTGGCAGTCCCGGTCAACCCCACCACCGCCGGCATCATCTCCTCCCTGATCACGCAGGGACGGGTGCGTCGCGGCTACCTGGGCATCGCCGGCGCCCCCCGTCCGCTGACCCCACGGTTTGCGGAGCGCACCGGCCATAAGAGCGGCCTCAATGTCGTCGAGGTCGTCACCGGCAGCCCAGCGGCAGCCGCGGGGCTGCGCCAGGGCGACGTCATCACCGAGGTCAACAGCACCCCGGTCAGCGATGCCGGGGACCTGCAGCGCGTCCTGGTCGAGGACACCATCGGCAAGTCGATGAAGCTGGCCGTGATCCGCGGCAACGAGCAGCTCGACGTCTACGTCGTGCCCCTGGAGCTGGGGGTCACCACGGTCTAGTCAGTGCCCGCACGTCGTCCGTGCGGGCCGTGGCCCTGGCGATGTAGCATCGCCGTGATCCGAAGGGGAGCGACCGGTTTCAGCGCCGGGAGCTGAGAGGCTGCCTCGCAGCGACCCTTTGAACCTGGACCAGGCAATGCTGGCGTAGGAATCGGAAACATGAGCAAAGCCGTCAAGAACCCGGCCGAGGCGCTGCCGCTGCCGGCATCCGCCAATGACGAATTCCTCCGCGTGGAGCTGCGCGGACTCGAACCGGTACCTGACGAGACCCGGCGTGGGCACCCGCGCGAGCTCTTTTTCATCTGGGCCGCGGCGCTGGCCGACTTCTTCTCCTTCCTCGCCGGGGCGCTCCTGATCAACCTCGGCCTGGGCGTCTGGGATGCCATCCTGGTCCTGGTGCTGGGCGCTGTCGCCGGCGGCATCCTCATCGGTCCCCTCAGCGTCACCGGTGTCCGTACCGGGGTCCCCCAGATCATGTACTCCCGGATCGCCTTCGGCCGCCGTGGCGCCGCCATTGGTGGCCTGCTGACGATGGTCATCGCGGTCGGCTGGTTCAGCTACGACTGTGCCATCGCCGTCTACACCGCCAAGGCGCTGCCTGTCTTCGGCGCGGGCCCGCCGAGCTGGGTGGTGGGCCTGATGCTGGTGGCGATGGTGCTGGGCTGCATCCTGGTGGCGTTCTTCGGCCACCGCACCATCACCATCGTGCAGACGGTGCAGGCGCCGCTGTTTATCACGCTATGCGCAGTGGTGGCGGTGGTGTTGGCGCCCAAGTTCAACGTCGGCCTGGCCAGCGCCCTCGACCCCGCGACGCACCTCTCGGTGGCCCTGCTCGGCTTCACCGCGACCTTCGCGCTGATCATCTCTTGGGCGACGTACGCCGGCGACTACTCCCGCTACCTGCCGCGCAAAACCAGCGCCATCGCCGTCAGCATCTGGGCCGGCGCCGGCGGCGTGGTCACGCTTGTCATCTGCGGCGCGCTGGGCGCCCTGGTGCAAACCATCGACCCCACCCAGCAGAACCCCGCCTTGCTGATCGTCCCCAACCTGCCCACGGCACTGGCCTGGGTGTTCGTCGCCTTCATCGTGATTGCCGAGATGAGCAGCAACTACCTCAACATCTACACCGCAGCCCTCAGCGGGCTGGCCATCGGCATTCCCCTCAAGCGCTGGTGGGCGGTGGCGATTTTCGGGATGGTCGGCGGCGCCATCGCCCTGGTGATCGTGTTCCTCGGCGACTTCCTCAAGATCTACCTCAACTTCCTGACGGTGACGTATGTCTGGTTTCCGGCGTGGTGCATTGTTGTGTTGGTCGACTTCTGGCGACGGCGGGGGACGCTTAACGTGGACGAGATCACCAGTCGGCCGGCGTCGTGGCGGGACTCGATACGGTGGCCGGCGCTGACCGCGTTCGCCGTCGGGACCGCCGCAACGCTGCTTTTCTACAGCAATCAACCCTTCTTCCAGGGATGGCTGGCGAGGGCCTTCTTCCACGACCAGCCAGCCGATGTCAGCAGCGTCGTCGGTGTCATCACCAGCCTGGTGTTGTTCGTGGTCCTGCTGCGGCTGAGCCGCAGCCCGCGCCCGGCGGCAGCGGGATGACCGTACCCGTCGCGGCCACCATCGCCGGCAGCGATTCCGGCGGCGGCGCCGGGATCCAGGCCGACCTCAAGACATTTGCCGCCCTCGGCGTCTATGGAGCCAGCGCCATCGTCGCCCTCACGGCGCAGAACACCGTGGGTGTCAGGGGGGTGCAGACCGCCTCGTTGGAGATGGTGGCTCAGCAGATCGACGCCATCGCCGACGACCTCTCACCCAACGCCTGGAAGACGGGGATGCTGGCCAGCGCCGACATCATCGACATCGTCGTCGCACGGCTGCGTCACCACCGGGCGCGGAACCTGGTTGTCGACCCCGTGATGGTGTCGAAGTCGGGGGACCGGCTGCTGGACGTCGAGGCGGTGGGCGCCTTGGTACAGCGGCTGCTGCCGCTGGCACTGGTGGTAACCCCCAACCTGCCCGAAGCCACCGCCATGACCGGCCGGACGATCGACTCCCCCCGCGACGCGCGTCGCGCCGCCCGCGAGCTGGCCGAGCTGGGGCCGCGGCTGGTGGTGGTCAAGGGCGGACACGCCGGCACCGACCCCGTGGTGGACGTCGTCTACGACGCCAACAGCAAGGAGTGGACGGAGCTCCGCAACGAGCGGGTCGCAGGCGACAACACGCATGGCACTGGGTGCACTTTCAGCGCCGCAATCGCCGCCAACCTGGCGCGCGGCGCAGACCCGGCGGAGGCCGTACACCGCGCGCGTCAGTACCTGCAGGCGGCGCTACGCTGGGCCCCAAGCATAGGGTCGGGCCATGGACCGCTCGGCCACATGGGGCCGCAAGGGTATGCCCCCGCCGAACGTTACATGATGACGGACGATGCTACCTCCGGTAGAGTGGATAGCTGAAAGCCGCCGGCCAGCGGGAGCCGGTTGCGACACTCGCTGCTGAGCGGGGCCGCGGGAGGTCAAGAATCAAGACCCTGAGGCGACAGTTGCGCGCCGCCATTCGAACCAAGGCAAGACCGCGAATGGCGGCCAGTGCCTGCGCCACGCTGTTCCTGACAGCCGGTTTCGTCATCGGCGGCTACGCCACAGCCCACGCCGACTCCTGCTTCCTGATCCTGACCTGTCCCTCCAGTCCGTCGCCAGTGCCAGTGGCCCCGCCCTCACCATCGCCCTCGCCGTCGCCGCCCAAACCACCGCCACCAGCGCCGCCGAAACCGCCGCCCAAGACCGACGCCGGCGCCGGCGCCGCACCGGCCCCGCCGGCCCCTTCGGCGTCAGCCGCGGCGGCGCAGGTCGCGGCTCGCTTCCGCAACGCCGCCTTCCTTGACGACCTGCTCGCAGTGCTGCAGCACCCGACGTCAGACCAGCAGCCTGACCTCAAGCACTTCCGGGTCGCAGCCGGGCTCACCGCTGACGAGACCGAGGCCGCGGCGGCGCAGGATGCAGCTCGCACACCAGCGCTGGAGGTCGCGACCTTCATCCTCATCTGGGCGGTGGCGATGGCGGTCGGCCTTGGGCTGGGACTGCGCCGTCGCATCCGTTTCGCTCGGCTTCGGGCCATGGCGATGCTCTCGCTGATCCCGCTGGTGGCTGTCACCGCTGCGGGGCTCAGGGCCGCCGGCACGCCGCGCCTGGCGCCGTCGACTGTGGCGGTCTCGACGCGCGCCTTCGGTCCCGGGCTGCAGAGCTCAACCACCATCGACGACCTGGACCCGCTGCACAGATTCTTCGAGCCCAGCGCACCGGCCTGGAACCGGCTGGTCTCGATCGAGAGCCAGGTCACCCTCCACCAGGACCAGCTCAAGGCCCAGGAGCTGCAGATCCAGCGCATCGCCGGCGCGGTCGCGGGCTCCGCTTCGGCACAGCCTTCGGCCACCGCCTCGCCAACCGCGGTGCAGTCGGATGTCGAGGCGGTCCTGGCCGGCCTGCTGGCCCAGCACGATGCCACCGCCCAGGCATTCAAGGCGTCGTTGCAGCAGGAGTACGAGGTCTACCGCGAGGCCGCCCAGCAGCCAGCGCTACGGGACCAGATCCTCGGTGCCGTCGCCAAACTGCCTCAGCCGGATGCCAAGGACGCCGTCAGCTACAACCTCCAGGTGCTGCAGACCCAGCTGACCCAGGAGAGCGCCATCAATGCCGCCGCGGCTAAGCTCAGCGCCATCGGCTCGCTGTCCGCTTCGCAGCTGGCGGCGATGCGACGTCACCAGCCGTTCATCATCCCGCTGGAGGGACCAATGACCCAGGGCTTCGGTCCCACCGACTTCTCGTTGGAGCCGCCGCTGACATACAACGGCGTCTTCTATCCCCATTTCCATACCGGCTTCGACATCGCTGCCCCACTTGACACCCCGGTCCACGCCGCCGCCGACGGCGTCGTGGCCCTGGCCACCGCCACCCAGGACAGCCAGGGTCACCTCCTTGGCTATGGGAATTACGTCGTCATCGCCCACCCCGACGGCTTCTTCACCCTCTACGGACACCTCGACACGGTCGCGGTCAAGGAGGGCCAGGTGGTGCACCAGGGGGAGATCATCGGCCAGGAGGGGTCGACCGGCCTCAGCACCGGCCCACATGTCCACTTCGAGATCCGCCACAACGGCACCTTCCTGGACCCAGCGCCCTACCTACAAGGCCAGATCCCGGGCTGACCCGGCCCTCCGGCTTACCTAGCTGACGAGGCCCGCCGTGCAGCCGTTTACCGCCGCCTCGGCCTCGGCCCGCCGGCCATCTCGCAGCAGCTCCAACGCTCCCGATTCCTCGATCCGGGCGTAGACCTGGTTCTGCCTATCCAGGGGCACGCCGTCGGCGCGCATGCGGTCACGGAGGGCGCCGACTATGTCGACCAGCTCGCCGTACTCCTCACCGATCTCGCCCTCCAGCCGGCGGCGGATCAGCGACGCCAGGAACGGGCTTCGGCCGCTGGTTGACACGGCCACCTGCAGCCTTCCCCGGCGCACCAGCGCGGGGGCGATAAAGTCGCAGAGCCTGGGGCGGTCAAGGACATTGACCAGCACGTGCCGGGCGCGCGCGGCGGCGGCAACCCGCTCTCCGGAGGCGTCATCGCCGCTGGCGTCGATCACCAGGAACGCCTGGTTTAGGTCGCCTTCCTCGAAGCCCCGTCGTTCCACCTCCAGACCTCCCTCGGCCACCAACTCCTCGAGCGCCGTGTTAAGGGTGCCGGCGATGACCGTCACCGCGGCGCCGTCGGTGAGCAGGCCCTGCACCTTGGCCGCGGCCTCATCCCCGCCGCCGACGACCAGGCACCTCTTGCCGCTGACGTCGAGGTAGGCGGCGTAGTAGCCCATTGGACGGCGGTGGGGGCTAGCCCACCGCCTCCGCGTCGCCGGTGCGCTGGCGTTCCGCCTCGAGCAGGATCTCGGCGATCTCCGGGCGGGTGAACTCGATGGGCAGGTCCTCGCCCGCGCGCAGCATCTCCCGCACCTTGGTGCCGCTGAGGATGACGCGGTCGTCGCCGCCGTGCGGGCACGTCCGGCTGGTGGCCATCTGGCCGCAGGCCCTGCAGTAGAAGGAGTGCTCGAACTTGAGTAACGCAATGCCGATCTCCGCGGGCGCGAACTGGTCGAAGATCTCCTGCGCGTCGTAGCTGCCGTAGAACGAGCCCACCCCGGCGTGGTCACGGCCGACGATGAAGTGGCTGCAGCCGTAGTTCTTGCGGACCAGGGCGTGGAAGATGGCCTCGCGCGGCCCGGCGTAGCGCATCGACGCGGGGAAGACGGATAGGACGACGCGGTCCGGCGGGTAGTGGTGCTGCATCAGCGCCTGGTAGCAGCGCATTCGGACCGCGGCCGGGATGTCGTCGTCCTTGGTCTCGCCCACCAGTGGATGGAGGAGGAGGCCGTCGACCTGCTCCAGCGCCACCTTCTGCAAGTACTCGTGAGCGCGGTGCACGGGATTGCGCGTCTGGAAGCCGACCACCGTTCGCCAGCCCTTGTCGGCGAAGACGGCGCGGGTCTGCATCGGCGTGAGGCGGACCTCGGCGAAGGGCGCCTTGGGCAGGGCGAAGACCTCGACCGGGCCCGCTACCGCGAGGCCCGGCTGGGCCAGCACCCGGGCGACGCCGGGGTGGGACTCGTCCGACGTTCCGTAGACGTCGGCCGCGACGCGGTTGCGGTCATAGCCGTACGTCTCGCTCACCGTCAACACCGCCAGTGACTTGCCCCCCGTCCGCAACGCCACCCGCTGCCCCGCGCCCAGCTCGCGGGCCTGGGCCTCGTCCACCGGCAGGATGACGGGCAGGCTCCAGACCATCCCGTCCGAGAGCCGCATCCGCTCCGCCACCGAAAGCATGTCGGCCTCGCGCATGAAGCCGGTCAGGGGGCTGAGGCCGCCGCCGGCGAGCAGCTCGAGGTCGCTCACGGCCCAGGCGTCGAGCTCGATCGACGGCAGCGCCTGCGCCTCCTGGCTGAGCTCGCGGCCGCGCTCCTTGGACGCCATCCGGACCTGGAGGACGCCGCCGTGGGGCATGACGCCGGTGCCAGCCACGTCAGCCTGGTTGTGCTCCTCGCCGAAGCGATGGCCGTGGGACAGGTGCTCCACGTGCACGTGGGCGGGGACGTCGTCACGGTCGAGATAGCCGCGGGCCTGCAGCGCCGCCAGCACGTCGGCCACCGACTCACCCACCGTTTGGGTCTCGCTGCTGACGACCACCTCGGGATGCAGTGGCGCCTCGTATGGATCGCTGACGCCGGTGAAGTTCTTTATCTCTCCCGACAGCGCCTTGGCGTAGAGGCCCTTGACGTCGCGGCGGCTGAGCTCCTCGATGGAGCAGTCGACGTGGACCTCGACGAAGTCGCCGATGCGGGCCCGGACCTCGTCGCGGATATCGCGGTAGGGCGATATGGCAGCCACCAGGACAAAGGCGCCGTGCCGGGTCAGCAGCTGCGCAACGAACCCGATGCGGCGGATGTTCTCGTCGCGGTCCTCCTTGCTGAAGCCCAGGCCCTTGCTCAGGTTCTCGCGGATGACGTCGCCGTCGAGGATCTCGACGCGCTTGCCACGCAGCTCCAGCTCGCTGGCCAGGGCGGTGGAGATGGTCGACTTGCCGGCGCCGCTGAGGCCGGTCAGCCAGATGGTGACCCCGCGCTGCGTCTCATGCGACGTCTCCTTGATGACGCTCACTTCTGTCCCGCCGCTCGCGCCGCCCGCTGGGCCCGGGCGTAGGCGGTGTCGTCATGCTCGCCGGCGTCGCGGACGGCATGGGCCGAGCCGCCCTCAGATGTTCCCGCCTCGACCAGGGCGCCGGGCGGCATCGCCTCCCTGGCGAAGGCCTGCAGAGACTCGTCATCGAGCTGGTTGAGGTAATGGCTGAAGTCCTGCTCCGGCAGGCGGCGCTGGAGGTAAAGCCGCAGCAACGACTCGATGTAGTCGGGCATCTTCTCGGCGCGGACGCGGGCTCCCTTGGCGATGCGGGCGAAGTGCCGCTCCTCGCCGAGGTGGCCGCCGAGGTAGACCTGGAAGACCTCGGTCGGTACCCCCGCGATGGTCACGATCGAGCCCATGAACCCCATGTCCGCGATCTGGAAGCGGGCGCAGGCATTGGGGCAGCCATTGATGTTGATGCGGCAGTAGTCGTCGAAGTCGGGAAGCCGCTTCTCCAGCTCGTCGACGATGGTCGCGGCCCGGCCCTTGGTCTCGGTCACCGCCAGCTTGCAGAACTCGATGCCGGTGCAGGCCATGGTGCTCCGCCGGAAGCTCGAGCTGCGCACCTGGAGTCCCAGCGCGGCCAGTTCGCCGACGGCGGCCTCGACCTTGGCCTCAGGGATGTCGAGGATGACCATCTTCTGCTGGGTTGTGGTGCGGACGCGGCCCTTGCCGTAGCGCCGCGAGATCGCGGCGATGCCACTCATCTGCTCGGCATCGGTACGGCCCGCCACCAGCGGGAAGCCGACGTACATGTTGCCGTCGGCCTGGCGGTGAATGCCGGCATGGTCGCGATGAGAGGCGTGCGTTTCCGGCGCAGGCGGCCCATCGACCAGTCGACGCTTGAGGTACTTCTTCTCCAGGACCTCACGGAACTTCTCCACGCCCCAGTCCGCGACCAGGAACTTGAGCCGGGCCCGGTTGCGGGTCCGCCGGTAGCCGTAGTCGCGGAAGCAGGTGGTGATGGCGACGCACAGCTCGACCAGCTCGTCAGGCGCGACGAAGGCGCCCAGCGACTGGGCCATGTGCGGCGTTGTCGAGAGCCCGCCACCGACCAGCACATCGAAGCCGACCCGGCCGTCGACCCGGTGGGCCACGGCGCCGATGTCGTTGACGTCCTCGTGGCCGCAGCGGTCGGCGCAGCCGGTGATCGAGATCTTGTACTTGCGCGGCAGGTTGGAGAACTCCTTGGTCCCCGTCAGCCGGTGGCCGACCGCGAGCACGTAGGGCGTGGCGTCGATGTACTCGGCGGCGTCGACCCCGGCGGTCGGGCAGCCGAGCACGTTGCGGGTGACGTCGCCGCACGTCTGCAGCGTCGACAGCCCGACCGCGGAGATGGTCGCCCAGGCCTCGGGGATGTCCTCGATGTGGAGGTTGTGGAACTGGAAGTTCTGCCGGTCGGTGACGTCGATCACGCCCTTGCCCCAGCGGCGGGCGAGCTCGGCGCAGGCATCCAGCTGCTCGGCGGTCAGCTGGCCACCCGGGATGCGGATGCGCATCATGAACATCTTGTCTTCCTCGGGCCGCTGGGTGTAGAGCCCGTACCAGCGGAAGCGGCCGCTGAGGTCGGCGGGATCGATGCTGTCCCACCCTTCCTTGGCGTACTGGTGGATGATCCGCTCGAAAACGTCGAGGCCGTCCTGGTTGCGCTTGTTGGCCTCCTGGGGGGTGAGCGGCTCCATGTAGCCGAGAGCCCACTGGCCCTGGGCCCGCTTGGGTCGCGGGATCTCCAGGGGCGAGTCCTGGAGGAGGGAATCCTCCTCGCTCTCGGCAAGCGTGCCGCCGGCCTCGGGGTGCTCGCCGTTGGTCTCGCTCATGTGTCCGACGCCTCCGCGGCCGGCGCGCTGTCGGCCCGCGTCAACACCCTGCTGTTGCCGTCGGCGTCGACCACGGTCTCGTAGTGGATGCCGCACTCGGTATCGCCCTGTTCCCACCACCACCGGCCGGCGCGCAGTTCCTCGCCCGGCTCGATCGCCCGGGTGCAGGGGTCGCAGCCGATGCTGGTGTAGCCCTTCCGGTAGAGCGAGTTGCGGGGGACGTTGTACGTCTCGATGTGCTCCAGGACCTGCTCGTGGGTCCAGTTCGCCAGCGGGTTGATCTTGACGATGCCGCCATGCTGCTCGTCGAGCTCGACGACTTCCACGTTGGCGCGGCTGGCGTTCTGGTCGCGCCGCAGCCCCGTGATCCAGGCGTCGAGGGTTTTCAGCCTGCGGTTGAGGGGCAGTACCTTGCGCACCTCGCAGCAGCTGAGGCGCAGCTCGGTGGACTTGTACATCAGGTTGATGCCGTGCTCGCTGACCAGCTCGGACACCTCCTGGGCGTCGGGGTAGAGGATCTCGATCTTGACCCCGAAGCGATCGTTGATCTCGTCCATCAGGTCGTAGGTGGCCGCCGGCAAGCGCCCAGTGTCGATGGTGAAGACGTTGACCGCCCAGTCGATGCGGACCGCCATGTCGAGCACCGCCATGCCCTCGTCCTGGAGGGAGGTGCAGATCGAAATGCGGTTACGCGGGAAAGTGGTCAGGCCCCAGACAAGCACCTCCTGGGGGGAGGCGTCCTTCAGTTGCTCGGCAGCCTCCGCGACGAGGGTGGCGTTGTCCGACAGCGGCTGGGGCATCGACACGCGGGGTTCACACTCCTACCTCTGGGGGCTGACGACGACAATCCGACAATTCCGACCAGAAAGCTAGGATTATGCACGATGCCTCCAGCCGCTGACAACAAAGCCCGGGTCCACCTCGTCGGCGCCGGCCCGGGCGACCCCGAATTGCTGACGGTGCGCGCCGCCAGGCTGCTCGATGCCGCCGACGTGGTGTTCCACGACCACCTCGTCCCGCAGGCCATCCTGCGGCTGGCAGCGGACGCCGAGCTGGTCCCCGTGGGCCACCGGCGGGGCGGCCCGAAGCCGGATGTCAGCCAGGTGGCCGGGCTGATGGCCACCCGGGCGCTGGCCGGCGAGCTCGTGGTTCGCCTCAAAGGTGGCGATCCCTACCTCTTCGGGCGGGGCGCGGAGGAAGCGGCCGCGCTGCTGGAGCGCGGCATCGCCTATGAGATGGTCCCCGGGGTCAGCTCGGCCTTGGCCGCGCCTGCCGCGGCCGGCATCCCCCTCACCCACCGCGAGCTGGCCAGCTCGGTGACCATCGTCACCGGCCACGAGCGGGAGGGCAAGGGGCGTGTGCGCTGGGACCAGCTGGCCAGCGGCGCCGACACCCTGGTCGTCCTGATGGGCGCCACCAAGCTCCGTCAGCTGACACGGAGCATCATCCTGGCGGGCCGGCCGGCGACCACGCCGGCGGCGGTGGTGATGGCGGCGACGCGGCCGGAGCAGCGCCAGGTGTTTGCCACTCTGGCCGGTATCGCCGACGCTGCCGAGCATGCGGGGATCACTTCGCCGGCGGTCCTGGTGGTGGGCGAGGTGGCGAGCCTCTCCAATGTGCTGGCCGCACCCGCGCTGTCGGAGCTGGCCCTGTCCGCCGCCGGCGGCTGAAAGGCCGCCCCGCCGCTGCTGGTGAAGAACGGCTAAGACGCTGGCAGCCCGAGAATCGCGGGCTACTATAGGCCCCTGATGACTGCACTGGGCGGGGCCGTTGCCTGAGCTAGCCGGGATCGAGTTCGTCCAGACCATCGGCCGCGGCGCGATGGGCGCGGTCTACCTGGCCCGGCAGACGGCCCTCAACCGGTACGTGGCCGCCAAGCAGATCCTGGGCGCCTGGAACGGCGACCCTGAGATGCTGGCCCGCTTCCAGCGGGAGGCGCGCGCCCTGGCGCAGATGAACCACCCCAACGTCGTTGGCATCTACGACCTGACGACCGCGGGCAACGACCTCTTCATGATCATGGAGTACGTCCGCGGCCCCTCGCTACGTCAGCTGATGGACAAGCAGCAGCTGACGGTCTCGCAGGCGCTGCGCACCCTGGGCGACATCTCGGCCGCGCTCGAATACGCCAGCAAGCTCGGCGTCGTTCACCGCGACCTCAAGCCCGGCAACGTCTTCGTCACCGTCGCCGGCAGCTCCAAGCTGGGCGACTTCGGCCTGGTCAAGATGGTGTCGGCGCAGTCGAACTTCCAGACCCAGGCCGGGACCATCCTTGGCACCCCCGCCTACATGTCGCCGGAGCAGGCCGAGGGCAAGGCCGACATCGACCAGCGCACGGACGTCTACTCGCTGGCGGTGATGGCATATGAGCTCCTCACCGGCAGGCTGCCGTTCCCCTCCATCCCCGGCAACATCATGGCCAGCCTCGACGCCCACATCTCGCAGCCGCCGCCGAAGCCAACAGACATCGTCCCGGGCTTCCCCAAGCGCGTCGAGGCGGCGCTGCTCGAGGGCCTGGCCAAGGACCCGAAGAAGAGACCCGCCTCCGCGGGCCAGCTGTGGCAGAAGATACAATCCGCCGCCGCCAAGGATTGGCCGGGCTGGGAAAAGGACTCCGACCTGGCCGCCATGGCCTTGGCCGCGGCTCCCCCCGCCCCCCCGCCACTGCCGGCGCCAGGAACGCCCTCGGTGGCGCCCGCCGCCGCCGCGGAGACCGCCATGAGCCAGCCGCCAGGGGCGTACGGCGCTCCGACTGATCCGCCGCCGATGGCGCCACCGCCGCCGTCGACTGGCACATCGCCACCCCTCTCGTCGATCCCGGCGTCGATGCCCGTGATGGCTCCCCCGGCAGCGCCCCCTATGGCACCTCCCCCGGCCAGCACGGGGACACCGCCAACCCCGGGACCTGCGCCCGACGAAACGATGGTCAGACCCGCCGCCGCCGCCGACGAGACCATGGTGCGACCATCGCTCGCGGACGAGACCGCCGTGCAACCACCGCTGCCAGACGAGACCATGGTTCGGCCTCCGCTGGTGGACGAGACCGTGGTCCAACCACCGCTGCCAGACGAGACCATGGTTCGGCCTCCGCTGGCCGACGAAACCATGGTCCATCCGGTGCCCCCGGCCGGCGGCGCAAGCCTGGACGAAACCGTCGCCCTGCCCAATGCCCCCGCGGCACCCGGCGGTCCGGGGGCAACCCCGCCGCCCCCGGCACCGGGCGCTACACCGTCAGCGCCGACCTTCGCCCCCCTGCCGCCGACGTCGACCCCTGCATCGATGGCGCCTCCGCTGGCGACAACCGCACCACCTGTCGCTCCCATGTCGGCGCCGCCGGCCGGCCCGGCCAGCGGCTCATGGGCTGCGCCCCAGGTGGAGACGCCGGTCTACAAGCCGCCGCCGACCAAGAGCCGCCGCCGCGGGGGTTTCGGCCGTTTCCTACTCATCCTGGTGCTGCTCCTGATCATCGTGGTTGCCGGCGCCGGGGCATTCCTGTTCCTCACCGGCGGCAACCTCTTCGGCCCTGGCACGCCGCTGTCCGTTTCGTCGGTGAACACCACCGTCAACCCAAGCTCGGGCAAGTGCCCCAGCTCCAAATACGTCTTCAGCGGCAAGGTCCACACCAACGGCGCCGGCGGCGACATCACCTACCAGTGGGTCAAGCCGGACGGCACCGCCACAGATCCAGCGGTTGCGACCATCAAGAAGGGCGACACCGACGCGGTCGCCACCCTGGAGTTCACCTTCCAGGGCAACGGCAGCGCCGAGGGTGACGCTGTACTCCGCGTGCTCAAACCGACAAACTTGAGCTCGCAAGCCGCGCACATCACATACACCTGCCCCTGAGGAGGAGAAAATGCCCGAAAGAGTCGTAGCCTACGCCGCCAGCCCCACCCGCCTGGTGCGCGTGGTGGGTGAGCAGAACGCCCTGGGCAACCAGGTGATGGCCGCCTTCCTCAACCCCCACACCGCGCACGGCTTCCTCACGCGCAATCCGTACCCGGTTGTAGGCGACCCGCTTGACGGCTTCGAGGTTGCGCCGGCGGCCGGCCCGGTGGCGGAGCCGCTGGCGGCGCCTGGCTTCCCTGCCCCCGAGCAAACCGCGGTCTACGCTCCCGAGGTGGTGGCAGACGCGGCCGCGACCGACCCCGCGGCCCCGGTCGAGACCCCCGGGTTTGCGCCAGCGGCGGCGCCCGCCTTCACGCCCCCGCCCCCCTCGGCTGCCCCGCCGCCGATGATGCCGGTGGGCGCCGTCCAGGCGGTCACGCCCCGGGCGACCGGCGGACCGGGACAGGTGTTCGCGGTCTACAGTCCGCGTGGCGGATCCGGCACCAGCCTGCTGGCGGCCACAATGGCGTCGCGGATTGCCCAGGACCCGGCGCTCCGCGTCCTCCTGGTCGACCTCGACCTCCAGAATGGCAGCCAGTCCTACTTCTTCGACGTAACCGAGCAGAAGCGCTGCAGCGTGCTCGGACTCAAGCCGCTGATCGACGAGATCCTGGTCAAGGTCGACGGTGACCTCACCCGGGTGGTGGCCGAGGCGCCCTCGGTGATCTCCGACGAGATCCTGATGGCCAAGACGTTCGACCGGGACAACCTGCACGTCCTGGTGGCCCTCGACGACCCGGCGGCGATCGACGACTACGTCGACCCCAGTTCCCACATGGAGGCGCTGATGTCGGTGCTGGGCAACAGCTTCGACGTTGTCGTGCTCGACCTGCCCAACACCGTCGACCAGTTCACGGCCCCGGCGCTGTTCCGGTCCGACCGCATCGTTGTCGTCACCCCGGACGACATCCCCAGCCAGATCAAGGTGGCCCGCATGCTCAACCTGGTGCTGGCGCCGATGATCGAGGCCCGTGAGATGGCGCTCCAGGAGCGGTGCTTCCTGGTCGTCAACCGAAGCAGCAAGAAGAAGCTCGAGGTGCCGATGCCGATCGGGATCGCGGCCTCGCTGCCCGACGACAAGAAGTTCGTTGAGAGCTTCGCCGAGAAGCACCAGCCGTTCGCCAAGTCGAGCAGCTCCAACTACCCCAAGGCGGTGGCGCAGCTGGCCACCTTCCTGGGTGCGGGGCCGGCGGGCCAGGGCAAGAAGTAGCCGGGGTACCGACGGACGACGGCGTATCCTAAGGGCCACCAACCGGCCCTGCAAGCGTGAGGAAGTACTGATGGGAGTCAATCGATATATTCGCCGGCCCGGAGCCGAGGCGCCGGCCGCCGCGCCGGCGAAGCCGCGTGCGGCCGCCGCCCCGCGTGACCTGACCCCAATCAAGGCCGAGATCCGCCGCCGTGTCCTCGACGAGCAGCTCGCCGATCCCCAGTTCGCCGAGCTGGTCAAGACCAAGCCGGAGCGAGCCAAGCGGGAGCTCTCGGAAGTTGTCATGCGCCTGATGGACGAGTACGCCCTGGGCGTCGAGGATCGCAAGACCGTCGTAGGCTACATCACCGACAACATCTTCGGCTTCGGCCCACTCGAGGACCTGCTCCGCGACGAGACGATCACCGAGATCATCGTCAGCGGGCCCAAGCGGGTGTTCATCGAGCAGAAGGGCAAGCTCCGCCCCACCAACATCGTCTTCGAGGACAACTCCCACCTCGACCAGATCGTGCAGGTCATCCTGCGACCCCTGAACCGGCCGGCCAACGAGTCCAACCCATTGGTCAACGGCCGCCTGCCTGACGGCAGCCGCGTCAACGTGGTCATGCCGCCGCTGGCCATCGACGGGATCTCGGTCAATATCCGAAAGTTCAGCAAGGACAAGCTGGGCGTCACCCAGCTGGTGGAGATGGGCGCCCTGACCCAGGACCTCGCCGACTGGTGCAGCCGCGCCGTCGAGGGTCGCATGAACGTGCTGGTCTCGGGCGGCACCGGCTCCGGGAAGACGACGCTCTTGAACATCCTCTCCAGCTTCATCCCCGACGACCAGCACGTGATCACGATCGAGGACGCCGCCGAGCTGCAGCTGCGCCACCCGTTCATCAAGCGGCTTGAGGCGCGGCCGGCCAACCTTTCGGGCCAGGGGGAGGTCAGCATCCGCGACCTGGTCAAGAACGCGCTGCGCATGCGGCCCGACCGGATCGTCGTCGGCGAGTGTCGAGGCGAGGAGGCCTTCGACATGATGACGGCGATGAACACCGGCCACGACGGCTCCCTCTCGACCATCCACGCCAACAGCCCCTATGACACCATCAGCCGCCTGGAGACAATGGTGCTGATGGCGAAGGAGCTGCCGATACCCGCCATCCGCAAGCAGATCGCCAGCGCCATCAACCTGATCGTGCAGACATCGCGCCTCAGCGACGGCACACGCAAGGTCATCGAGGTGGCCGAGATCACAGGCATCGACGACCGTGGGGAGGTCATGCTGGACACCATCTTCCAGTTCAAGCGCACGGGCCAGAACGCCGAGGGGAAGTTCGTTGGAGAGTTCACCCGGGTCAAGGACCCGGCGGACTGCGAGGAGAAGATTCGACTGGAACTGGGGCACTGACAGGGTAAGAGTCCAACCGCCTTCGGGCGATATATCATGGGCGCCGATCGCCAGCCTGCAAGCGCAAATAAGGGGATAAACGCCAGATGGTAGATGTACGCGGCAGCGCACCGCGACCAGATGGGAGGCTCGAGACATGTTGTTGATCATCGGCATGGTGCTGGCGGCGATCGGGTTGATCTACCTGGTCCTCAGCGCGGTGCTTCCCATCATGCAGTCGTCGCGAACCGACCCGTACACCGCCTACACCGGCGCCGGCCAGGCCGCGGGCGCGGCTCAGCCGGCGGAGTACGTCAGTCCCACCGAGGCCATCCTCGGCGTGGTTTGGCGGGGCATGGGCGACAGCAAGTTCAAACGCCGCGTGGCCGTGGGGCCGACGTTCCACTGGGGGACGCTGCTGGACCGGATGCTGGCCGGCGCCCTGCTCGGCGGCGGGGTGGGGCTGATCATCTTCGCGCAGCCCCTGATCGCGGCGATCGCCCTCGTCGCGGTGCCGGTCATCCTCTACTTCCTGGCAAGTCGCCGGGCCAAGGCCTACGAGCAGAAGTTCCTGATCCAGCTGCCCAACGCACTTTTGCTGATCTCCAGCGCAATGGCCGCTGGCCGCAACTTCGTCAACGCCCTGGAGGCCACAACCCCCAACCTCGCGGATCCAATCAGGAGCGAGCTGATCACCCTCGGCAACCGCATCTCGTCGCTGAGGGTGACCGAGGCCCAGGCCTTCGAGATGTGGGCGGAGCGGCTACCCTACCCCGAGCTTCACACCATCAGCTCGGCGCTGGCGATCGGCAACCAGGTCGGTCTTGAGACCTTCATGCTCCTGCGCAGCCTGAGCAGCTCGATCCAGGACGAAATCCGGGGACGCAATGAGCTCGAGGCGCTGACCAGCCAGGTGAAGTCGACCGCCACGGTGGTCTCTTACCTGCCCCTGATCTTTGTCCTGCTGATCTACCTTATAACCCCCAAGTTTGTGACCCCGCTCTTCACGACGGTGGTGGGCATTATCGTCATCATCATCGCGGTGGGGATGAACTACGCCAGCCGGCTTTGGACGCGCCGCATCCTCAAGAGGATTGAGGCATGAGCGACATCCTGCTGCTGGTCGCCGTCGTCGTCGGGCTGGTCATCGTGGTGGTGGCGATCCTCGTGATCGGACGGCGCCGCTCGAGGAGTTCGTACAAGGCCGAGGCGGAACTGGTCGACCCCGACAAGAAGGCGGTCCTGCGGCTCAAGGCACAGGCCAAGAACCTGCCCGCGATTCCGCTCTTTGTCCAGGTCGTCAACCGCAGCGATATCCCCAGGCAGCTGGAGCAGGCGGACGTCGCCCACGAGGTCACGGTCGAGGATGTCGCCCGCATGAAGCTGCTTCTGATGCTGCTGTTTGGCGTCGCCGGCGCCGTCCTGGGCGGCCTGCTCTTCAACCCCCTGCTGATCGTCATCTTCGCGGTCACCGGGGCCGTGGTCGGCTTCCTCGGCCCCGACTCGACGATCAAGCAGGCGGCCACCTTGCGCCAGAACAAGCTGAGCCGTGCGCTTCCGCTCGCGCTCGAGGTCATCGGCCTGGCGGTGGAGCGCACCTCGATCGATGCCGGCATCGCCTACTACTGCCAGTTCTTCTCCGGCGAGGTCCTGGCCCAGGAGCTGGGGTACGCCAACCAGCGCGTGGTCCAGCTCAAGGAGCGACTGGACGTCGCCATGAGCGAGCTGCTGCGCAAGAACCGCAACGACGACCTCTCGTTCCTGGTGGCCGCCGTGGGCCAGGCCACCCAGGTCGGCGGCCGCGACCTCAAGGCGATGCTGCAGGGCCAGTCGACCGAGCTGCGCATCAAGCGGGAGCAGGAGGTCAAGGCGCGTTCACTGCGGGCGCCAGTGCTCATGACCTTCCCGACGATGCTCAACATGATGGCGCTGCTGGTGATCCTCGGCAGCCTGGCATTCCTCCAGATCGGCGCCTCAAGCAGGTAGAACGGGGATGCGGCACCGGCGACGCGTTATGGGATCGTCGATGGCCCAGCGTGGTCAAGCGATGATGGAGTATTCGCTGATCTCGCTGACCGTAGTGCTGGGGTTCGCCGTCGCCTACTATGCCGGCCTCACCGACGTCTGGACCCGCACCCTCAACGACTCGGTCAACAGCTACTACATCACCGTGCCCATCGACTGCACCGACGGGGTCACGCCGTGCGTCCAGCACCTGACTGACATCAACTTCCAGTACCAGCATCGATGAGGCGTCGCCAGCCCAACCAATCGTCTGGACAAGCGATGGTGGAATTCGCCCTGGTCCTTCCGCTGCTCCTGGTCATCATCTTCATCTGCATCGGCACCGCGTTTCTCTACGCTCTGCGGATCGCCGAACACAAAGCCGCGTACGACGCCGCCCGGTACGTCGCCAAGGTGACGAACGCCAAACTGGATGCGGGCGACATTACCGGCAAGGCCACCGACACGTACCCCACAGCCCAGGGCGCGGCCCAGGACGTGGTCGATTTCGACTACCAGGGCTCTGGGCCCAACCGCGGTTCCGCGGTGATGAAGGCGTTCGGCACCCATCCCCAGGTCACCTCGGTCAAGACCGGGCCTGATGCCGGGGGCCCCGCCGGCTACCACACCGTCGAGTCCGTCGAGGTGACCATCACCTACAAGATCCAGAACATACCCGGCTGGGACTACCTTGCCGCCATCTACGGCAGCAGCAGCGTAAACGGCAAGGACCTCACCGAGCAGGGCGTGGCCGCCCGCGTGGTCAACCAGTACTGATGAGCATCAGGGCCCAGGAGGGCAACGTCACGCTGATCACGGCTCTGACCGCGGGCCTGATGCTGCTCGTGATCCTGCTCGCCACCGGGATCGCGCAGAACTCCGGGGGCTCGACGCGGATGCAGGCCTCCAGCGATGGCGCTGCGCTGACGGCGGCGTCCGGCTACATCATGGCGCTCAACGACGACACCCTCTTGGACACGATCCAGTGGGCGGTCGACGCCGTGGGCCACCTCGGCAACGCGCTCGAGATCGCCGGCGCGGCGATCATCGCCGCGGCGACCGCGGCAGAGGCGTTCAGCTTAGGTTTAGCCTCGGCTGCGGTTGCCATCCTGATCGCGTTTGGAACGACGCTTATCAGCGCCGGGTCCACCTTAATCAGCATCGGGCAGACGATGTCGAATGTGGTGGACAACTTTGTCACCGTTGCCAAACAGGTGGTGGACATCGCCAAATACGTCTTGGCCATCGCCAACTCCACCATCATCGCCAGCAACAACGGCTACCTGGGCTTCATGCTGCCTGCCGCACTGAATGCGGCGGGCGCGTTGAAGTACGACAAGACAGATGCTGACAAGATCGTCCGCCACGCCAAGGAGATCACCAGCGACACCGGCACGCCGGCCAGCGACGGTCAGGGCCTATACATCAAGGCCAGCCTCAAGGAGACGCTCCGGCGGGCGGCCCTGCGCGACCTCTGGACGGGCGGCAAGCAGGGGCAGCAGCGCGGCCACAACACCTTCCAGATCTGGAACTCGCCAACCCCCGGGTGTAACCCCGATACCTGGGATACGGTCGGAGCCGACCCCACCAACGTGCAGTTCGACTCCCACGGCGTTCTGCAGCCGGCCAAGGCCATCAAACGGGACTGCAGCAGCGAGTTCAAGTACCTGGTACAGCTCCTCAACCGTGCCTTCAACGCCCAGATCGCCGACCTCAAAGGGCTGCGGGCCAAGATCAACCTGCCCAACGTTTTCGACGACAGCCAGGGGTCACTTCAGGACGCCAACTCGGAGATCGACAGCACGATCAGTGACCTACAGAAAATCGTGGGCGGGGCTCCCCAGGGGCCATCCCAGGTTGGGATCGGGGCCAATGGACCCCAGAGCGACCTCTTCCCCTCGGTGCCGTCCGGACTGAGCAACCAGGACTGGGCCAACTACGTCTACTCCTACTACCACAGCACCGGAAGAGGCCAGGCATGCAAGGGCGCATCAGCGGCAACTTACACGGGCGCCAACGTCCCATTCACGCCCTACGGCGACGGCAGCAACGACAAGAACCAGACCTTCTTCGGCTGCCTGACCGCCGAGTCGCAGAACAACCCCGCCAACCCGGGCAGCATCCCGGGCGCGCACAGCCTGGGCGTCACAACCACCCAGAACAACCAGAGCAGCACCACCAACTACTGGTGGACCGGGACGCAGAACCGCGACGTGCAGTCGTCGGACGTGGGGTCGCCTCCGGGTCCGGCAGGGACCCCGTGCTGCTGGGACTTTCGCACCACCGACGACTACGCCAAGAACAAGAGGTTCGTCGGCGACACCGACGGGATGCTCAACTACGTCAAGGAGGTGCTGCGCTACGGCCACACCACCAAGGGGGGCGAGGCCAGCAACCCGATCACCTTCCTTGCCTTTCAGAAGCTCGATCCGACCTATATGCAGGAGACCACGGCGCGGCTGTCTGGGCAGTCGAAGCCACCAAGCCAATACTCAGTGGCCGCCACCATGGTTGACGTCAAGATTGCCGCGGACGACAACGACCGCATCAGCTTCGCCCAGTTCTGCGGCAAGATCTTCGACGGGGACCCCAACGACGACAGCCTGCTCGGCTTCCTGCCCAACAACGGGGCCGCGTGGTGCACCGCGTTTGCCAACTTGCTCATCGGCGCCGCCAGCGCCATCAACAGCGCACCCCAGCCGATCAAGGCCCTCCTCGACGCCATCTTCGGGACGCCGCCACCGACCCAGGTGTACCACGCCGAGATGCACGTGCCCGCCGCGACCACCGAGATCTGCCAGGCACTCAACGTGATCAAAGAAATCCAGCAGGGCACCAGCTCGGTCGACGCCGTCTGGAAGGAGGTCACCAACCCGCCGCAATCGGTGGCGACCTCTTGCTGATGTACGGCATCCGCCGACGAGCCGGACCGCGGCAACGAGCGCAGGCGATGATCGAATTCGCCATCGCGATTCCAGTCCTGGCTCTGCTCCTGATCGGGTCCATCGTGCTCGGAAAGCTGGCCTACCAGGCCGTCATCGTCGGCGAGGCGGTCGACGAGGCCAGCAAGATCGCGATGGTGGATCGCCTCAGCCCCAGCGGCGGTGGCTCGTTGCAGATGAGCAACGACGACCTCCTCAAGTGGATCCGCGCCGCCGCCAAGGAAGGTGACCCCACCATGGATTCAGAGTCCATCTGCCCGGATGGGGACTGGAAGTTCCGTCACTCGCCGAGTGACATCTTCTCCGCGATCGGCAGCGGCGGCAATTTCTTCGATAACTTCAACAGCCAGAGCAACGCCGTCCCGGGCGGGAACAAGAATGGCGACACCACCATCGACGGAATCGAGCGCTGGCTCAACCCGGGGCTGCAAACGATGCGGGTTAAATTCAACTTCAAGAGCGGCATCAACGACGCCGTGCTCACTGTCCGCCTCGCCCAGCACGCCACCAGCTACCAGATGTTCACCGTGCCGTTCAACGGCCCATCCGGCGGCTCGGTAAGCGGCAGCGGCTGCTGACTCCCGATTGCCCGGGCTCGAGGTCTAGGTCGAACTGTGGCTAGGGCGGCAACGGCGAAGCGACGCCGCGTGGCGCCGGCCGGCAAGAGGCGTCGAAGGCGGGGCCCCCTTGCCGGGCTCTTGGTGGTGGGGGTGCTTGGCGCCCTGATCGCGATTGGTTACTACTTCTACTCCCGGCCAGCACCGCAGCTGCAAGAGTCGGACCTGGGCAGCATCCAGCAGGCGCTGAGCCAGGTGCCCGCGCAGGATATTGCAGCACCCGAACTGGGTCTGCCACGACCACCTGGATCGACGCGCTCCTACTTCCACCAGAACGGCAAGGTGATCACGACCATTTATGCCAGCCACTCCGGCTTCGAGGAGATCCGTAGCCGGCTCCAGGAACAGCTCCCGGCGTCGGGCTGGCAGAGCCTGGGCAGGTCCGGAACGGCGCCGGTCCAGGCCGCCCAGAGTTGGTCAGGCGTATTCGGGCAGACAGGGAAGATCCTCCAGGTCTCGGTGATCTCGACCAGCGGCGCGACGTCAACCATCTATATCCTCGAGAACAGTTCGTAGATGGTGACTCCCGGCGAACCACTGTGAGATGCTCTGCTCCGCCACAGGGCCACAGCTTGGCGAGCCAACCCACTAGGAGACTGCTGAATGGCTAACGGACCCGCCTTCAAGTACGGAGACCAGGTCTTCCCGCTCAACAAGGTGACCAACACGATCGGCCGCAAGGACCGGATCACCAACATGGTGCCGGACGTCGACCTGGCGACCGTCGACGACGAGCGC
The DNA here is from genome assembly GCA_049644325.1 of Candidatus Dormiibacterota bacterium. Lineage (GTDB taxonomy): Bacteria > Chloroflexota > Dormibacteria > DASZGP01 > DASZGP01 > DASZHA01. Next base: position 54,047 of record JBARRR010000103.1, read on the forward strand.
GCGGTGTCCCGCAAACACGCAGAGGCCACCTACCAGTCGGGCAAGATCCTGCTGCGTGATGTCGGCTCGACCAACGGCACCACCATCAATGGCCAGGCGCTCCAGCTCCAAGTCGAAGGCGAGCTGGCGGACGGCGACCAGGTCTCGCTCGGCGGCTTTGAGGTCGTCTACGCAGCGTCGGCGGAATGGCCTGCCGGCGTGGAGGCGCAGTGGCCGGCGGAGCAGCCGGTGGACCTCGAGACCCAGGTGTACCACCCCGAGGAGACAGCCGTGATGCGGCCCGACGAGACCGCGGTGTTCGCGCAAGGCGCCCTGGATCAGCCGGCGGAAGCAGCCCCCGCGGAGAGCGAGCTGGCCGGGGCAGCGGATGTCTACACGCCCGCGCCGGAGGCTGAGGCGCCCGCCGAAGAGGGTGCCGCCGAGCCCACGCCCGCGGCCGAGGCCGAACCCGAGGCTGCTGCAGCCGAGGCAGCGCCGGCGGTCGAGGAGGCAGCACCGGTGGCGAAGACGCCGGCGGTCGAGGCGGCCCCCGCGCCCGAAGAGGCCCCGGTGGCCGCGGCGTCGGCAGAGGAGTCGATCACCTTCGTCCCCTGCACCAACCACCCGCACCTGCCAGCGGTCGGGCTCTGCCCTGGCTGCCTCGACCCCTTCTGCATCGATTGCCTGCCCGAGCGCCCGGAGCAGCCGCTGGCGTGCAACCGCTGCGCCGGGATCCTGATGCGACTGGCGGCGGCCACAGGAGGGACGCCGTGGGCGGCCGTGGCGGCGGCGCCGGTGGCGACTGCGCCAGAGGCCGCCGGCTTCCCACCCCCGTCCGCGGGCGTGGCGCGCAACTACAACCCGGAGCCCCCGGCGCAGCCGACGACCCCGGCGCCCCCGGAGGAGAAAAAGAAGAAGTGGCCCTTCTGAGGACCGCCTCCTAGAAACCGCCGGCCGGCCGTCAGCAGGCGGCCTTGGTCTTGGACTTCGCCCGCTTCTTATGGGCGGTGGGCTGCTTGGCCTGCTTCTGCACCACGGTGTCGAGGAAGTCGACGGTGCGGTGGATGTCCTGCACCAAAAGCTCGGCCATGTCGCGGCTGAGCCCCTCGCGGACGACCACCCGCAGCACCGCGATGTGCTCGGCGTCGGGGGCGAGCGTGTAGGCGGGTACGATCCAGCCCCGCTCGCGCAGGTGGTCGGCGACATCGAAGACGGAGTAGTGGCGCTCCCGCTTGAGTTTGAAGCAAACCAGCGGCAGCCCCTTGTCGTCACTGAGCAGGTCGAAGTGGCCGGTGTCCTCGATCTGAGCGGCGATGTACCGGGCCGTGTCCTGGAGGTTGAGCATGATGTCGCGGTAGCCCTGCCGCCCCAGCCGCAGGAAGTTGTAGTACTGGGCAATGATCTGGCTGGCACCGCGCGAGAAGTTCAGGTTGAATGTGGGCTGGTCGCCGCCGAGGTAGTTGACGTGGAAGATCAGCTCCTCGGGCAGCTCCGCCTCGTCGCGCCAGATGATCCAGCCGACGCCGGGGTAGACGAGGCCGTATTTGTGCCCCGAGACGTTGATCGAGCGCACCAGCGGGAGCCGGAAGTCCCACTCCACCTCGGGCTGCACAAAGGGCGCCACGAACCCGCCGCTGGCGGCGTCAACGTGGAGCGGGACGTCCCACCCCGTCCTCTCGTTCAGCTCCAGCAGCGCGTCGTTGAGCTCCTTGATGGGCTCGTATTGGCCGTTGTACGTGCTGCCCAGGATGCCGACCACAGCAATGGTGTCCTCGTCTACCACGGCCATCGCCTCGTCGACCCCGATGACGTACCGCGTCTTGGTCAGGGGTACATAGCGCGGCTCGACGTCGAAGTAGCGGGCGAATTTCTCCCAGCAGACCTGGACGTTGGCGCCCATCACGATGTTGGGCTTGTCGAATGCCTTCTTCTGCTTCTGGCGCTTTTTCTTCCAGTTCCACTTCAACGCCAGGCCCGCCAGGTGGATGGCTTCGGATGACCCAACGGTGGCGGTGCCCGTCGGGGTGTGGTGCGCCGGGGAGTTGTACAAGCGGGCCAGCATGTTGACGCATCGGTTCTGGATCTCGGTCGACTGCGGGTACTCATCGGCGTCGATGTAGTTCTTGCTCATGGTCTCGACCACCAGCTTGTCGGCCTCGGGCTCCATCCAGGTGGTCACGAAGGTGGCCAGGTTCATCGAGGGGTTGCCGTCCAGGTTCATCTCGTCATGGATGATCTGGTAGACGATGTTGGACGGCATCTGCTCTTCCGGCATCTCGTACTTCGGCACCGGCGCCGAGATGAAGCGGCTTCCATAAGAGGACGCCAAGAGCTGCTTCCAGCGGTCGAGGTCCTCGGTGCTGACCTTCTTTGAGAGCATGTATCTCCTCCTCTGCCTCTGGCGTCGTGGCTGCCGCGCGGGCGATGATGCCCGCGATGCTACAGTGTCCGCCGTGACGGGTGGCGTTGACATCCTGGCGCTGCATGCGCTGGGCAATCCTGACAAGCCGGTCCTGATTAACCAGGACGGGGTTGTCACCACATACGGCGAGTTCAACGCCCGCGTCAACCGGTGTGCCAGCGCCCTGCTGGGGCTGGGCCTTAAGCCCGGCGAGACCTGCCTCCACATCCACTACAACCGGCCGGAGGCGTTCGAGCTGGCCCACGCTCTGCGCAAGATCCGGGCGATCACCACGCCCATGAACTACCGGCTCCGCGGGGGCGAGGTGGCCTACATCCTCAACGACAGTGGAGCCCGCGCAATTGTCGCCGGCGAGGAGTTCATCCCCCTGATCAATGAGGCTCGCGCGGAGGTCGGCGACGCAGGCGACCGTCTCTGGATCGCGTTCGGCGACGAGGCCCCTGCGGGGTGGCTGTCATACGAGGAGATCCTCAGGGGCGGCACCGAGGCGGAGCCCGACACGCCCTCGGAGATCACCGGTCCGAGCATGATCTACACCGCTGGCACCACCGGCAACCCCAAGGGCGCGCTGCGCAAGGACGGCGCCGACCCCGCGGTCGTGATGCAATGGATCCAGTGGTTCAGCCTTGGCCCCAGCGACGTCCACCTTCTCGCCGGCCCCGGCTACCACAGTGCGCCGGCGGCGTTCGCCGGGGTCCACACCATCGTTGGCGCGAGCGTGGTGGTGGAGAAGACGTTCGACCCGGAGCTGTCGCTCCGGCTCATTGAGCAGCACCGGGTCACCACCACCTTCATGGCTCCCATCCTGGTCAAGCGCATTCTCGATCTGCCCGCCCAAACTCGGGCCCGGTACGACGTGTCCTCCCTGCGGGCCCTGATCGTGGCTGCCGCGCCATTCCCCGGCGACCTCAAATGCCGTGCAGTGGAGTACTTCGGGGACCACGTCTACGAGTTCTACGGCGCCACCGAGTCGGGCCTGGTCACGGTGATGACGCCGGAGGACCTGCTGCGCAAGCCGGAGTCGTGTGGCCGGGTGGTGGACGGCGCCGAGGTGCTCTTCCTCGACGACGAGGGCAACGAGGTCGAGCCGGGAGAGCCCGGCGAGCTGTGGGCACGATCGGCGGCGATCTTCGGCGAGTACCTCAACAAGCCCGACGCCACCAGCAAGAGCAAGCGCGACGGCTTCTTCACCGCCGGCGACATCGCCTATCAGGACGACGAGGGCTTCGTCTACATCTGCGACCGCAAGATCGACATGATCATCAGTGGCGGCGTCAACATCTACCCCGCCGAGGTCGAGTCGGTGCTCCACGGCCACCCCGCGGTCGAGGATTGCGCCGTGATCGGTGTTCCTGACATGGAGTGGGGCGAGTCGGTAAAGGCGGTGGTCAAGCTGCGCGATGTCGCGGCCGGCGGCACCGATACCACCGCCGACCAGCTGATCGCTTTCGTCCGTGACCGGGTGGCGAGCTACAAGGTGCCACGCTCGGTGGACTTCGTCGACGACTTCCCCCGTGATCCAGCCGGCAAGCTGCTCAAGCGCCTGATTCGCGACCGCTACTGGGAGGCCTCCGGCACCCGCATCTAGAATCGGGATCGCGATGGGCGAGCTTGACGGAACGGTAGCCCTGGTGACCGGCGCTTCCAGCGGGATCGGAGAGGCGACGGCCAGGTCCCTGGCCGAGCATGGCGCAGCGGTGGCGATCGCCGCCCGCCGGCGTAACCGCCTCGATGCCCTTGCCGCTGAGATCGAAAAGGCCGGCGGCAAGGTCCTCATCCTGGAGGCCGACGTTGGTGACCGCGACCAGGCGCAGGGCGTGGTCGAGCGGGCGGCTGCCGAGCTCGGCCGGCTCGACACGCTGGTCAACAACGCCGGCGTGATGCTGCTGGGCCAGGCGGTGGGCGCCCCCATCGAGGAGTGGGAGGAGGTGGTGCGAGTCAACCTGATGGGCCTGATGTACTGCGCCCATGCCGCCCTCCCCCACCTCCTCAGCGCCGCGGAGTCGTCGCCCCGCAAGGTTGCGGACATGGTCAACATCGCCTCCACGGCGGGACGCGTCGCGCGAGTCGGCAGCGGCGCCTACAACGCGACCAAGTTCGGGGTCGTCGCGTTCAGCGAGTCGCTACGCCAGGAGGTGACCCAGCGGCATGTTCGGGTCTCCGCGGTTGAGCCCGGCGCGGTCGACACCGAGCTCCCCCTCCACAACCGGCCCGAGGTGCAGGAAGCCATCGGCCGGCGCTTCGGCGAAATCGTGAGGCTCCGTTCCGAGGACATCGCCGACGTCATCAGCTACATCGTCACCCGGCCCCCGCACGTCGCCATCAATGAGATCTTGGTCCGGCCCACCGAGCAGCGGGATTAGTCATGCGGCCGCCCGCGGTTGGAAAGCGCCCGGAGCTGGAGGTGCTGGGCGTGCCGGAGACGACCCTGAGGGCCGACCAGCTGCGGACGCTTCCCCGCGATGTCCCTCCGGGACCATGGGATGTCGAGGGCAGCGCCATGGTCTGGGTCTGTCGCCCCCGGCCGGCGCTGCTCGATGTCCTGCCGCCGTCTCTCCGCGACCTGCGGCCGCTGGTGGTGGTGGGCTGCATGGTGCACTACGACCGGACCCCGGTGGGACCGTATGACGAGGTGGCCGCCGTTGCCATCCTGCGTGACGGCCGACGCCGGGTCGCGCACGTGCCGTTCATCGCCGTCGACTCGGCGGCCAGCCTGGTTGGCGGGCGCGTCAACTGGTCGCTGCCCAAGACCATGGCAGCTTTCGACGGCCGCCCCGGCGCCGGCAAGGCGATGATGGCCAGCGGTCCAGGCTGGTCGGTCCGGGCCACGGCGCGGGCGATCGGGCCATCCCTGCCGTTCCGCTCCGGAACCCGCCTGCGCCAGGAGGCGCCGTCGGGCGAGGCTGGCGAGACGCTGGCGCGGTTCCGCGGGCGCGGCCGCGTCGGACGCATCCGGGTCGAGGTCGGCGGATCAGACAACCTGCGCGGCTGGCTGCCCTCGGGGACCTTCCCGGGGTTTATCGCCCAACGGTCTCGGGGAACCTTCCCGGTACCAACCCGGCCCAGCTGACCTTGCTGCAGCCCGAAAAAAGGAGGAATTGAAGCATGGGAACCGAGCAGTACCACGAGCCGCCAGGCGAGCTGTCGCCGGAGGTCCGTACCTTCGCCCGCGTGATCGCCTCGCTCCAGGAGGAGGCCGAGGCCATCGGCTGGTACCAGCAGCGGATCTCGATCGAGCCGGAGTCTGAGGCCCGGGCGATCATGCGGAACGCCCAGCAGGAGGAGTTCAAGCACTTCGCCATGGCCCTGGAGTACCTCGTCCGGCGCAAGCCGAAATGGCGGGTCGCGCTCCAGGATGTCCTCTTCAAGGAAGGCGACATCGTCGAGCACGGCGAGCAGGCCGAGGAGGACGAGGAGAAGGTCCCCGACTGAGCCGCGAGCACGGCCCAGAGGGGCTGACGAGCCCCCTCACTGCTATCCTTGACGGCAACACGTCCACTTTGGACTGACCTATACGTCTCCAACGTTCCTTGAGCCCGGCGCCGCCGGTGTCCGTTGCAGCCGATCGACCTCTCAAACTCAAGGACCTTGGAGAAGTGAATGACTGATAGTTTCGCGTCGCTCGGATTGAGCGCGCCCACCCTGGACGGCCTGCGCCGGATGGGCATCGATACCCCCACCCCAGTGCAGGCCCAGAGCATCCCCCCGCAGCTCGAAGGCAGCGACATCCTGATGCAGGCGCCGACCGGCAGTGGCAAGACGGCCGCCTTCGTCATCCCCCTGGTGGAGCTGTGCGAAGAGCTGGCCGACAACACCCGCACCGTCGGCCTGGTGCTATGCCCCACCCGCGAGCTCGCCACCCAGGGCGCCGACGTCGCCGACAAGCTGCTGGAGCCGCATGGCTACCGTTCCGCCTGCCTCATCGGCGGGGTCGGCTACGACAGCCAGAGGATGCAGCTGAAGCAGCACCCGCAGATCGTCTTCGGTTCCCCCGGCCGCGTCCTCGACCACATCTGGGAGGGCCGGCTCGACGTCTCCCGCCTCGCCGTGGTGGTGATCGACGAGGCCGACGAGCTGCTCGACCAGGGCTTCGCCCCCGAGGTGCTGAAGATCCTTTCGCTGCTGCCCTCTAAGCGGCAGACGGTGCTGGTCTCGGCCACCCTTCCAGGCTGGGTCCAGGAGATCGTCCACAGCGAGCTGCACCACCCCGCCCGGATCCACGTCGAGTTCGACCGCAAGGTTGAGGGCACCATCGAGCACACCCTCTACGAAACCACCATGAAACGCCGCTTTGACGACCTCTGCCACCTGCTGGACAGCGAGGGCGACGGCTCGGCGCTCGTCTTCGGCCGCACCAAGCACGGGGTCCAGAAGCTCTACTCCCAGCTGCGCAAGGCCGGCTACAAGGCGGAGGCCATCGAGGGCAACATGCGCCAGGGCCAGCGAGACCGGGCGATGGACAGCTTCCGCGACGGCCACGCCCCCATCCTGGTGGCAACCAACGTCGCCGCCCGCGGTATTGACGTCCGCCACATCGGCCTGGTCATCAACTACGAGCTGCCGGAGACAGCCGACCTCCTCACCCACCGCATCGGCCGCACCGGGCGGATGGGCTCTGACGGCGTCGCCGTCACGCTCCTGACGCCGGAGGAGGAGCCCAAGTGGCAGCGCCTGCGCCGCGGCGGGGCGCCCGACCTGCCCCGCACTCGCACCTGGACCGCCGAGGAGCGCGCCCACGCTGAATCCCCAGCGCGGGCTCGCGGTCCACAGGGCCGCCGGCCACGCTGGCAGGGGCGGCAGGCCGTCTAGCCCAGCTCCACCACGCGCCCGTCTCGGGCGCTGTCGCGTGCGGCGTCGATGGCCTCGACTACGGCGACCGCGCTGTCCGGATCGACCGGCGGCGGGCTCCCCGCTCGAAGAGCCTCAGCCATCAGCTGATAAAAGCGCGGCCAGTCGCCGCGCTCGGTCTCGACCCGCTGCTCGCCGTCGGTGGTGACCAAACGGCCCCAGAGCTCGGGCGGGTCCTCGCCCCAAGCAGGGTCGCCGGGCCGCATTCCCGCGCGGAGGGCGTCCTCCTGGATGTCAAGACCGTGCTTTTCATAGCCGCCGGCCACCCCCAGGAGCTGGACCCGGGGCCCGGGCACGGCGGCGACGGAGCTGGCCCAGAGGTGTGAGATCACGCCGCTGGTGTGCTCCAGGGCGATGAAGGCGTCGTCGTCGACGATCGCCCCAGGCCGGACCGCGCGAACCTCACCGTACAGCCGGCTCGCCGGGCCGAAGAGGTGAAGCGCCTGGTCGATGACGTGGCTGCCGAGGTCGAGGAGGACGCCGCCGCCCTCGGCTGCCGAGACCTGCTCCCGCCAGGCATCGTCGCGGACCTCGGCGCGAAAGCGCTCGAACCGGGACTCGAAGCGGACGGCTTCGCCAGTCGCGCCTTCCCGCAGGAGGCGCTGCAGGGTGAGGGTGTCGCCGTCCCAGCGACGATTGTGGAAGACCGTCAGCAGCAGGCCGCGGCTGGCGGCTGCGGCAGCCAGCCGGCGAGCATCCGCCGCCCGGGCCGCCAGCGGCTTGTCGACAACCAGCGGCAGCCCCGCCTCCAGCGCCGCCAGTCCAACCGCGAGGTGGGTGCCTGTGGGAGAAGCGATGACCACCAGGTCATGGTCGGAGGCGTGGCGCCAGAGGTCGTCGACCGTCGGCAGCACCTCGACGCCGGGGATGTCCTGGCGAGCGCGCGCGGCGCGCTCGGGGTTGGCGCTGACCACGGTGGCCACCAGCATGCCCGGCGTGGCGGCGACCAGCGGGGCGTGAAAGACGGCGCCGCTGAGCCCGTAGCCCACGATTGCGACCCTCAGCTGCGCTTCCACTTCAGCATGGTAGCCGGGAGCTGCCGCCTCCGCGCTTGACCTAGAGGGCGCTTACAGAAGATAGTGATCACACCGTTGGAGGGCGGGGCACCAGATAGGCCACTTTGAGGAGGTCCCAGTTTTGATGCGGTGGTGGAAATTGGCAGCGCTCGCGACAGCGGGCATCATGCTGCTGGCGGCCTGCGGAAGCAGCAGCAGCAGCAGCGGTGGCAGCGCCGCGGGTAAGAAGATCGCGCTTCTGCTACCCGAGACCAAGACGGCGCGCTACGAGAGCAAGGACCGGCCCCTGTTCACCCAGGCGGTCAAGGACAAGT
>JBARRR010000104.1:0-18983 GCA_049644325.1 Candidatus Dormiibacterota bacterium
GCCGCGCGCAAGACCGCGGCGGCCGGTGCCGCGCGGCGGTCGACGGCCCGGCGCTCCAACAGCACCAGGCGCCGGGCGGGCTAGGCCTGGGTCCGAGCCCTGGCGGCGGGGCTCAGCCCTTCTCCTCGAGGATCGCGGCCAACGAGTCCTCGAACGCGCCCAGGACCGTGTCGACCTGCTCCTGGCTGATGCCCAGCACCGGCATGACACGCTGGATCGCCGGGTCGTTGCCGCTCATCAGCACCAGCACCCCGCGAGACGCCAGCTGCCTGGACATCTGCGGACCGATCGGCTCGTGGTACTCCACGCCGCGCATCAGGCCCTTGCCCCGGGTCTCCTTCAACAGCTGGGGGTAGATCCCGGCCAGCCGCTCGAAGCCCGCTGCCATCTGTTCGCCGCGGGTGGTGGCGTTCTCCAGCAGGCCCTCGTCCTCGAGGATGGCAAAGACCTCCAGCGCCACCACGCAGCCGACATCGGCGCCGCCGAATGTCGAGAGGTGGACAAACGGTCGTTTGTCGAGCAGTGCCAGGTAGTCGCTGCGATAAACGGTCGCGGTGATCGGATAGACGCCACCGGAGAGCGATTTGCCGACGGTCATGATGTCGGGCTCCACCCGCCAGTGCTCCGAGGCCCACAGCTTGCCGGTGCGGCCCATGCCGCTCTGGATCTCGTCGAAGATCAGCAGCAGGTTCTCGCCATCGCAGAGCGCCCGCAGCCCGGCGAGGTAGTCGTCGGGGGCGACGTTGATGCCGCCCTCGCCCTGGATGGGCTCGACGATGATGGCGCCGATGGTCTCGTCGACGGCGTCGGCCATGGCATCGATATCGCCAAACGGCACCTGGGTGAAGTCCGCCAACAGCGGCTCGAAGGGAGCGCGAAAGGCCAGCCGCCCGGCGGCGCTGAGGGCGAAGCCGCTGTGGCCGTGGTAGCCCTTGTCCGTGGAGAGCACGCCGGGGCGCCCGGTGGTGGCGCGGGCCAGCTTGAGGGCGAAGTCCACCGCCTCACCACCGCCGGTCGAAAGCATCGAGGCGCTCAGCCCTGGGGGCGAGACCTGCGCCAGCTTGGCGCCGAGGTCGGCCTTGGGCTTTGACATCAGCATGAAGTCGCCGATATCGACGCCGTCGTCGAGCGCGCCCTTCAGCGCCGCTATCGCCCGGGGGTGGCGGCGACCGACGTTGAAGACGCCAAAGCCGGTGATGCAGTCGATGTAGGCACGGCCGTCGGCGTCCTCGACCACTGCCCCCTCTCGGTGCCACTCGAGGACGTCGAGCCCGTTGGCCGCCAGTGCGCGGGCCTTGCCGGGGTTGAGGTGCCGGCCGAACCGCTCGATCGCCTGCCGCTTGGCGGCGACCGGGTCCACGGCCTCGCCCCCCACGCGGCTAGGCGATCAGGCGCCGCACCATCGCCTCGGTGAAGCGATAGGCGGTGTCGACGGTGTCGGGGTCGATGTTGGCAACGGTGTCGGTTCGCCAGTGGGCGTTGACCGGGAGCCCGTTGTTGTCGGCCATGACGCTGATGGCGTCCATGCGGCGCAAGAGGACGGGCTCGGCGTCGGTCACCGAGAGACGATAGGGCCGGCCTGAAACATCCATCCCGGGCAGCATCGCCACCTTCTCGGCTACCTCGCGCAGCTCTTCGCTGGTGCGGTGCTTGAGCAGCATCCCTTCGGACGTAGTGTAGAAGACGTCCCCGCCACCGATGCTGTCGATGTTGACGACCCAGGCGCGCTCCAGCTCGTCGCCATGGTTCTTGATGAACGCTTGCATGCCGACCGCGCCCACGTCCTGGCAGCCGGTGGCCAGCGCCAGCACCTCGGTATCGGCCGGCTGGTCCACGGCCAGCGCCTGGCAAAGGGTGAGCATCACCGCCACCCCGCTGGCGTTGGCGTTGGCGCCGTGGACGGGCTTGTAACGGATCGCCCGGTGGACCAGCAGGGCCAGGGCGACGAGGATCACAAGGGCGAAGGGCACCGCCGCGTAGGCGAGCTGTGGGACCGCGGTCGCGGCCGAGACCGCGATCGCGACCGGCAGCAGGATCATGCTCAGCCAGAGCAGCCTGAAGGCCGCCCGGCGGAAGCGGACCAGGCGCGGCGACCAGCCCAGGTCGGGCTTGGGGCTGTCGTAATGGGCCACCAGGATCAGCCGCCGCCGCGGGAGCTCCTTGGGCGCCAGCCGCGCGATCACGTTCTGGCTCTTGCCACGAGGCACGAATGGGGTGACCAGCTTGAGGGCAGCCGTGATCTCGCCAAGAAAGGCGACCAGGGCGATGCCGGCAAGCAGCAGCCCGAGTGCGTCGCGGTCAAAGACCACCGCCACCACCGCCCCCACCAGGGCCAGCACGAACACCGGGGCGAGGAACAGGCTCGCCGACCGTAGCGAGCGGAACTCCTCGACCTTGACATTGAACCCGAACCCCTCGAGCTTCTCCCTGATGTACTCGGCGGCCTTGCGCTCGCCCTCCCCCGCCGCCGGTCGAGGCCCAATCTCGAAGGCCAGGCGGAGGATGTGCTCTAAGGGGTCAGTCATCGCCACAGATTGTCACCGATCGCACGCGAGGGGAACAAAGACGCGACGGGGCGCCCGGCTTTGACCAGGCGCCCCAATGATGGCTGGGTTAGCTCGAGATCAGGTGAACCGGGCCGCCCTTGGCCGACACCGCGAAGGTGAACGTGTCGGTCGCGCCGCCAGTGTTCTGGTACTGGAGCTTCCAGTAGTCGTTGGGCGAGGCGGGCGGCTTGTAGCACGCCGGGGGCGTGGCGGCGCCGGCGCATTCCACCGGGATATCGATCTCGATTCGGATCCAGCTGCCCTGGTACTCCGGTCCGCAGCCGTTGTTGCAGTAGCCGGGATTGTTGGCGGCCTCGTACGTGGCCTGGTAGGGCTGCGTATGGGCGATCGGCCCCAATGCCTTGGGGACGGGGAGCTGGTTTCCGCTGTGGGAGACGCACCCGCTGGCACACGTCGGGTCGGCGTTGAAGCGGTTGATCCCCTCGTTCCAGATCGGCAGGTTGGCGTTGCCCGGGTTCACTGCGATGGCCAGCGAGTTGTTGGGGTCGAGGATCGAGAGGTTCACGACTCCAGCCGAGTCACCGACGTCGAACACGTCGATGTCGATGGTCGAGCCGGCGTACTCCTTGGGCAGCTGGAACAGGGGAACGGTACCCGTGCCGCTGGCGATCGGGGTGTAGACGGTGAGATCGTTCCAGGCCGCGACCTGGCAGTTGGCGCACTGGTTGTTGGTCCCGGGATCAACGGCCCTGACCGCCCAGCCGTGGCTCGACTGGCCGGTGCCCGGGTTCATGCCGCCGGGGTTGGTCCCGTCGTACTTGAGGGCGTCGATCCGCAGGCGGTAGGTGGCGCCGTTGGGTCCGCCATCGAGGGTGGTTCCGGCCCAGCCGGGAGCCTTCCGGAGCTGGATCAGCTCCTTGTCGCTGGGGCTGTTCCCGACACCCGCGTAATTCATGATGTCCGCCCACGTGTGGTAGATCTTCATGTTCGACGGGTTGTTGCCCGCGTACTGCTGGGTGATCACGTTGTCGGTGTTGACGCTCTGATAGGTCGGGGTGTTGGTGGAACCCGGGCCCTTGGCGCCGCCCTGACCGTCGTAGTTGGTGGCGTCGATGGGAAGGACGCGGCTCTGCGTCAGGATCTGGTCGTTCTGCCGCAGGAACAGGTCGGGGACCTTGAACACGCTGTAGCCGGCGGCGTTGAACGTGTCTACATTGCCGGTGCCCTTGCACGGACACTGCGAGCCGTTGTCGTCCTCGTGGTAGTTGTAACCGGAGGGATTGCAGTTGGCCAGGTTCTTGGTGTTATCGCAGCTGTTATGAACCGCTCCCTTGTCGGGTCCGTTGACGGCGTTGTAGATGTCGAGCTCGGCGCTGGTGTTGGCCGGCACGGTGATCCGGTAGTTGAAGCCACCACGACAGGGCAGCGACCAGCTGGCGCTGCTGGTGCCGTCGGCCTTGAAGGTGCCGCTGCCATCGCACGCAACCTCGGGGTCCTCGGTGCCCTTGATGTCGCTGTACTGGTGAACATCGGTTGACGTGTTGCCGTTGTTGTCCAGCGGGTTGGGGGTAAAGGCGTCACCCTCGGAGCGATGGTTGTTCCATCCCTTGAAACGTGGGAAGTAGAAGCTGTTGCCGCTGCCGAGGCTGGCCACCGTGGCTCCCAGTTGGGCCCCTGGTTGGCCGAGGGCGATTGGCGGCCGGTAGCCGGCGACGGCCGTGCGGCTGACGGTGATCGACGGGAAACCCAGGGCATGCATGAAGAAGGTGGGCACCTGCTGGGTGATGGTCACAGACAGCTGCGGCGAGCCGGCCTGGTTGGGGATGGTCACCGCCGCTCCGTTCTGGCCATCGACGTAGCCATTGCGCGCAGCCTCTGTGGTCGCCCGCTCTTTGGCGTTGTTGACCGCCGGCGCGTTGAACTGGTTGGGCATGAACGGCGCACCCGCGAGCGCCGCCGCAGCCGCGCCGCGCTCGACCGCAACACTGTACGCGTATGCGACGGCACCGTCGACGGCCAGGCCGACCACACCGATGAGCACCACGAACATCAGGGCAACGAAGAGCAGGCTCTGACCCAGCTGGCGACGTCCAGCGCGGACTTGGTGCATCCGCATCGGGCTGGCCCAGGCAAACAGGTTTCTGATCACGGCAAGCAGTTGGTGTCGCATAGGGCCAATCTCTCCACGGCGTAGTCGGTGAACGTGATGTTCGGCGCCAGCCGGTCGGTGACGTGGTTCTGCGGGTGGTACGTGTAGGTCATCTGGACGCCGATGTCGACTTCCTTGCCCAGCGGTCCCTGACAGCGCTCGCTGAGCGGGTAGGGCTTGTTGTAGTTGGCGTTGGTCACCACCGGCTGGGTGATCCCGCCGTTGATTCCGCTGGTGATGTTGTAGATGTTGGCGTGGTCAGTCCCGTTGACGAAGACGCCATCGGTGTTGGTGGGCGCAGGCACGGGCGAGGGCCCGCCAGTGCTTCCCGGTGGCAGCCGGCGATAGATGACGACCTGGGTCACATCGGAGTAGTTCAGCCCGGTGAGGTGCTTGTTGCCGGCCGTATTGATCCGCTCGAAGGCGACGCTGAGGACGTCCTGGATGACCTGGTTGTCGACGGTCGAGTCCGCCGGCGCGACCGCCGGTGGCCCACCAACGCCGGCGATGGTGCCGTAGCACTTCGGGTTGAGCACGCCAGGCGTCCCGTAACCGCCCAGTTGAGCCGCAAGTCGCGCACCGTGGCGGACGGCGCCGTAGGCCTGCAGCTGGTTGGTCCCCATGATCGAGCCGTCGAAGGTGCCCAGGAGCAGCAGGATGAGGACCGGGATGAGCATGGCGAATTCGACAATGGCCTGGCCACGCTGGTTGCGTCGACGGAGGAGTCGCACCAGCACCCTAGTACCTCTGCGGCTCCAGCCGGACGATGTACGAGGTGGTCAGCTGGGGCGCGCCGACGATGTTCTTGAAGAGGCCCGTCAGGGGGTTGTAGGTCCACACGATGTCGACCTGGACGAAGTCGGCAGTGCCCAGCTGGGTGTTGCGCCCAGACGCCGGGTAGTTGCTCCCGCCCAGGGGGGTGAGGCTGTTCATCTTGTATTTCTGAACCACCGCGGGGCTGAGCTTGGCAAAGGTCCCGTCACTCTTCAGCTTCCAGAGGTCGATCTCGTCGACCTGCTCCAGAGAGGTCGAGCCAAGGGCGGTGTTGTTGACCGCGATCAACATCTGACAGTCGGCGTCGCACCCGTCGTTGGGTGGGAGAAGCGCCGCACCGAACCGCGCCGGGCAGCCCTTGACGATGCTGCATGATGGGCTCAGGCTGCCGACCTGGGCGACCACCTTGGCCGCCTCCGAGGTGGCGAAGCGGCTGCTGGCCAGGTCAAATGTGAGCATCCCGAATTCGAAGATGCCGAAGACCACGAAAAAGATGACAGGGGTGATCAGCGAGAACTCCACCATAGCCTGGCCACGGCGGCCGTCGCGCGGCAACCGGCGAGTGGGCAACCGGAAAAAATTTCTGATCAGATAGTCCCTGAAGGTCCGGACCTGGGCGTCCGGAGCCATCAATGTAACGTGGCCCTCTGGCCCCACCTGCCAAGGCGGTGTGCCAAGGGTGTAAAAGGAACGGGCCGAGTGCGTCACGTTCGGCGAACGTGTGGGAAGCGGTCGCCGGCCATGGATAATCCACTTGCTTATGCGGAACCGACAGCGTGCCTGAGATCATCCTCACCTTCCTGGATGGGGAGGTCCTCACCGCCAACGCCCCCCTGATCGACTTCCACAGCCCCATCCTTCGCCTCACCGCGGTGGAGCCCGGCGACAACAACCGCGACTTCATCGCCCCGCTCTCCAGCGTCAAGTACCTGATCTTTGGCGGCGAGGAGGAGGAGCCGGAGCCGCCCGACGAACCGCTGGGAAAGGTGGTCATCCACTTCGTCGACCACGAGGTCATCCGCGCCTACGCCGGCCGCGACACCCTGGGCGGGCACTACGGCATCATCTACAGCCTGGTCGACCAGGAGCGGCGGGTGCGCCGGCGCATCGGCGTACCCTACACCTCCGTAAAAGCGATCTTCCGCGTCAAGCGCTGGGACAGCCGCGGCAAGAAGCCGGGCAAGACCTTCTCGCGGGTGGCCAAGATCCTGGCCGAGCGCGAGCGGGGCGACGTGGCGGTGGCGCAGCCGCGAAGGACCCCGATCCTGGATCGGGCGGCGAGGAAGCGACCGTGAAGGTCATGATCACCGGCGGCGCGGGCTTCATCGGGTCCAACATCGCCGACCGCCTGGCCCAAGAGGGCCACGAGCTCATCGTCCTGGACGACCTCTCCAGCGGCGCGCGGGAGCAGGTGCCGGGCGGCGCCAACTTCTATCAAATGGAGCTCGACAGTCGCTGGATCGGCCGCGTCGTCGGGCGCGAGAAGCCGGACGCGATCTGCCACCTCGGCGCCCAGATCAGCGTCCGTCGATCAGTCGAGGACCCCTACTTCGACGCCCACGTCAACATCATGGGCAGCCTCCAGTTGATCGAGGCGGCCCGCCGGCAGAAGGTCAAGCGCTTCCTCTTCGCCTCGACCGGCGGCGCCATCTACGGCGACACCGACGTCATGCCAACGCCGGAGAGCCACCTCGCAATGCCGGTCTCGCCGTACGGAACCTCCAAGCTGTCGGTCGAGCACTACCTGCATTGCTTCCACTCCATGTATGGCCTCAGCTACGCCGCCCTGCGCCTGGCCAATGTCTACGGGCCGCGGCAGGACCCGCACGGCGAAGCCGGCGTGGTGGCCATCTTCTCCAGGGCGCTGCTGTCGGGGAAGACCCCGACGATCAACGGTGACGGCACCCAGACCAGGGACTACGTTTACGTCGGCGACGTGGTCGACGCCTTCGTCGCAGCGCTGGGCAACGATGCCTCGGGCAGCTTCAACGTCGGCACCGGGGTCGAGACCGATGTCAACGCCCTCTACGACCTGATCGCCGCGGCCGCGGGGTCGAGTGGGCCGGCCGCGCACGGGCCGGCCAAGCCCGGGGAGCAGCGACGCAGCGCCCTCGACACGACCCTGATCAAGGAGACGATCGGCTGGACCCCGACAACGACCCTGGCCGAGGGCATCCCCCAGACGGTCGAGTTCTTCCGCGACAAGGTCACCAGGGAGGCTGCCGCGAGCTGACCCCCGCGGCCGCCGGGGCGGAGGCTAAGTCTGCTGGCCGGCGCCCTGGCCGGCGGTGCCCAGCGCCACCAGCTCCAGTCGCGAGGAGACCGCCAGCTGGTCGCCCGCCGCTACCAGCGAGTCGAAGCCCCGGCGCAGGCCGGCGTTTTCGACCAGGTCGGTGGTCTCTGCGATCCGCGCCGCCCATTCGTAGTTCTCCATCGCCTGGCGCAGCCTGACTGCCAGGGTCTCGATCAGCTCCCTCTGCCCCGGCGGCAGGGTCTCAGACATGTTGAGGCGATCGACCTCGTCAATTGCGTGCTTGATATGCGAGCGGGCGCGCGCAGCCGCGGTCGCAATGGGGCGCTCCTGGCCCTCGCGGACCGCTTCGGCCATCTCCTCCACGGCCGGGATCACTTCGTCGAGGACGCGACGGAAGTCGTCGCCGTACGCGGCCGACGCGCCGTGGACCACGGGCACATTGCGGCGGAAGGTGAGCAGGACCAGCGCCAGGATGACGAACCCGATGACGAAGTAGCCCCAGACCGGCATGGCTATCAGAGCCTAGTCCAACCCGGCCGGTCAGCCGGCGCTAGCGTCCCTTGAAGTCCGGCGGGCGGCGCTCAAAGAACGCGGTCAGGCCCTCGCGTACGTCGTCGGAGGTGTGCGCCTCGGTCGACAGGAGATCCAGGTGCGCCTCGGTCGCGGGATCCAGGGGCGCGCCGCGGGCATCCAGGGACAGCAGGGTATTGATGATGCGCTTCGAGTTGCGCACCGTGAGTGGCGCCCCCGCGATGATGTCGTCGAGGAGACGATCTACCACCCCGTCCAGCTCCTGGCGGGGACAGACCAGGTCGGCCAGGCGTCGGCGCAATGCCTCCTCGCCGGTGAACCATCGGCCGGTGAGCATCAGGAGGCGCGTAGTCTGGGGCCCCAGCTGCTGGATCATGCGGGCGTGGTGGACGTGGCCGGGCAGTAGGCCAAAGCGGCTGGCGGGCACGCCCAGCCGGGCGGTGTTCACAGCAACCCGGATGTCGCACGCCAGGGCCAGCTGGTAGCCGGCGCCGAGCGCGTGGCCCTGGATTCGGGCGATCACCGGCGCGGGGCAGGCCTCGATTGCCTCCTGGGCCAGCTCCATGGCCTCCCCGAAGCCGCCGCCCAATCCTTCGGCGTCTCCACGGCCAAGCTCTCCGAGGTCGGCCCCGGAGGTGAAGACCTGGTCGCCGGCCCCCGTGATGACCACCGCGGCGGTCTCGGTGCCGACCGACCCGACCTCGTCGCGCAACCGCCCGAACAGGGCGCTGGAGATCGGGTTTCGCCGCTCCGGGTCGTTGATGGTGAGGCGGAGAACCTCCGGGCGGGGGCGCTCGATCAGGAGCGCGCCGTCGCCACGCGACTTGTCGGCCGCTGGCGTCACTCGATTACGGCGACGGTCTGGCCTTCCTGGACAACGTCCCCCTCGGCCACCAGGAACTCCTTGATCGTCCCTGCCACTGGCGCCAGGATGGGGATCTCCATCTTCATCGACTCGAGGATCATGATCGTGTCGTCCTCGTCGACGTGCTGGCCGACCTCGGTGACGATCTTCCAGAGGTTCCCCACCAGCTCAGCCTTGACTTCAGCCACGAGCGTCTCCTTCTCTCCGCGACAGGCGTTCGCGACAGAGTATCGCAACCGGCGGACACGCCGGTCGAGGTGATGGTTAGCGGTTCAGGGCGCTGAGGTCCAGCTCCGGCTCGTGGTCGGCGGGAACGTAGTCGCTCGGGACCTGGCGCGGCGTCTGGTCGAGCCCCAGGATGTCTCGCGCCTCCGAAACGGTGGCCACCGAGCGTCCGGCATCGGTGGCCATCGCCACCGCCTTCTCGACCAGGTAGCTCGAGCCCCTGGCCATCTCGCCGTCGGGGAGGTAGAAGTTGTCCTCCAAGCCGACCCGGACGTTGCCGCCCATGGTCAGCGTGGCCATCAACAGGGGCCACTGGTCGCGGCTGATGCCAACCAGCTTCCAGGTTGAGTCCGGCGGCAGCGACTCTGCCTGGAACAGCAGGGCCTTGGTCGTCGACGGGATGCCGCCAAGGACACCCATCACCAGCGAGAAATCCAGTGGCGACTTGAGGATGCCCATGTCCAGCAGGGGCCGGGTGTTGCCGATGTGGCCGTTGTCGAAGACCTCCAGCTCCGGCTTGACGCCGCCCTCGTTCATCCGTTCCAGCAGGTAGCTGATGTCCTTGAAGGGGTTGGCAAAGACCATGTCGAAGTAGAACTGCTTCTTCGACTTGGAGTAGATCGCGTAGTTCATCGAGCCCATGTTGAGGGCGCCGATTTCAGGCCGCAGCCGGGCGATGTGGCCGACGCGGTCCTCCATCGGGATACCGATGGCGCCGGTGGAGAAGTTGATGATGATGTCGGTGCGCTTGCGGATCTCGTCCATGATCTGGCGGTACTTCTCGACCGAGAAGCTCGGCGCGCCGTCGTCCTCACGGGCGTGGATGTGGACCACCGCGGCGCCGCCGGCGGCACAGCGCCTGGCCTCCTCGGCGATCTCCACCGGGGTGTAGGGGATGTACTCGCACTGCTTGCGCGTGGTCAGCGCCCCGGTGAGGGCGGCGGTGACCACCACCTTGTCGTGGGAAAGAGCTTCCATCGTGTCCTCCGTCGCGTCTGGCTCAGGCAGAGCCTAGGACAAAACCGCCGCCGCGACCTCTGCCGGGGCTTCCAGCTGCGGGTAGTGGCCGACACCGGCGAGCTCAACGATGTTGGCCCCACGTCGCCGATCCCGGATGACCTCGGCCATGTGCGCCCCCGAGACCGGGTCGTCCATGCCCCAGACAAACTTCATGGGGAGGTCGGCCGCCTCCAGGGCGCCCTCCCAGCGGGGCGCCTGCGCCCTCCGCTCGGGGATGTACCTGATCAGCCGGTGATAGTTGCGCCCGCCGTCGCGGCGTGCCACCGACAGCCAGTGCTGGTGCAGCTCCTCGGCGCTGGGCTGGTGCTCGGGGCCAAAGATCTCGGCCAGCGCCGGTCCGAACCGGGCCTCCGAGAGCATCCGGGCAATCAGACCGCCGATCACCGGGCGCTGCAGCCAGACCTGGATCGGCCGGGGCCGGTGAAAGCCGGTGTAGATGCCGCCATTGAGGAAGGTGACATGGTCGAGGCCGGTGGCGAGCTTGCCTTCCTGGCGGCGGGCCAGCAGCTCCAGGGTCACGGTGTCGCCGACGTCGTGGGCCAGGATGCGGGTGCTGGAGATCTCGTAGCGACGCCAGAGCGCCTCCACGATGTCAGCCTGTTCGAAGGCGCTCCAGTCGTGGCCGCTGGGCTTGTCGGACTCGCCGAAGCCGAGCAGGTCGAACATCAGCAGCCGGTACTTCTTCGCCAGCGCGTCGACCATCGGCGCCCAGTCGTAGGAGCTGGTGGGGAAGCCATGGACCAGCGTCATCCAGGGACCGGCGCCGGCGATGCGCACGAAGATCTCCCGCGCCACCGTCCCGCCGCCGGTGGGGACCTCGAGGCTTACACGCTCGCCGCCGGCCCACCAAGTCTCTATGTCGCCGAATGGGAGCGCGGCAGCGGCTGGGGCCGGTTCGGGAGCCGCTGGCGCGGGCGCGGTCTCCGCCTGGACCCCATCGCCGAATGGCAGCGCCGGCGTCTCGGCCGCGTCGTCGCCGGGCACGGCGTCCGACGGCACATCAGCAGCTACGGCCTCCGCGTCACCGCCCTCGGCACTCGCCTCGGTGGGTGGCTCTTCCACCGAGGCGGCCGGAGTCATGTCCGGGATGGTCGGCCGTTTGCGCTTGGCACGGTGCTTCCCGCCCCCCTCCTCGTCGCCCAGCTCCATTGGCGTCGGCCGGTGGCGCATGTCCTCCTCGAAGCCGGCAACCAGGTCGTCGAGGCGCCTCTGCGCCTCCGGCTCGAGGTCCGGATCCAGCAACGATTCAGGGCCGAGCTCATCCCCTGACTCCGGCCCCGACTGACCGGTCATCGAGCTAGCCTACACGTCCTCCCTGCCGGAGGTTCAAGCTCCAGGCGGGGGCAGCGCCGCTGGACGCTTCCAGCTTCAGACAGGAATGTTGCCGTGCTTGCGCCAGGGGCGATCCACCTGCTTCCGCTTGGCGATCTCGAGGCCCTGGATGATGACCTTCCGCGTCTCCGCGGGGTCGATGACGTCGTCGATCATGGCCCAGTTGGCGGCGATATATGGGTTGATCTGCTGGCGGATCATGTCGACGAACATCGCCTTGGCCGCCTCCGGGTCCTCGGCCGACTCCACCTGCTTGTTGAAGATGATGTTGACCGCCCCCTCGGGTCCCATCACCGAGATCTCGGCGGTCGGCCAGGCGACGATCAGGTCGGGGTAGTAGCCCTTGCCGCACATCACGAAGTAGCCGGCGCCATAGGCCTTGCGCACCACCACCGTGATCTTGGGCACCGTCGCCTCCGAGACGGCGTAGAGCATTTTGGCGCCGTGGCGGATGATCCCCTCCTTCTCCACCTCCTTGCCGACAATGAAGCCAGGTACGTCCTGGAGGAAGAGCAGCGCGATGTTGAAGGCGTCGCACATGCGGATGAAGCGAGCCGCCTTGTCGGCGGAGTCATTGTCAAGGGCACCGGCCTTGAACATCGGGTTGTTGGCGACCACCCCAACGGAGGTCCCGCCCATGCGGATGAAGGCGGTGGTGATGTTCTTGGCCCAGGTCGGCTTGATCTCGAAGATGTGGCCGTCGTCGGCGATCTTCTTGATCAGCTTGCGCATGTCGTAGGCCTGTCGCATGTTGGCGGGGACGACCTTGTCGAGGCCCTCGACCAGCCGATCGGACGGGTCCTCGGTTGCCTTCATCGGCGCCTGCTCCTTGTTGTTGGAGGGCAGGAAACTGAGGAATTCCTTGACCGACTCGATGCAGGCGGCGTCGTCCTCGACCTCGACGTCGCCCACACCCGACTCGTAGCAGTGGACCTGGGAGCCGCCCATGTCGTGGTCGGTGACGTCCTCGCCGGTGGCGGCCTTGACCAGCCGGGCGCCGCCCAACGACATCGAGGAGGTCTCCTTGACCATGGGCACGAAGTCGGAGAGTCCCGGGATGTATGCGGTGCCGGCAGCGCACGGCCCCAGCATCGCCGAGACCTGGGGGATGACGCCGGACATGTTGACCTGGTCCCAGAAGAGGTACCCGGTGCCGGCGAACATGGAGCCGGAGGCGTCCTGGATTCGGGCCCCGGCGGAGTCGAGCATCCAGACAATGGGGCAGCGGTTGCGCAGGGCCAGGTCGCGCAGCCGCGCCATCTTCTGCTCCCCGATCATGCCCATCGAGCCGGCCATGACAGTGAAGTCGTAAGCGGCGGCATAGACGTCGCGGCCCTCGACCTTGCCGTGGCCGGTGATGACGCCGTCGGCCGCGGTCTTATCGGGATCGTAGGCCTCGCCCTTCATCGACTGGCCGGTGGCGAGCAGACCGAACTCCTGGAAGCTGCCCGCGTCGAAGAGGAGGTCGAGGCGTTCGCGGGCGGTCAGCTTGTTGCGCTGGTGCTGCTTCTCGATGCGCTCCTCGCCGCCCATCGCCAGCGCCTTGTCGCGCTTGGTCTTGAGCTCGGCGACGAGGGCTTCCAGTCCGGCCTGCTCGGTCACGGGGACGTCGGGCTTCTTGGTCTCAGTCATGCGTTTCCTCGAATACGGGCAACGTGAATCGTACCGACTCGCCGCCTTTGGCAGCCTCCGCCGGCCGACGTGGGTCTTTTGACCCGGTTTCTTGCCGTCCTGGCAGAAGAGGTCTATCTTCACTGGCAGAGGCTCTGGGGAGGGGCCACGGTGTGGGGGCAAAGTGCCCCTGGAGGTGAGCTTGGCTGCCAGCAACGACACCGACACGGTGACGCGGGAGGACGAACCCAAGGAAGGCGAAGCGAGCCAGGGCGAGGCTCCGCCCCCCGCCCGAGACCTGGAGGCCGAGCGACGGGAGCACCAGCGCTGGATGGAGACCTGGAACCGGACCCGCGACGGGATCTAGCGCCTAGACCTCAGACCTCTATCTCGATCGCCTCGCCCCGCTGAGGCCAGCGGAGCAGGCCATCCTCGCCCGCCGCGGCGAAGACCTCGGTGATTCGCGCGGGTGGCTCGCGGAAGTGAGCCCAGTCCTCGAAGTGCAGCGGCACCACGGTGCGCACTTTCAGCGTCTGCGCCAGGCGGACCCCCTCGGCGGCGTTCATGGTGAAGCGCGCCGGCCCCGAGATGGGGAAGCGGACGCTGCCGAAATGGAAGATGCCGGCGCTCACCTTGAAGCGCTGCCCGATTTCGGCCAGGCCTCCGAAGTAGACGGTGTCACCGGTGATGTAGAGCCCGCCGTGGGCCTGCCCCGGCCATTCCAGGAGGAAGCCGATGGCGGGCCCGGAAAGCACCGCCGCCCCCAGGTTGCCGTGGCGCGCCGGCATGGCCGTGACGGTGACCGACTGCCCGTCCGGTGCCACCACCCGGGCCGTCTCCCAGTTGCGGAGGCCGACCGCGTTCTCCTTGAGACGCCGCTCGGCAGCCAGTGTCGTCAGCACCGTTCGCGCCCCGCCCAGGATTTCGCGGCCGCCGGCGTCGAGGTTGTCGTCGTGCTGGTCGTGGCTGAGGAGGATGGCGTCGAGGGCGCCGATGTCCTCGGCCTTGACTGCGGGCCCGGCGGTCTTGCGCGAGCCAGTGCCAAAGCCGAAGGAGTACTTGCCGCCGGCGGGGTCGAAGGTGGGGTCCGTCAGCAAGCGGATCGAGCCGATCTCGATCAGCGCCGTGGGACCACCGATGTACGTGATCTGGCAGCTACCGTCGGCGCTCACGTCCCGGCCGGCTCCTTGCGGCGCTCGCCCAGGAGCGAGAGCAGGCCGGTGTCGTAGTCCCCGGAGCGAAACTCCGGCGAGGCCAGGACGTCGAGGTGGGTCGTGAGGTTGTGCTTTACGCCCTCGATCCGGAAGGTCTCCAGGGCGCCGACGGCCCGGTCGATCGCCGCCTCCCGCGTGCCGGCGCTGACGATCAGCTTGGCCAGCAGGGGGTCGTAGAAGTGGCTGACGGTGTAGCCGGCGGCGACGCCGCTGTCGACGCGGATTCCGTCACCCTGCGGGGGCTCCCAGGTTTCGATCAGCCCTGGCGACGGCAAGAAGCGCACCGGGTCCTCGGCGTAGATCCGGAACTCGATGGCATGCCCGCTCGGCTGGACTGCGCCGATGCCGGAGGGCTCGCCGGCGGCGAC
This sequence comes from Candidatus Dormiibacterota bacterium, assembly GCA_049644325.1. Classification (GTDB taxonomy): domain Bacteria; phylum Chloroflexota; class Dormibacteria; order DASZGP01; family DASZGP01; genus DASZHA01. The sequence goes on from JBARRR010000104.1 coordinate 14,851, forward strand.
CCGGAGCATGGCCTCGGCTAGGTCCACCCCCATGGTGACCTCGGTGATGGGGTGCTCCACCTGGAGGCGGGTGTTCATCTCCAGGAAGTAGAACTTGTGGGCCGCGCCGTCGAAGATGAACTCGACCGTTCCCGCACTGCGATACCCGACCGCCTCGGCCGCCCGCACCGCGGCGGCACAGAGCTCGGCGCGGGTGGCGGCGTCAAGCGCCATCGAAGGCGTCTCTTCGATGACCTTCTGGTGGCGGCGCTGCACCGAGCACTCGCGCTCGAAGAGGTGGATGACGCGGCCGTCGGCCTCGCCCAGCACCTGGACCTCGACGTGGCGAGGCTTGTCGACGTAGCGCTCGAGGAAGACGGCGGCGTCACCGAAGGCGGCCTGGGCCCGCGCCGTGGCCGTCTCCAGCGCCTTGGCCAGCTCGGCATGGTCGTGGACCACGGTCATGCCGATTCCGCCGCCGCCCTTGGCGGCTTTGACCATCAGCGGGAAGTTGAGCTCGTTGGCGGCCTCCTCGGCGCCGGCGGCGTCGACCGGTCCCTCCGTGCCGGGAACCACCGGCACGCCGGCGCTGCTGACGAGCGCACGGGCGTCGATCTTGTCGGCCATCGCCCGCATCGCCGCCGGCGGCGGGCCCACCCACGTCAGCCCGGCGGCCTCGACCGCCTCGGCGAAGCCCGCGTTCTCGCTGAGGAAGCCGTAACCGGGATGAAGGGCCTCAGCGCCGCTGTCGCGGGCGGCGGTGAGGATGGCATCCGTCTTGAGATAGCTCTCGGCCGCGGGGCCGGGGCCGATGGCCACCGCCTCGTCGGCCTCCCTCACGAATGGGGCTCCGGCGTCGGCTTCGGAGTAGACCGCCACCGCCTCGGCGCCGACCTTATGGCAGGCGCGGATCAGACGAGAGGAGATCTCGCCACGGTTGGCGATGAGGACCCGCCGGAACATTTGCATGGAGGATACGCTGGCCGGCCACGCTTCCTGCGTGCGACTCCGTGTCGAGGGCCGAGCGGGTCGCTAGCGTTGGTAGCGACGCGAGATGACGGAGGCCAGCTCCTCGTCGCTGGGCACGTAGGTCAGGCGGCGGCGGCGGCGTCCCGTCCGCCGCTCCTTGAGCATGTACTGCTCCTGACTGGACAGGACGATGTCGATCAGGTCGGTGATGGTGGAGTCGGATCGGACCGGGATGCCCTCGACCAGCAGCTTCTCGCGCAGGGTCTGGGGGATCTCACCGGCTTCGCGGAGGTTCAACTCCTCAAGGGCGAGCAGCATATCGTCGAGCCTTCTCAGGCCGGCCCGGCGTTCTCCCTCTTCCAGCGGCGAGAAGAACTCGCGATCGTTTGAGTCGCGGCGCACGCCACCTCCTCCGGCCCGCATCTTAACATCTCGACGCGCACCCCATGGTGGCGGCACGTCTCAAGTCACGCGGTCCAGCCAGCGTTGGGGGTTTCGGATCTCGTCGAGGGTGGGCAGGGTTTGGGGGCTGGTCCAGACCCGGCTGAGCCGCTCCATCCCGCCCTCGGCCATGACAGCGTCGCAGAAGGCCTCGCCCTGGACGTACTGCTGCATCTTCAAATCGAGGCCGGTGATCTTGAAGAAGGCGCGCTCCGCGGCGGTGCGGTTGGCCGAGCGCCGGTTGAACTCGGCGTCGACCTCGTCGAAGTGCTCCAGGTGGGCCTGGCCGACCCGCCGCATCATCACGTTGCTGAAACCCTCCAGCAGGGACATCACCGCCTGGATCTGGCTCATCGCCTGCCACTGGGAGCGGGCGCCGATGGTCAGGGCGCGGATGACGTCGAGGCGACCCGGCTGCTCCGACGTGAAGAGGCGGTGGGCGATCAGGTCGCGTATCAGGGAGTTCATGTGCTCCCGCAGCCAGGGGTTGGCCTCGAACTCCCAGGCATGGGTGGCTTCGTGCAGCACCAGCCACCGGCGCACCGGGTCACTGGGGACCGAGCTGCGCGCCTCCCAGGCCTCGATGTTGGGCTCGACCAGGTAGAGCGCACTCGGCGCGGCGGCGCCTTCGGCCGCCATCAGCACCGGGTCGTACTGGCCCAGCACGCGGCGAGAAAGGAACCCGAGGAGCGCGCCCATGTACTCGCTGATGCCGACCCGGCCGATGTCCGTGAGGAGGCTGGCCGGGAGCGCCTCCTGGATCTTGAGGACGGGGTCAAGCAGGTTCTGGAACATCTCCAGGTTGACCTCGATCCAGGCATGCCGGTCGAGGACGACGAACCTGGGGAAAGGCTTGAGCGGGAGTCCCTGGCCCAGGGCTTCGGCCATGTATGGCTGCATCTCGGCGAGCATCGCGTCGTAGCGGGCGCCCAGCTCCTCGCCATCGAGGGCGATGTGAGTGGGGCCGGCCTCGCCGGTGCCCTTGAAGGCGCGATGGCGAACCTTTTCCCAGTCCAGCAGCCGGGCCGTCTCGTTGGGTCGCGGCTTGACCAGCTCGCGGGCGACCAGCGCTCCGGCGGTGACGATCATGGCGCCCACGATCCGGGGGCGTGACAGGCCGGGCCTGGGGCCCGGGATCGCAGGGGGCATATATAGAAGGTATCAGCGGGGTTGTTCATCATGTCGGAGTGGAAGTGAAGATCCGCCGCGCGCGGGACAGCGACGCGCGCCAGCTGGCAGTCCTTCGCGACATGGCCGACGTGCGGCGTTTCCAGCCGATGATCCCGATCCCGCCGTCGATGCTGAGGCGACGGCTGCGCCAGGAGGGCGCCACGTCGCTCGACGAGGAGCGCGGCCACGCGCTGACCTGGATGGTCATCGCTGACGGCGAAACCGCAGGCTGGGTGTCACTTCGCAACATCGACTGGTTCAGCCACAGCGCCGGCCTGGGCTTCAGCGTGGCGCCGTGGGCCCAGGGCAAGGGGGTGGCCCGGGCAGCCGTGAGCGAGGTGCTCGACCTGGCCTTCGGGCCCGGCCGGATGCAGCGGATCGAAGCCGACTGCGACATCGACAACAAGCGCAGCCAGCGGCTCCTTGAGCGACTCGGCTTCCAGCGCGAGGGAACGCTGCGGGCGTTCGCCAGGATGCCCGGCGGCCGCCGCGACTTCTACCTCTACAGCCTGCTGGCCGACGAGTGGGGACCAGGGGCGAATTCGGCGCCCGCGCCAGGGACGCCGAGTGCCCCCCCATAAAGGAGGGACCCTAAACTGAGTGCCGTGGTAGTCAAGGTGGCCAAGAACGGGGACGTCTTTGTCGACGGCCATCAGCTCTCGTTCGAAGAACTGGACGCGGCATTGGCCAAGGCCAAGGAGAGCGGCGGCGCCGTCACCTACTATCGCGAGTCGCCGCGGAGCGAGCCAACCGATGCCGCCAACGAGGTCTTCCGGCGCGTCATGGACGCCAGGGTCACCATCCAGCTGGGCCACCAGGCGCCGTCTGAGTGGGGCGAGCTGGACTGGGTGGAGGTCGAACGGGCGCCGCATCAGTCCCGTTTCTTCATGGCCAAGGGCCAGCCCTTCCTGATGGCGTACTCGGAGGGCGGGCCCGAACCGGTCACCTACATCGGCGGCCCGCTCTCGACCGAGACTGAGGCCCGCTGGCTGCAGCAGGTCGATCTCCTGATCCGCTCCGACCGGGTCATGGAGACGCCGCCGCACGAGCCCAACCTGGCCTTTGCGGCCGAGGCGATGCACACCCCGTCCCTCCACCTCCGCGTGGCCTACGGCGACCGGCGCTGGGCCTCACGCTTCCGGCTGGACGATGCCCCCAGTCACATCCGCACGTTCGAACAGGACCTCAGCCGGGTGGGCCACCACCTGGTCGCCAGCAGCGACAAGGGTGGCTGGAAGGATCTGACCGCGGAGGAGGTGAGCCAGGCTTTCTAAGCCGGCCGTCGGCGGCGGTTACCACGAATCAGCCGGCGCACCAGCACGAACAGGGCGTTGACCACCGACAGGACCGCGAGCAGGACCGCGAGAGCGATCACGATGAGGAGGATGCCAACGGCCTGGTTGCCCTGAAGGTTGCTGAGTCCCGAGATCGCCAGGACCACGATAGCGACGACCAGGATGGCTAGCAGGGCGACCAGCAGGAGGATGCCGGCGATCGCCAGGATCACGGCGGGTAGCCGGATCAGGATGGCCTTGAGCACCGCCACCATCAGGCGGCATCATCTCACCCGGCGC
>JBARRR010000105.1:0-14103 GCA_049644325.1 Candidatus Dormiibacterota bacterium
TGGTCAGTCCCCGCGACGTCACGTACAGCGTGATATGCCACCAATGGTTCATCCTCGGCGCCAGGGCGAGCCGGACCTTGCCCACGATCTGCGTCCACATGTGCAGGGTGTCGCGGGTGTCTTGCCAAGCCGCCAGCGGCAGTACGGGCCAGGCTTTCGAGCTCATGTCATCCCTTAATTCGGTTGTCAGGCGGGAATCATGAGCCTATCGCAACCGGTTCAAAATACACATGGCGGAGACGACCGAACCCCGAGCAGGTGAACAGGTCGACTTCACCCCGGCCGAGGTGAATTACCTCAAGGGCCAGAACCTGGCCAGGATTGCGACGGCGTCGAACAATGGGGAGGTGGACGTCGCGCCGATCGGCCTGCACTTCAACGGCCAGACCTTCCTGGTCGTGGGCATCGACCTTCCCCACAGCTTCAAGTACCGGCACATCAAGGAGAACGGCGCCGTGGCGATGGTCGTCGATGACCTGACGTCGGTCGACCCATGGCGGCCGCGCGGGGTCAAGATCCACGGCCGCGCCCGCATACGAACCGACTCCAGCGGTCGGGAGATCATCGTCGTGACCCCGTATCGAAAGTGGAGCTGGGGCCTCGGCCAGGGGGAGGGCACAACGCAATAGCGCCTGAGACTTGACGAGATGGGATATCTCGTCTAGTCTGTTCTGGTGATCGGTTCATCGCGTCGCCAGGGCGTCATCGAAGCCGCCCGACCGCTGTTCACAACCAACACTGATCCATCGGTGGACCACATCCTCAGCGCCGCCGGGATCTCTCGGGCAACTTTCTACCGCCTGTTTGGATCCCGCGATGAGCTGCTGCGGGAGCTCAAGGTTCCGCCCCCGGAGACCAGTCGATCGCGGGTCCTGACCGCGGCCATGGAGGTCATCGGCAAGCGAGGCTTTGCGGCGCTGAACATGGATGACCTGGCGGTCGCCGCCACCGTATCGCGCGCCAACCTCTACCGGCTGTTCCCGGGCAAGCCGGCGCTCCTGCGGGAGCTGCTCCGCGAGTACTCGCCCCTGGAGACGGTGGCGTCCGCCATCTCCGCGCATAGGTCAGAGCCGCCGGATGTCGTGATGCCGGCGCTGGCCCGAGCTGTCGGGTCGGTCCTCGGTGAGCAGCCGGGGCTGGCGCGCACGCTGTTCTATGAGGTAACGGAAGGCGGCTCCGACACCAGCGAGGCAATCGAATGGGCGATGCAGCGCGCGGTCGCGACGATCATCGGATACGTCACCGAGCAGGTCGCGGTCGGTCGCTTGCGGCCCACCGACCCGTTGCTAGCGGTGCAGTCGTTCATCGGACCACTCTTCTTTCACCTCATGACGCGCCCCATCGCGGTTGAACGCCTGGGCGTGACGATCAGCGTCGACGAGGCGATGACCGCGTTGGCCGAGGCCTGGCTTCGGGCGATGGCTCCGGAGAAAAGCGTTCGGACCCCGACCACGAGGAAGAAGCGGTGACCGAGTACGCCATCGAGGTGGCCGGCGTGGCCAAGAGCTTCGGCGCGCTCAAGGTGCTCGACGGGATCAGCCTGCGGACCGAGGTGGGGGAGGTCTACGGCCTGCTCGGTCCGAATGGATCCGGTAAGACGACCCTGATCCGCTCGTTGCTGGGCATGGTCAAGCCCGACGCGGGCAGCGTGTCGGTCCTGGGCACCCCCATGCCCAACATCGGGATCCTCGGCCGCATCGGCTATATGACCCAGGCCGCTGCGCTGTACCCCGACCTCTCGGTGGAGGAGAACGTGCGCTTCTTCGCAGCGATAAACGGCGCGGTGGACCGCGTCGACGAGGCACTCGAGTTCGTGGCCCTGGGCGATCGCAGAAACTCGATCGTGGCGACGCTCAGCGGCGGGATGCGCACCCGTGCCTCGCTGGCGTGCGCCGTCGTGCATCGACCGGCATTGCTGTTGCTGGACGAGCCCACGGTGGGCATCGATCCCCAGCTGAGGGTTCAGCTCTGGCAGCAATTCCGGGCCATGGCTGCCGCCGGCACGTCAATCCTTGTGTCCAGCCATGTCATGGATGAGGCCGAACGCTGCGATCGCCTGGGCCTGCTGCTGTTCGGCAAGCTGCTCGCGGAAGGCAGCGTGGATGAGCTGAAACGAATGGGCGGTTCGGACCGGCTGGAGGATGCCTTCCTCAAGCTGGCGGGAGAAGGGGCGTCGTGAAGCCGGGGCGCGTCCTGGCCATCACCATCCGGATCCTGCAGCAGTTCCGCCGCGATCGCCGCACCCTGGCGTTGCTCTTCGTGGCGCCGCTGGTGATCCTCGGCAGCTTCTACTTCCTGCTGCGAGGCGGCGGCCAGCAGCCCGAGGTCGGCGTGGTCGTGCAGGACAGTGGCTCCCTCGGCGGCGCCATCGCCGCCAAGCTGCAGGCGTCCGACCTGGTCCGCGCGCGGTCTATGGACCTGGCGACGGCCCAGACCCAGGTCAGGGATTCGAAGATCGCCGGCTATGTGCTCTTCGGGCCGAGCTTCACCGCCGACGTCGTCAGCGCTCATGTCGTCGCTCCCGAGGTTCACCTCGAGGGCAGCCAGCCGGGTCCGTCACAGACGGTGATCGCCGCGGTCACCCAGGCGACGGCGGCCGGGCTGGCGACGCTGGCGAGCAACGCCGGGGCACCCCAGCTCAAACCGCGGATCGTCTACGAGTACGGGGGACCGGGCCTCGACACGCTGGACTACTTCGGCGCGGCATTCATCGGGCTGGTGGTCTTCTTCCTGGTGTTTGTCATCACCTCCGTGTCGTTCCTGCGCGAGCGCTCCCAGGGCACCCTGGAGCGGCTCTTCGCCAGCCCGCTGCGTCGCGGCGAGATCGTTCTTGGCTACATGCTCGGGTTCACCGTCGTGGCACTGGCGCAGGCCGCCCTGGTCCTGGTGTTCTCCCTGTACGTCCTCAGGATTCACAACTCGGGCAGCGTTCTCCTCATCTTTCTCCTCGAGCTGCTGCTGGCGGTGGCCGCGGTCAACCTCGGCATCTTCCTCAGCACCTTCGCGCGCACCGAGTTCCAGGCCGTCCAGTTCATCCCGCTGGTGGTCGTGCCGCAGGTCCTGCTGAGTGGGGTGATGGTGCCCGTTGCGTCCGAGCCGCAGTGGATGCAGGTGATCTCCAACGTGCTGCCCCTCACCTACGCCGTCAACGGCCTGCGCGACATCATGATCAAGGGAGCTGACCTGGGCTGGTCATCCCTGCAGATTGACGGCCTGGTCGTGCTCGGGTTCTGCGTTGTCCTGGTCGCCGCCGCGGCCACGACCTTGCAACGGCGAGTGGCATAGGGAGAGCCCGGGACGCTAGCTTCTTGGTTGTGCTGCCGGTCACGCCAGCGCAACCCGGGGCAAGGGTTGGGCCCCCGAGCCGCGCGGTCCGCTCATAATGCCAGCAGGCAGGTGCCCACGAGGTTGCGAGACGCGGCGGCCCCTGCCTTACATCGACACAAGACCATCCCCAGGCTCGGGTGTAACCCCGCGTCGACCGGCGGACGGGCGGCGCTGACCAGGCAATCGGGCCTCGTTCTGCGACGGGGCAAGACCGCGGGAGACAACTGGAGGACGAGATCTTGAAGCTCAGAAGTCGGCTGGTAAACGTGACTCTCGGTGGCCTGCTGATTGCCCTAACCGCCTGCACCTCAAGCGGTGGCACCGCGGGCAACACCACAGGCGTCACGAACGACACGATCTTGCTCGGCAGCACGTTCCCGCTGAGTGGCAGCGCTTCAGCCTACGCAGTGATCGCCAAGTCTATCGACGCCTATTTCCACTACGTCAACGACCAGGGTGGCGTGAACGGCCGCAAGATCACCTACAAGTACCTTGACGACGCCTACAACCCGGCCCAAACGATCCCGCTGACCAAGCAGCTGGTCGAGCAGGACAAGGTCTTCGCCATGTTCGATGGCCTGGGCACCCAGCCGCAGACGGCCGTGCGTCAGTACCTGAACGACCAGAAGGTGCCACAGCTGTTTGTGGCGACGGGAGCCAGCACCTGGGGCAAGGACCACGCCAAGTACCCGCAGACGATCGGCTGGCAGCCGAACTATGTCTCCGAGGCCATCATCTACGGGCGGCAGATCGTTGCCAACAGCCCCAACGCAAAAATCGGCGTGCTCTACCAGAACGACGACTATGGCCAGGACTACCTCGAGGGCTTCAACACAGGTCTTGGCAGCAAGGTGGGGCAGATCATCTCCAAGCAGAGCTACGAAGCCACTGCAGCCGATGTCAAATCCCAGGTGGCTGCGCTCAAGGACTCTGGAGCCGACACTTTCTTTATCATCGCAACTCCCAAGTACTCGATCCAGGCGATGGCCACTGCCTTCGGGCTGGGCTGGCATCCCGCCACGTACCTCAACAACGTGTCTGCCTCGGCCGCCTTCATGAAGGCTGTGATCAAGGCCACCGGTAAGCCCGAATCCGTTGACGGGATAGTCAGCGTGCAATACCTGGAGGATCCCAACGACCCGGCAATGGCCAGCGACCCTGGGATCACGCTCTACAAGGACACCTTGACCAAGTACTACCCGGGCGCCGACCCCACCGACAGCAACAACATCTACGGGATGGCGGCGGCGTTCACCATGGTCGACGTCCTCAAGGCGGCCGGCAAGGACCTCACCCGCGAGGGCGTCCTCAAGGCTGTTGACAACCTGAATGAGAGCAACAACCCGTTCTTGCTCAGCGGGGTCACGGTGAAGACGGCGTCAGACTTCCACTTCCCCCTCACCCAGGACCGGCTGATCAAGTGGGCCGGTGGCCGATGGGTCCCGTTTGGGGACATCATCGATACTCGGTCCGATCTGCCTAAGAGTTAGTCCAGGAGTCGCGGCCATGCACTGGCGCACCCAGAGCGTGGCCGCGAACCTATGAGGCGTGACTGACCTGGCGCTGCTGTCGGTTCAGGACGTGAGCCTGGCGTTCGGTGGCGTGCTCGCCCTGGACGGCGTTTCCTTCGAGGTCGAGCAGGGCCAGGTGGTTGGCCTAATCGGCCCCAACGGGGCAGGTAAGACCACGTTGTTCAACGTGATCACCAGGCTCTATCAGCCCGATCGCGGGGACGTGCTGTTTTCCGGGCAGAGCCTGATCAACCAGGCACCCCACCGCATCGTTCAGGTGGGCATTTCCCGCACATTCCAGAACCTCGAGCTGATGAAGTCGATGACGGTCCTCGACAACGTCCTGGTAGGTCTCCATCGGCAGCTCCACCTCAACTTCGTTGCCAATGGGCTCGGTTGGCCGCCATCGCGACGACGTGAGCGCGCGGCCGTCCAGGGCGCACGGGATGCGCTGGCGTACCTGGGGCTGGAGGACGTCGCCCTGGCTCTGGTCGGCGGGCTGCCATTTGGGATCCTCAAGCGCGTCGAGCTGGCGCGCGCCCTTGCCGCCAAGCCGCGGCTGCTGCTGCTTGACGAGCCTGCCGGCGGGCTCAACCACGACCAGGTCGAGGAGCTGCGAGGGTTGATCCTGGGAATCCGCGATGACTTCAAGGCGACCGTCCTGATCGTGGAACACCACATGGGACTGGTCATGGCGATCTCCGACCTGGTGGTCGTGCTCGACTTCGGGCGCGCCATCACCGAAGGCCGGCCGGAGGTGGTTCAGCAGGACCGCCGCGTGATCGAGGCGTACCTCGGCACTGGTGACGATGGCGCTTCTTGAGCTGAAGGACGTTGGCGCGGCTTATGGGTCCGTGCAGGCCCTTCGCGGGGTCTCCTGCGCGGTCGACGAGGGTTCGATCGTCGCCGTCCTGGGCGCCAATGGCGCGGGCAAGACAACCACCCTTCGGAGCGTCTCCGGCACCGTCAAGGTCACCGGTGATGTCCTGCTAGACGGCAATCGGATCAATGGCCGGAAGCCCGAGGATGTCGCCCGTTTGGGCGTTGCCCACGTGCCCGAGGGTCGCGGTATCCTCGGTGATTTCACGGTCCTCGAGAACCTGCGCATGGGCGCCTGGATGCGGCGCGACAAGAAGGGCATCAAGGCCGACCTGGAGCGCGTCCTCGAATACTTCCCCTGGCTCAAGCCCAGGGGCCAGCAGCTCGCCGCCAGCCTCTCAGGGGGCCAGCAGCAGCAGCTGGCGATAGCCCGAGCCCTGATGGCGCGACCGCGCCTGCTCCTGCTCGACGAACCGTCCCTGGGGCTGGCGCCCAGGGTGATCGGCGACATCTGTCGACTGGTGCAACTGGTCAACAAGCAAGAGGGGATCACGGTGCTGATCGTGGAGCAGAACGCGCGTGCAGCGCTGTTGATCTCCGAGCAGGCCTACGTCATGGAAGCCGGGGGCATCGTGGTCTCAGGGCCGAGCGACAAGGTCCTCAGTGACGAGGGTCTGCGCAAGTCGTACCTGGGTTACTGAGCGGCGGCAGACGATGAGCCAATTGGCGCAGCAGGTGGTCAGCGGCCTGGCGACGGGCGGGATCTTCGCGAGTCTCGCCCTCGCCCTGGTCCTGATCTACAGCTCGATGCAGGTGGTGAACTTCGCCCAGGGCGAGATGGCCATGTTGACGACCTTCGTCGCCTGGCAGCTCACCCAGGTGGGCCTGCCACTGTGGCTGGCTTTCAGTGCTGCGGTGGCGATTGCCTTTGTCGGCGGAGTCGTCCTGGAACGCGTGATCATCCGCCCCGTGGAGGGATCGTCGCCGCTGACGATCGTGGTGGTCACGCTCGGTCTGCTGATCGCCTTCAACGGCATAGCCGGCTACATCTGGGGCTACGTGGTCAAGCCATTTCCCAGTCTGTTTCCGTCGAGCCCGATCAGCATCGGCGGGGTCAACTTCTCCCTGCAGGACATCGGGATCATTGCGGTCTCCCTGGGCGTGCTGGGCCTGCTGTCACTGTTCCTGCAGCGGACCCGCCTCGGATTGGCGCTGCGCTCGGCAGCGCAGTATCCCGAAACCAGCCGCCTCCTTGGGGTACGCGTCGGCTGGATGCTGGCCCTGGGCTGGGGGATGGCTGCCGCGGTTGGAGCGGTGAGCGGAATCATGGTTGCGCCGGTGGTCTTCCTCGATCCCAACATGATGCAGAACATCCTGGTTTACGCCTTCGCCGCGGCCGTCCTGGGCGGCATCGACAAGCCGCTGGGTGCGGTTGTCGGTGGCCTGATCGTGGGCGTGTTGGTCAACCTTGCAGGAACCTATGTCCCCGTTGTTGGCGGGGACATGCGTCTGGTGCTGGCGCTCGCCCTGATCGTCGTTGTCTTGCTGGTCCGGCCGGCGGGACTGTTCGGGCGCAGGTCGGTGCACCGAGTGTGAACCGGTGGATGTGATGTGGCGTCTGCTCAGCCGTCCGGGGGTCGGGTTGGTCGCTGTTGTCGCGGTTGCCCTGGGGGCGATGGTCGTGCTCCCGAGTTACGCGACCTTCCAGTTGACGTACGTGGCCATATTCGCGATCGCCATCCTTGGCCTCAACCTGCTGACCGGCTTCAACGGACAGGTCTCATTGGGCCATGGCGCTTTCATGGCGGTGGGCGCCTACACGACGGGCATCCTCGCGGGGCACCTGGGCTGGCCCCTGCTGCTGACCATCCCGCTGGCCGGCCTGGTCAGCGGCGGGCTGGGACTCGCCCTGGGGGTGCCGGCGGTGCGCCTCTCCGGCCTCTACCTGGCCCTGGCGACCTTCGCCCTGGCGGTGTCTGTCCCCACGATCGTCCGAAAATTCGGCGACATAACCGGCGGTTCGCGAGGCATCCTCCTTCCCTCCATAATCCTGCCCCGGGACGTCGATCCCTCGTCCATCGGCCTGGACTCGACGGACATCCTGTACCTCCTGGTGCTGGCCATCGCCGTGTTCCTGTTCTGGTTTGCCTCAAACCTGGTCCGCAGCGGAACCGGCAGAGCGCTGATGGCGATCCGTGAGGGTGAGCTGGCCGCTGCCTCCTTTGGCGTCAACCTGAGCGCCTACAAGGCCCTGGCGTTTGGCCTCAGTGCGTTCTACGCCGGGGTGGCGGGGTCACTGCTGGCGATAGCAACCACGTTCATCGCGCCCGACGGCTTCGCCGCGACGTTGTCGATCTCCCTCCTGGTGGGCGCCGTGGTCGGTGGGCTGGGGTCACTCTGGGGTCCCGCGTTGGGAGGGTTCCTGGTCGTGTTCCTGCCGATCTACGCGCAGCAGATCTCCCAGGCCGCGCCGTCGGTCGCGTACGGCGTGATCCTGATCCTGGTCGTCTTTCTGATGCCCAGGGGCGTGAGCGGGCTGATCGGCTCGGGTTTGGGCCGCCTGCGTTTGTTGACGCGCCGGTGGGCGGCACGGCAACCTTAGAGATCTTGCTAAGGAGGAAATCGAGTTGACTTTCAAGAGCCCGCATCCCGACATCACCATCCCTTCGACGCACCTGACTCCTTTCGTGTTTCGGCATGCCGAGCGCCTCGCCGACAAGCCCGCGATCGTGGACGTCGCAAGCGGCCGTGCCTACACCTACGGGCAGCTCTTGGCGGACGCACGGCGCCTGGCCGCGGGACTGCATCGGGACGGGTTCAACAAGGGTGACGTGGTCGCGATGATGACGCCGAACATACTCGAGTACCCGATCGTCTTCCATGGTGTCGCCCTCGCCGGTGGCGCAACCACCACGCTCAACCCGCTGTACACCGCGGGGGAGATCGCGACCCAGCTGAAGGATTCGGGGGCACGCATCCTGGTCACCATCCCGGCCCTCGCGGACAAGGCCAGGGAGGCCGCCAAGGAGGCAGGAGTCGAGCGCGTGGTGGGCATCGGTGGTGGCGAGGGGCTGGAAGCGTTCAGCGACCTCCTGTCAGACGACGAGGTTCCCGATGTCGCCGTCGACCCTGCCGAGGACGTCGTCGCCCTGCCGTACTCCAGCGGCACGACCGGTTTCTCGAAGGGCGTGATGCTGACCCATCGCAACCTGGTGGCCAACATCCTGCAGCAGGAGCAGGCGCACCGCATCACGGAGGCCGAGTCGATCATCGCGTTTCTGCCTTTCTTCCATATCTACGGGATGCAGGTGCTGATGAACACCGCGCTGTACCAGGGCGCGACCTTGCTTTCCATGGAACGCTTCGACCTCGAGCAGTACCTGAGGACGATCCAGGAGTACCGACCCAAACGGATCTACATCGTCCCGCCAGTTGCGCTGGCACTGGCCAAGCACCCGATGGTCGCCGACTACGACCTCTCCAGCGTCGAAATCGCGTTCTCCGGTGCGGCGCCGCTGGATGGCGAGACGGCCCAGGCCTGCGGCGCGCGCGTCGGCTGCACTGTGATCCAGGGCTACGGGCTGACCGAGACCAGCCCCGTGACCCATTCCGTTCTCGACGACGCCACCAACGTCGTGCCGGGGTCGATCGGGGCGGCGCTTCCCAACACCGAGGTCAAGGTCATCGATATCGAGACTGGCGAGGAGCTTGGGGAGGGCCAGGACGGAGAGCTCTGGATCCGCGGCGCACAGATCATGAAGGGCTACCTCAACAACCCCGCAGCGACGGCGGCGTGCATCGACGCTGACGGCTTCTTCCACACCGGGGATATCGGGCACATCGATGATCGCGGTGAGTACTTCATCGTCGATCGCCTCAAGGAGCTGATTAAGTACAAGGGGTTGCAGGTCGCCCCGGCCGAGCTCGAGGCGGTTCTGATCTCTCACCCCAAGGTGACCGATGCGGCGGTGATCGGCATCCCGGACGAGGAGGCCGGCGAGGTGCCCAAGGGATTCGTGGTCCTTAGCGAAGAGCTGGACCCGCAGGAGGTCATGGACTATGTCGCCGAGCGGGTCGCGCCGCACAAGAAGCTTCGGCGCCTTGAGATTGTCGACGAGATACCGAAGTCGGCCTCGGGCAAGATCCTCAGGCGGCTCCTTCGCGACCGGGAAGCCGCTGCGATCGAGGCCTGAGGGAGGCCCGGTCCGCCTTAGGCCACGACCTCCAGGGTGGCGCCCGCCTGGCTGCCCTGCTCCCTGCCGCGAAGGATCAGGGCGATGGCGCCGAGGACCTCGGCGCGTTCGTGAAGAAGGCCGGGAACCACGTCAACGTCCGCTGCGGCCGAGGGGATCGCGGCCCGCTGCAAAGCGTCTCGAATCGGACTGACGAGCAGCTCTCCCGCCATCCCCAGGTCTCCTCCGACCACGATCCGTTCCGGGTTGAACAGGTTGCATAGGGTCGCCGCGGCGGAGCCGATGGCCGTGCCGGCGTCGGCGATGACCCGACGGCAGGCGGCGTCCCCGGCCTCGGCCTTGACCAGCACCTCATGGAGGGTGAGAGGGCCGAGCGCCGGCCGGAGCAGCTCGAGCAGCGCCGATGCGCCGACCAGCGTCTCCAGGCAGCCACGATTGCCGCAGCGGCAGACCGGCCCATTGGGGTCGATGATGGTGTGGCCAATCTCCCCGGCGGTTCCACCGGCGCCGCGAAACTGGCGGCCGTCCAGGATCAGCCCGGCGCCGATGCCGGTCGCCACCTTCAGGTAGGCAACATTGGCGCAGCCAACCGCTGCTCCCCATGTCCACTCCGCAAGGGCTCCGAGGTTGGCGTCGTTGTCAACGTGCACCGGGAGTCCGAGCCTCTGGGTCATGGCCGGCTCGGCCCGGATCCCCACCCATCCCGGCAGGATCGTCGAGGAGCCAAGCTCCCCGGACACCTGGTTGACCGGGCCGGGCAGGCCCATCCCCACGCCCACGACTGCCGAGCGCGCAACGGCCGCCTCTTCCAGCACCTCCTGGACCAGGCCGGCGGCGACCTCCATGCCGCGGGCGGCGTTGTGGTCGGGATCCATCTCCAGTGTCCGTTCGGCAAGGATCTGATGACCGAGGTCGGCGAGCGCTACGCGGAGGTGGCGCTTGCCGAAGTCGATTCCAAGGGCAGCTCCTGCGGAGCGATCGAGGCGAACAATCAATGGAGGCCTACCGGTGTGGCCAGTTGGGACTCGCGTGCGGTCGAGCGCTTCCTCAACGACATAGCCCTCGGAGAGCAGGTCGTTTAGCACCGCCGAGACCGTCGCGCGAGAGAGCGACAAGTGGCGGCTGATCTCTGCGCGCGACATCGGGCCCTGGTGCCGCAGCACACCCACGATTCGCTCCCGACTCGTAAGCCGGCGCGAGCTACCTACATCCGCGCCCATCGACCATGTACCCTGAGCAGCGCTTCATTTTGACGTCAAGCTGAACAGTCCACCCCTTGTTCTTTCTGTCCAGTGTATAGCGAAAGGCCGCATTTGCTCACGGTAGTTTTAAGTGCGCCTGTCTTTGCGATATGTGCCATTGCTCGGCGGTTCCGCCAGACTTTCGCTTGTTACTTGACATAAGTGTTGGGTGCGAGTAGATTACGTCACTTCAGGGGAGGCATGCGGTGGTGGGGAGCCACCAGGTCTCAGAAGGGCCCGCGCGGGGTGTAGGAGAGTCGCATTGGGGAATGGTGGTGTCGCCGGGATGATCCGGTCGCCTTTAGGTCGAGCCGGCCGCGTCGCGCTGGCCGGGCTCCTGGCTGCGACCGCGATGCCGGCCACCATGGGGATCACGTCACTTCCAGCGCGGGCGGCGGGCTGCAGCGCCTGGATGGACACCAGCAAGACCCCAGACCAGCGGACCGCTGCCTTGCTGGCGGTGATGACCAACGCTCAGAAGGCGACGCTGACGCAGTTCCAGGACGCGATCTTCGTGCACGGCGGCGCCGCCGGCTTCATCGCCGGGAACTCCAGCCTCTGCATCCCCGACCTGGTCCTCAACGACGCCGGCCAGGGGGTGGGGGATGCGATGCTGGCCACCACCGCCTTCCCGTCGCCGATTTCGCAGGCTGCCAGCTGGGACACCGCAATGCAGCAGACCTTCGGCGCCGCGCTCGGCAACCAGGCGTGGAACCGTGGCGTCAACGTCCAGCTGGCGCCGGCCATTGAAACCAACCGGGTGCCGGTCAACGGCCGCAACTTCGAGTACTTCAGTGAGGACCCCTACCTCTCAGGCCAGGTCGGTGCCGCCGCCAGTCGCGGCATCCAGTCGCAGCACGTGGTCGCAACCCTCAAGCACTACATCGCCAATAGCCAGGAGATCGATCGCAACTTCAACTCCTCGGACGTGGACGAGCGCACGCTGCATGAGATCTACCTGCCGCAGTACGAGGCGGCCATCCAGCAGGGTGGCGCTGGTTCGGTGATGTGCTCCTACAACCGGATCAACAGCGTCCACGCGTGCGAGAACTACGACACCCTGACGACCTACCTCAAGCAGCAGATCGGGTTCCAGGGATTTGTCATGTCCGACTGGGGCGCCATGTACTCCACAGCTGCCTCCGCCAACAACGGGAACGACATGGAGATGAACGCCGTATCGCCGACGTACTTCGGCTCAACCCTGGTCACGGCGGTCCAGAACAACCAGGTCAGCCAGGCCCGCCTTGACGACATGGCCAGGCGGATCCTTCGCGAGATGTTCGCCGTCGGGCTCTTCGATCATCCCCCGACGCCGGAACCCGCGGCCCAGGCCTCGGTTGTCGACACCCCGGCCGCCAACACCCTGGCCGGTCAGATCGCTGCCGAGGGGATCGTCCTGCTCAAGAACCAGGACGCCATCCTGCCGCTGCCGGCACCGACGAAGCGAATTGCGGCCATCGGCGGCCCAGCAGGCCTACCGGGGGCGCTTTATACGTACAACGGGGCCGGCAGCAGCCACATCCCAGAGGCCGGGTTCAAGCCGAACGTGATCAGCCCTTATGTGGGGATGTTGAGCCTGGGCGCCACCAAGTCCGACCTGGTCACTTATGCCGACGGCAGTGGGCCGGCGTTCGCCGACGCGATCGCGGCGGCCACCGCGGCAGATGTCGCTGTCGTCTTTGTCTACGACGCGTCCGGTGAGGGCCAGGATCGGGCCAGTATGTCGCTGCCCCCCAACGGGACCAACTGCGTCTTTCTCGCCTGCATCCAGGGGGTGGGCTACAACCAGGACGCCCTGGTAGAGGCGGTGGCCAATGCCAACCCCAACACCGTGGTTGTGCTGGAGACCGGCGCGCCGGCGCTGATGCCGTGGGTGAACAAGGTAAAGGGTGTGGTGGAAGCGTGGTACCCGGGGCAGGACGAGGGCGACGCCATCGCCTCGGTTTTGTTCGGCGACGTGAATCCCTCGGGCAAGCTGCCGCAGACCTTCCCCAAGTCGGCAGCTCAGGTGCCGCTCCTATCCAACCCCAGCCAGTACCCCGGTGTGACCGTTGCCGGCGACGCCGTCGGCAAACACTCGCGGTACACGGAGGGCCTGGAGGTCGGGTATCGCTGGTACGACGCCCATGGCGTCGAGCCGCTCTTCCCATTCGGCCACGGACTCTCGTACACGACGTTCAACTACAGCAACCTGCAGGTGGTGTCGGCGCCGTCCGCCAGCGGCCTCGCCCAGGTGGCGTTCGATGTCACCAACAGCGGCAGCAAGGCGGGCGCGGAAGTGGCTCAGCTCTATGTCGGGGCGCCTCCCAACAACTACGCCGGCGAGCCGGTGAAGGCGCTCCGTGGCTATGACCGGGTGGCGCTGGCGCCGGGGCAGACGCAGCACGTCACCCTCCCGGTCAACTCGCGCGCGGTGTCCTACTGGGACAGTGGGTCGCACGGCTGGCAGGTCGAGAACGGCTGCCATCCGGTCCTCGTCGGCAGCTCCTCGCGCGACATCCGCCTGCAGGCATCGGGGCTCAACCAGGGCCTGCAGAGCTGCGCCAGCGCGGCGACCACCTCGCAATCCGGTTCGGGCTTGCCCAACACCGCTGCCTCAGGCTCGCCCCTGACCGAGATCTCGGTCGTCGCCGCCCTGGGGATCCTGGGGGGCATGCTCCGCTGGCGTCGTCGCCATCAGCGCGGAGCCCTGACAAAAGCGCAGGGGCGGCGCTGATCGGCGGGCGGGTCGCGCCGCGGGCGCAAGACCGACAGATCCCAATGTCAATCGAGGGCCGGTCCGACGACTAGGCCGGCCCCAAACACTAGGAGGAGTCATGAGATCTGGAGTCAAATTGGCAGCGCTCGCGACAGCGGGCATCATGCTGCTGGCGGCCTGTGGCAGCAGCAGCAGCAGCAGCGGTGGCAGCGCCGCGGGTAAGAAGATCGCGCTTCTGCTACCCGAGACCAAGACGGCGCGCTACGAGAGCAAGGACCGGCCCCTGTTCACCCAGGCGGTCAAGGACAAGT
>JBARRR010000106.1:0-9264 GCA_049644325.1 Candidatus Dormiibacterota bacterium
GGCAACGTGACGATCTACGCGCCGCTGGCCACCGGCCTGCTCATCAGCATCGTCCTGACGGTGATCCTCAACCTGCTCTTTCGCAACTGAAGACGGACGATCCCGGGCACAACAAAGCCTGGACAAACGAGAACGCCGGCCCGCTGGAACCGGCGCTCTTTGACGCAGACTAGATCCCCGGCTGTTAAGGAACGGGCAAGGTCCAGCAAATCCTTTTGAAGAATTAACCGCGGTCCGTAAAGGCCACGGCGGCTGGACTATGGAAGCAGCGCGCCGCCCTGGTTGAGGTGGCGGAGCACGGCCCGGTCGGGCAGCACCTGGACGGTGGTGGCCAGCCCCGGGATGAAGCGCAGACGGGCGCGGCCTGGCGGCAGATCGACCAGCTCGCGGAGGAGCGCGTCGAGGGTGGGCGAGCCTGCGATGACCACGGTCGAGCCGGCGGTGTCGCGGATGGCGGCGGCGACCGCCGCCTCGTCCCCGGGGGCCAATGGGTGCCACTCAACGGTATCGAAGATGGGGACGTCGACCAGGGCCGAGAGCTGGTCACGGTCGGCGGCGCGTTCCGACCATGCCGCTGCCACGCCGCCGAGGTCGGGGCCGGCGGCGGCGATGGCTTCGGCGGCGCCATCCTGGTGCAGGAGCCAGGCGATGCGCTGGCTCCGCGGCGGGTTGTAGGGTGGCAGCGATGACATTGCCGGAGACCATATCGTGGTGCTCAGCCCCAGCGTCCGGCGCGTAGCCGACGAGCTTCGCGCTCGCGGCCTTGGCGCCGAGGTGGAGGTGTCGGCCTAGCCGGAGGCCTCGGCCGGCAGGGGCTCCGCGACCGGCTTCAGGCAGTGCTCCAGGAAACGGTGAGCCAGCTCGCGATTGTAGGCGAAGTGGAGGTGGATGTCGCTGGCCAGCAGCGCCGGGCGGGCGTAGCCCTCGTGGCCGAGGCGGGCGCCGGAGGCGTCGAAGAGCTCGTAGGCGCGGTCCGTTCCGCCGGTGCCATTGGTGGTGCGGCTCCAGTGCATCTCGTGGCCCCGGATGCGCTCGCCGGCCCGGGCCAGCAGGTTGTCGCCGACCACCTGGACCTCGCGGTAGCCCATCCGCCGGGGCTGGCCGTGAGCCGACATGGTGATCGGGAGCAACCCCGCCATGGGGTATTCGCTGCCGTCTTCGCCGGTGAACTTCTCAGCCATGTACATAAGACCCCCACACTCGCCGTATATCGGCATGCCGTCGAGGTGTGCCTCGCGGATCGATTCCAGCATTCGAGTGTTCTCGGCTAGCCGCGGCGCAAAACCCCCGGCACTGGCCCCCGCCAGGTAGAGGCCGCTGACGTCGGGGACGTGGCTGTCGTGGAGCAGGCTGAACGGCACGATCTCGGCGCCGGCCTCAGCCAGGATCTCGAGGTTCTCCGGGTAGTAGAGGCTGAAGGCTTCGTCGTAGGCGACGCCGAGACGGACGGCGCGGTCGACCGCCGGCGTCTCGACCCGCGGGATCCGGGTCAGGGGCTTGCTGTTGGCGGCCACGCGCAGGAGCAGGTCGAGGTCGAGGTGGCGCTCGGCGGCGTCGGCCAGGTGGCCGATGCGGTCATCGAAGCCCGGGTTCTGCGCCACCGGGGTCAGGCCGCGCTCGTCCTCGGGGATGACCAGCGCCTCGATCTCCGGCAGCCAGCCCAGCACCGGCACCTTGGCCTGCTGCCAGACCGCCTCCTCGATCCAGCGGGCGTGCTCGTCGCTCTCGACCCGGTTGAGGATCACGCCGGCGATGCGGATCCGCGGGTCGACGGTCTTGAACCCAAGCGCGATGGCAGCCGCGCTCTGGACCATGCCCGAAACGTCGATGGCCAGCACCACGGGCGCGTCGACCAGGCGGCTGAGCTCGGCGGTGCTGCCCTCGGGGCCCGCGCCCCACGAGTCGAAGAGCCCGCGGATGCCCTCGATGACGGCGATATCGGTATCGATGCAGCCGCCGGCAAAGCTCTGCAGGATGGCCTCCTCGCCCAGGATCCAGGGGTCGAGGTTGCGGCAGGCGCGACCGGCGACGTGGGCCAGGTAGGCCGCATCGACGAAGTCGGGGCCAACCTTGAAGGGGCTGACGCGGGTGCCGCGGCGGCGGAGGGCGGCGATGACTGCCGCGGTCAACGTGGTCTTGCCGGTTGTGCTGCCGGCCCCCGCCAGTACCAGGCGCGGGGTGACGACCTCGTCGAATCCTGAGCTCATATACCCGTCTCCATGTGTGTGCGCGGCGACGGGGCCGGCGATCAGGGACGGGATATGTGGGCTACCAGTTACCCCGCTGCGCCCACGCTAGCAGCGTCGAGCGATGTTGTCCACGGGCAAACAGAGGGGTTGCGGCAGGGTCCGCGTCGGGTGCCTCAGCCGGTGGCCGAGGCCCGGCGGAGGTCCTCCAGCTCGAGTCGCACATTCTCATCGCCATCCCAGCGATTGACCTCGACGCTGAAGAGGGCATCGAGGCGGTCGTGCTTCTGGGCCGCGGCGCGGTAGAAGGGCACATGCTCGCCCTTGCGCCACGCGATCGCCTCGATCATTCGCTCCCCCTGCGCGAACCAGAGGCGCATGTGGTCGCCGTCCCCACCAAACGCGGAGGCGGCTTTGAGCTCGACGTCGCGGACGCAGAACCTCGGCGCCCGGAGCCCCTCGCCGAACGGCTCCAGCACGGCCAGGGACTCGACCGCGTCCGGCGTCAGGGCCTCGAAGTCGACCACCCCATCGGCTGGCAGGCGCCGGCTCCAGCCACCCTCGGGACGGCGGGCCTCGGCGTACGCCTGGATGCCGTCGACCAGGGCGGGCAGGTTGGCCGCGGGCAGGACGAAGCCGGCCGCCATCTCGTGACCGCCGTATCGCGCCAGCACTCCCTCACAGGCCGCCAGAGCGTCGACGACGTTGAAGCCGTGGACGGAGCGTGCCGACCCCCGGCACTCGTCCCCCTCACGGTTGAGCACAAACGCGGGCATGTGGTGGCGGTCGACCAGCCGGCCCGCGATCAGGCCGACTAGGCCGAGCGGCCAGCGCTCGTCGGCGATGACGATGGCCGAGTCGGGCACGCCCTCCTGCTCCAGCCGCTCGGCGACCTCGACCAGTGCGCGTTCGGTGGCGGCCTTGCGGCTCTGGTTGTGGCGCTCCAGGTGCTCGGCCAGGGGATAGGCGTCGTCCATGGTCTCGGCCAGGAGCAGGTCGAGCGCCAGGCGGGCGTCATCCATTCGACCGGCGGCGTTGATCCGGGGCGCCAGCTGGAAGCCGATGGCCCCGGAGTCCAGCGGCCGCCGCATCATCCCCACCTCGATCAGCGCCCGCACGCCGGGTAGCGGTGACTCGTCCAGCACCGCCAGCCCCTGGCGGACCAGGGCGCGGTTCTCGCCCAGGAGGGGTACCACGTCGGCGACCGCCCCGATCGCCACCAGCTGGGTCACCTGGTCCAGCTCGCCAGGGTCGAGGCGCCCGGCGAAGGCAGGCTCGGCCCAGAGCGCCTCCAGCAGCTTGAAGGCCACGCCGGCGCCGGAGAGGTCCTTGAACGGATAGGGGCAGCCCGGCTGATGGGGATTGAGCAGGGCATCGGGGCGGGCGATCTCGGAGGCGGGCAGGTGATGATCCGTGACCACCAGGCGCTGGCCGGCGGGACGGCCGGCGACGACGTCGACCGAGTTGGTGCCGCAGTCACAGCTGATCACCAGGGCGGCGCCCTGACGGTCCAGCTCGGCTAGGCCGTCGGGACTGAGGCCGTAACCGTCGTTGACGCGGTGAGGGATGTAGGTGATCACCTCGGCGCCGGCCAGGCGCAGGCCGCGCTGCAGCAGCGCCGTGGCGGTGACGCCGTCGGCGTCGTAGTCGCCGAAGATCGCCACCGGCCTTCGGCTCGAGATCGTCTCCGCAACCAGGGCCACCGCCTCGGCCATCCCCTTCATGGCACGGGTTTCCTCGATGGGGAGGCGCCGGGGCTGGAGGAAGGCGTCGAGGTCCGAGCCGATCACCTCGCGCCGGGACCACAGCACCCTTCGGACCAGCTCGGTGGCGCCCGGCTGGAAGCCGTCGGGGAGATCTAGGGCGGGGAAGACCCACTCTCGCCGCGCCCGCTTGGTGGGGGCAGCGGAGATCACCGGAGAGGGTTGAGGAAGCTCAGGCGGTTCGGGGCTGTCGGGGGCGGAGAGCGCCCGCGCGCTCAACGAAGGCGCGTGCGGCTGGTGGGCAACCTCCCCAGCCGACGTTGGTCGGGGGGGCAGTCGTTTCGCAGAGGTCCGCGGCGCCTGGATCCGGGTCGCACCCGGGCTACCGGGCGCAGGCCCTGGGGGCGGAGGCGGTACAGCCTGGGCCTGCCGGCTGCCAGGGCATCAGGGTCGTCCTCCCCGGGCTCAGGGATGTTTTCTGCGTCGCGCTCTTCGTCGTCCAATGAGCCGCTCACTGGCGGTAATTCTGACTGGCCCGTACCCGGCTGTCCACACACCAAAGAGTCTCGATCCAGCCGCGCGAGGGTCACAACGGCGGCCGGAAGATCCGGTAGTTGCAGAACTTGCGGAAGCCGGCCCGCTGGTAGATGCCCGCCCCCATCTCGGAGGCCTGGATGCTGGCGATCTCCTTGCCCTCGGCGCGGGCGTCGAGCAGGCCGCGGGCGAGGATGGCGTTGCCCAACCCCCGGCGACGGTGCGGCTCAGCGGTCCACATCCCATAGGTGCCGACCACACCGCCGATGGAGATCGTCTGGCCGGTGGCAACCAGCTGTCCTTCCCTGCGTCCGAGGTAGAAGCTGCGGTCCCCCACCCTGGCCATGGCCGCCGGGTCGGGAAAGGTGCGGGCCACCTCCGCGTCGTCCATGTAGCCGGCCCAGCGGTCCCCCAGGAGGCACTCAACCACCTCGTCATCGGTGCTGGCCCGAACCACCTCGTAGCCGTCCGGGGCCGCCCACTCCGTCACCTCGGACAACGGCATCCAGAAGGCGGGCAGCTCGTCGATGGCGGCGAAACCCGCCCGCTGTAGGACGGCCTCGGCATCGTCCATTCCGTCGCGAAGCCAGACCCTGTAGCCGGCGGCGCCGGCGAATGCCGCGGTCAGGTCCGCGGCGCTGCCGCCGGCGGCGGCAAAGCCGTCGCTGACCGCGGTGGCGACGTTGTAGAAGGGCCACGGCGAGCCCAAGGACGCGATCCGCCAGCCACCGGTGGTGCCGACCTCGCCGTCAGGATGGGCGCGGGCCCAGGCGGCGAAGTTCTCGTACCAGGTGTCGTCAAGCCGGGCGAGCAGCCCAGCGGGGAGGCCGGCCAGGAGGTCTGTCGTGCGCTGAAGCCCGGCCGTCAGCCGCCGGTGGCGCCGGCGCCCCCGGTCAGGGTGGAGTGCTCGGCGTCGACCTCGGGCGCGTCCTTCCCGGCCCCGAGCGCGACCGGATGGGACCCGGCGCCGTCGACGCCGCCCGCGCCGTCGGCACCATCGCCTTGGGCCTGCTCCTTGATCCAGTTGAGCAGTCCGCCCTTCTTCATGATGTCGATCTGGCGATCGGTTAGCGCGTGCTCGGCCTCGAAGCTGGTGCCGTGGGTCTTGTTCTGGATGGTGATCTTGGAGTCCACCACCAGCTGACCCAGCGCGCCCTGGATTTCGAGCTCGTCGCCGGGAGCGATGGCCTCGTAATCGGCCTCGTTGACAAAACCGAGGGGCACGATGCCGAAATTGATCAGGTTGGCGCGATGAATGCGGGCGAACGACTTGGCCAGGACGAACTTCACGCCGAGGTACATGGGGGCCAGCGCGGCGTGCTCGCGGGAGCTGCCCTGGCCGTAGTTGCTGCCGCCGACGATGGCGCCGCCGATACCCTCATCCTTGGCCTTGTTGGCGCGGTTGACGAACTCCGGGTCGACGCCGCTGAAGACGAACTCCGAGATCTTGGGTATGTTGGACCGAAGCGGCAGCACCTTGGCGCCCGCGGGCATGATGTGGTCGGTGGTGATGTTGTCGCCAACCTTGATCAGGACGCGGCCGCTGATCGCGTCCGCCATGTGTTCGTTGCGCGGCAGCGGCTGGATGTTGGGGCCGCGGATGATCTCGACCTCGGCGGGGTTCTCGGCCGGGGGGATGATCATGCGGTCGTCGATCAGGTAGTGCTCCGGCATCCGCACCCGGACCGGCTCGCCGAGCTTGCGGGGGTCGGTGATCTGGCCGGTGAGGGCGGTCGCGGCGCAGGTCTCCGGGCTGGTCAGGTAGACCTGGGCGTTGGGCGTGCCCGAACGGCCCTCGAAGTTGCGGTTGAAGCTGCGCACGCTGACGCCGCCGTACGGGGGCGCCTGGCCCATGCCGATGCAGGGACCGCAGGCCGACTCCAGGATCCGGGCGCCGGCGGTGATCAGGTCGGCCAGCGCGCCCGACTGCGAGATCATCTCGTAGACCTGGCGTGAGCCAGGGGTGATCACCAGCGAGACGTCGGGGTGGACCACCTGGCCCTTGAGGACGTTGGCCACCACCGTCAGGTCGCTGAACGAGCTGTTGGTGCAGCTGCCGATGGCCACCTGGCTGCAGGGCGTGCCCTCGACCTCACTGACCTTGACCACGTTGTCGGGCGAGTGGGGGCGCGCGATCAGCGGCTCCAGCTCGTCGAGGTTGATGACCTCGAGCTCGTCGTACTCGGCGTCGCGGTCGGCCATCATCTGGACGAAGTCCTCGCCCCGGCCCTGGGCCGACATGAACCAGGCGGTCTGCTCGTCGCTGGGAAAGATGGACGTGGTCGCGCCCAGCTCCGCGCCCATGTTGCAGACCGTGCCCCGCTCCGGCACGGAGAGGTGGGCCACCCCCGGTCCGTGGTACTCGACGACGCGGCCCAGGCCGCCGCGCACGGTCAGGCGGCGAAGCACCTCGAGGATGATGTCCTTACCCGTGACCCAGGGCTGCAGCTGGCCTTCGAGGCGGACGCCGAGGATCTTCGGCATGCCGGTGTAGAAGGGCTGGCCGGACATCGCCACGGCGATGTCGAGACCGCCCGCGCCGATCGCCAGGGACCCCACCCCTCCCGACGTCGGGGTGTGGGAGTCGGAGCCGAGCAGGGTCTTGCCGGGGATGGCGAAACGCTCGAGATGGACCTGGTGGCAGATGCCGTTGCCGGGCCGGGAAAAGAAGACGCCGTACTTGCCGCCGAAGCTCTGCAGGAAGCGATGGTCGTCGGCGTTCTCGAAGCTCGTCTGGAGCATGTTGTGGTCGACGTAGCTGACGGACAGCTCGGTCCTGACCTTGGGGATGTCGAGGGCCTCGAACTGCAGGTACGCCATCGTCCCGGTGGCATCCTGGGTCAGGGTCTGGTCGATGGTGATGGCAATCTCGGACCCCGGCTTCATCTCGCCGGCCACGAGGTGCTCGGAGATGATCTTCTGGGCAAGGTTCATCGGCATCGCGGGAATTCAGGCCTCCTTTTGCGTCACGAGCAAGTTTATCCTGCGTCTTAGTTCGAATCCGGGGTCAGGAAGGGAGGCCAGGCCGATGCCAAGGCTGCAGATGGGCGACCCGCCCCAGCCCGCCGCGCCCGGGCCCCATGGCGACTGGACGCACGGTTCCCTCGAGGAGCTCAACCGCGACCCCCTTGGCACCCTGCTCCAGGCTGCCGAGACCTATGGCGACGTGGTCCGGTTCCGACTGGGGCCCAAGCCGGCGCACCTGGTGATCCACCTCGTGCGCCACCCCGACCACATCCACCACGTCCTCCAGGAGAACGCCGCCAACTACCCCAAGGCGTTCACCTACCGGCCCATCCAGGAGATGGTGGGCAACGGGCTGGTCACCAGCGACGGCGACCTCTGGAAGCGCCAGCGGCGCCTCATCCAGCCGATGTTCCACCGGCAGCAGATCGCGCTCTTCGCCACCACCATGAACCACGCCTGCCGCGACATGGCAGTGCGCTGGCACGCCCTGGCCCGCCAGCAGGACAACATCGACATCTCCGCCGAGATGCTGGCGCTGACCCTGGACATCGTCGGCAGGGCGCTGTTCAGCTCCGACATCGGCGCGCGCGCTCCCCAGGTCCAGCCGGCGCTCAAGATCCTGCTCGAGGAGGCGCTGGCCAGGACCCAGTCGGTGATCGTCCTGCTGCCCAAGGAGATCGACAAGCTGGAGCTGACCGAGGACCAGGCCTGGACCGAGGCCCACGCCACCATGGACGAGCTGGTCAACTCGATGATCGCCGAGCGCCATGCCGCCGGCGTGCCCACGGACGGCGAGGCCACCGACCTGCTGGCGATGCTGCTGGCGGCCAGGGACGAGGACGGCGCCGCCATGAGCGACCAGCAGGTCCACGACGAGATCATGACCTTCCTGGTCGCGGGCCACGAGACCACGGCCTCGGCGCTGGCCTGGAGCTGGTACCTGCTGGCCCAGCACCTCGACGTGGCCGCCCGGGTGCGGGCGGAGCTGAAGGCCGCGCTAAGTGATCGGGAGCCCAGCGCCGAGGACATCGCCAGCCTGCCTCTGACCAGTGCCGTGATCCACGAGGCGGTGCGGCTCTTCCCGCCCGGCTGGGCGATCGAGCGCGACGCCCTCGCCGACGACGAGATCGGCGGCTACAGGATCCCCGCGGGCACCACGATCATGCTCAGCCCCTACGTCTCCCACCGGCATCCCGGCTTCTGGGCGGAGCCTGACAAGTTCAAGCCCGAGCGCTTCCTGCCGGAGAACGAACCCAACCTGCGGCAGGCACCCTACTTCCCCTTCGGCGCCGGGCAGCGCAAGTGCATCGGTTCAGACTTCGCCATCTTCGAGGCAACGCTGGTGATCGCCAACCTGGCCCGCGAGTTCGAGGTGGTGGTGCCGCCGGGCACCAAGGTCGAGGCCGAGCCCACCATCACCCTGAGGCCCAAGCGGGGCATCGACGCCTGGGTGCGCAGGCTGTGACCGCTACCAGGCCCGATCGATCACGGCCTGGGCCGGCTCGTTCCCCTCGAACAGCGATTCAACCGCGGCGCGGTCGCTGACCCCGGCCGCCCGCAGGGTGGTGGGCAGCCCCAGGTCGCCGGCCAGGCGGCGGAGGGCGTCGGCGGCGCCACCCGAGTCGACCCCCAGGGACTCGGCGACACAGGCCTCGGCCTCGACCTTCTCGTCCCGCTGCAGCTCGACCACGGCAGGCAGCAGGATCGAGGAGGTGTAGCCGTGGGGGATGTCAAAGTGCGGTCCGATCTGTCGTCCCATGGTGTGGCTGAGGCCCCACTCGATGTGGAAGGAGCCGGCATGGGCCATCCAGGCGGCTTCGAGACACAGCAGCCGGGGCGCCTCGACGCCAGTCAGGGAAAGCAGCAGCTTCTTG